>DATISA010000096.1:0-28967 GCA_035469245.1 Gemmatimonadaceae bacterium
CGAAGACGTTCGAGTCGTGAGACGTCGCGTTGATCGTGCGCCAGAGCGCGAACGAGTACGCGTTGGACGCGTCGAGGACGCTTTGCTCGCTGGGTGTGAGCTGACGCGGCAAGGCAGTGAGCGCTGGCCGCTGTGCGTCGATCGGCGAGCTCGGATCGTGCGCGCACGCGGCCACACCAACGGCGGCAATGACGGTGATTCTACGACGAAGCGACATGAAGCCCCCGAACCAGACGTAGTGCATGCCGTGACAAGTTTCTTGGCACTCTCAACTGCCAAACCAACATGTTGGCCGGTTGGTCACTCTGCGAGGTCGATTCGCTCTTGACGGTCACGCGCGAACCGATAGCTTGAATCGCGCGCGGCGATTTCCCCGATTTGACGGGCCGCGCACCGGGAGAGCCCCGGACAAAACCCGTCTAAGTCGTAGGATGCCACAGCGGCCCGCGACGAATCGTCGGGGGCCGTTTTCATTTGCATGCGCTCGCCAGCGCGGAGAACATGATGAGCTCGTACACGTTCACGTCGGAGTCGGTCAGCGAAGGGCATCCGGACAAGGTCTGCGACTACATCGCCGACTCGATCCTGGACGCGCATCTGGCCGGCGATCCGGCAAGCCGCGTCGCTTGCGAGGTGCTGTGCAAGAGCGGGCAAGTCGTCCTGGCGGGCGAGATCACGTCGAAGACGAACGTCGACTACGAGGCCGTCGCCAGGACCGCGATTCAGGAGATCGGCTACACCGATTCGCGCGAAGCGTTCAATGCCGACGGCGTCAAGGTCATTCAATTCATCAGCAAGCAGTCGGGCGACATCGCGATGGGCGTCGATACGGGCGGCGCCGGCGACCAAGGCATCATGTTCGGCTACGCCACGACGGAGACACCCGAGCTCATGCCGCTCCCCGTGCAGTTGGCACACCGCCTGTCCCACCGCCTGGCGACGGCACGCAAGAAGGGCGAACGCAACTGGCTCCGCCCCGATTCAAAGACACAAGTAAGCGTTCGGTACGAGGAGCACAAACCGACGCGCGTGGAGACGGTGCTCGTGTCGACGCAGCACACTCCCGAAGTCTCACAGGACGAGATTCGCGATTACGTCGCGAGCTGCCTCTGCCCCGAAGTCCTCGGCGAATGGTTCGGCCCGCACGTCGAGATTCTCGTGAATCCCACCGGGCAGTTCATCGAAGGCGGACCCTCGGCGGACTGTGGCGTGACGGGACGCAAGATCATCGTCGATTCGTACGGCGGCATGGGTCGCCACGGCGGCGGCGCGTTCAGCGGAAAGGATCCGTCGAAGGTCGATCGCAGCGGCGCGTACTTCGGCCGCTTCGTCGCTCGCCAGGTGGTGAAGAACGGATTCGCCGAGCGCGCCGAGGTGCAGGTGGCCTACGCGATCGGTCGCGCCGAGCCCGTCTCGGTGCGTGTCGACACCTTCGGCACCGGCGACTGGCGGGCCGCCGAGGACTTCGTGCGAAAGTTCGACTACCGGCCGGCGGCGATGATCGAGCGACTCGCCCTGCGCGCGCCGATCTATCGCAAGACGACGAACTACGGACACTTCGGGAAGCCAGGGCTGAGTTGGGAGACGTGATGGGCTGGTGGGGAGAACTGCCGGTGGGGGAGCTGCTTGGTGGGAAGATCAAAAAGGCCTGCGCAAATGCGCGGGCCTTTTTGATCGGTTGCGAGCACGGCGCGCTGCGCCGCGCGGTTGGGAGCCTTGGGGCTTCGCCCCTCGCGGGGAAGAGTCTTCAGGCGTCAGGCGTCAGCCTTCGGTCACTCAGCGGCGCACGGCTCCGACTCGGACGCCGAGTCGGACGACGAGCATGTGCGTGTCGCTCTCGAGCGGGTTGATCTGGATCTGCGCGTCCGGCAGATCGACGATGCTGCCCGGGCGGAGATACTGCGCGCGCCCATCGGTGAAGTATTGCACGCCCGCGTCGAGCATCACGTTCACTCTGCGCGAATGGATCGGGACGTATACGCCGCCGCCGGCCACCCAGGCGTGCGTCTGGTCGTGTTGATTGGTCGTCGAGAAATTCGACGACGAACCATTGTTGCCATCGATCGAGCTTTGGGTGTAGAAGAACTGCCCGCCGAACCCGCCGTTCACGTAGGGCCGAACGTTCCCAGTGGGCCAGGTGAGCTGCGGTCCGATTGAAACCGGCACGATGTAATTGGTCGTGGACACCTTGACCTGAATCCGGCCGCCGATCGTCGAGCTGAGCGGAACGCGCTTGGACTCGTGGCCGTAGCCAAGGAAGCCGAGATCTGCACGCAGCGACAGGATCCCGTCGCGGTCGAGCTGGTACAGATAGGCCGCGTTCACCCCGTAGCCGAGTCCGATGTTGTCGGCGAAAGCTCCGGTGGGCCGGCTCTGTATGACCGTGAAGTCGCCCGCACTGCGCAGCGCGAACTCACTTGGACCGCGGCCCTGGCGCGGACTGGAACCGCCCGGATCCTGTGCGAACACCGGCGCGCTCATCAGAATGAGCAGCATCCCAACTGCGGCAAATCGATTTGCGGGCATACGAACCTCGGTGGAGAAGAGTCCGTGTCAGATTGTACGCAAATGCGTCGCGAGAGTTTCCGTCGGCCTCCGCTACGGAGCGTCGCTTCCAGATGGTCGCGCTAGGTTGAGGCCGTGGCGTGTCGCTGGTGACTCCGGACGGCGAACCTGCGGCGCACCCTGTCCAAGTGTTGCGCTAAGGCGGGGCGCGACGTTACAGAGGTCATGGTTTTCGGCTCTTCTCAGCTCAATGTCCAGATGATGCGATCTCGAGCATGCGCACTGCGATGGGTCGCGTCCGCGGTCGCGGCGGCGCTCGTAGCTGCCGCGCGACCGGTGACGGCGCAGCCTCGAGCACCCATACCGGTCCGGCCGCTGTCGCACACCAGCTTCGTGCTGCGCAACGGCCTCGTCGCGATCCTCAACGAGGATCACGCCTCGCCGCTCGTGGCAGTGGACGTCTGGTACCACCTCGGCTCCAAGGACGACCCGCCGGGACGCGCTGGGATCGCGCATCTGTGCGAGCACCTCATGTCGCAAGGCTCGCCACACTTGGCACAACCGCAGCCCGCGTTCTACCGGTCGATCGGCGGCTCTTCGGGTCGCGCGGAGACCAAGGAAGACGTGACCGAGTACTACGTCGTCGTGCCGAGCAATCAACTGGAAACGGTGCTGTGGGCGGAGTCCGATCGAATGGCGGCACCGCTCAGTCTCGCCGATTCGCAGCACCTCGCGCAGGTTCGCCCGATCGTCGCGCAGGAACGGCAGCAGAACTTCGAGAACGCTCCTTTCGGGGTGTGGCGCGAGCTCACCCTGGCGGCGCTCTTTCCCGAGGGTCACCCGTACCACACCAACTCGACGCCGGGCGCGACCGGGCTGCCTGACTTGACGGCCGACCAGCTGCGATCGATGTGTGGGCCGTACTATGTGCCGAACAACGCGGTGATCGCGCTCAGCGGCGACTTCGACACGGCGACGGCGCGCCGGTGGATCGAGCACTACTTCGGGGACATTCCACGCGGTAAGTCGGTCGCACACGCGGCGATACCACGACCGGCCGCACGGCCGGAGCGGCGTATCGTACTCGAGGATGCTCGCGCGCTGCAGCCGCAGCTGCATCTGGATTGGGTCGGCGCTTCGTACGCGAACCCCGATCGCATGGCGCTCCTGGCGCTCGCCTCCGCGCTGTCGCACGAACAGTCCGGCCGTCTCACCAAGCTCCTCATCCAGGATCGGCAGTTGGCATCGCGCGTGAGGGTCGGCAACTACGATCTCGAGCAGTCGGGCCTGTTCGAGATCGCGATTTTCCCGCACTCTGGCGCGTCGATGACGCTGATCGAGGCGCTGGTCGACAGCACGCTCGCATCGCTCGCGACGACGCCGATTACGCGCGAGGAGGTCGCGCGCTTCAACGCCGCGAACGCCGTGCTGGCGGCGACGTCGCTCCAAACCAGGTTCGCACGCGCCGATACACTCGCGCACGACATGATCTTTGCGGGCGAGCCGACGGCGTACGCCACGCAGGCCGCACGCGCGCAGCGGCTCTTGCCCAGGGACGTGCTGGTCGTCGCACGCAAGTACCTCACGCCGAGCCGGGTGGTGATGAGCCTCGTGCCGGCGGGAAAGCTCGATCTCGTGAGCCGCCCGGATCTCCCGTACACGAACGTGACGCCGCGCGGCGGGGGGCCCAAGCCGTGACTGCGTCGCCGATGCATCGCCAAGCCGCGGTCGTGTTCGCGTTGGTCACGCTCGCCGGTTTGCCGGTGCGCGCTTCGTCTCAGGCGCTCGATCGGGCGTGGCGGCCACAGGCGCCGCCGGAGTCCGCATTCAAGTTTCCGAATGTACGGATGCCAATCGTGCTCTCGAACGGGTTGCGAGTGTACGTGGTCGAGGACCACTCGGTCCCGGTCGTGGCCGTTCGTGTCGTGACGTCGGCGGACTCCACGCTCGATCCACCGGGCAAGGAAGGCCTGTACGCGGTGACGATCGGCGCGCTGCACGAAGGCACGCGGACACGAAGCGCCGAGCAGCTCGAGGGCGCGGCCGCCGACATCGGCACCGATGTCAGACCGACCGGTTTCACGACGACTACAGCGCTCTTTCCGCGCGCGCTCGAGCTTCTTGCCGACATGCTGATGAATCCGAGGCTCGACAGCGTGGCGGTCGGGCGGCGGAAGAACATCCAGTCGGGAGCGGCGAGCCGCGTCGCGCAGGCAACGGTGACGGTGCCGCGCTACCTCTTTTATGCGATGCTCTACGGCGCCGATGATCCGTTCGCGCGTTCGCTCGTACCAACGGAGGCGAGCGTCGGGTCGATCACGGCTGCCGACGTCGCGGCGTTCTATGCCGACCATCTTGAGCCGCAAACCACCTCGATCGTCATTACCGGCGACGTGATCGGCGCCGATGCAGTGGTGCAGGTACGACATGCCTTTGGGTTGTGGCCACGTGGTACCGCTCTGCCGCCGGCCTCCTCGGCGGCCGGCGTCATCGAGCGTCCCAGCACGATCTACCTCTACGACGTGCCCGGCGCACAGACGTACATCTACGTGGGCGCCGCGGGTCCGGCGCGGACGTCGACCGAGTCGTACGCGGCCGACGTGATGAGCGCCGTCGCCACGGCGCGGCTTCAGCGTGCTCTGCGCGAGAAGCGGTCGTTCATGTACTCCGGCACGACGGGATTCACGTGGCGACGCGCGGCACGGCCGTCGGCGTTCGTGGGGTCTACGCTTGTCGCGGCGCAGAAGGTGGACAGCGCGCTGGCGGAATGGCTCACGATGTTACGCGGACTGAGCGGAGGCGAACCGATCACGGCGGACGAGCTGGCGGCGGCCCGCCGCAGCCGCGTCGGCTCGCTCGCGGTGCGGATCGACGGACCCGATTCGCTTGCGGCGCGCATGGTCGAGATGGTGCGTGACACACTTCCGCTCGACTACTTCGATCGATACGCCGCGCGCGTGTCGAGCGTCACTGCCGACGAGCTCACCGCGGCCGCGGCGCGCGTAATCGACATGGATCACCTGATCATCGTCGTGGCCGGCGATCGCAAGATCATCGAGCCGGCGCTGCGGGCGGCGAATCTGGCCCCGCTGGTGATCGTCGCCGCGAGCGGCCGGCCCGTTTCGCCGTAGCGTCTCGCGCGAGCACGGCTCCCCGGTGCTCTGTCCGCGCGGTACATTCCAACGGGCCTCTCCCCGGAGCCCGGCTTCATGACCGCCAAACCCAACCTCACCCTCGTTACCGCGCCGAGGCCGCTTCCGGCGGACCACGTCGAGCGTAACCCCGGCACGCCGCTGGACCTGGACGTGGTGCGCTCGATCCGGGTGAACCGCAGCGCGGTCGAGCGCCGCGCGGCGACGATTCCGACGCGGCGCACGGTAAAGCGGGAATGGCAGGCGGCGTGGCTCCTGCGCGCCATCACGCTGATCGATCTCACGACGCTTTCTGGCGACGACACCCCGGGCAACGTGCGCCGGCTCTGCGGCAAGGCGCGGCATCCGCTCCGCGACGACATCCTCGACGCACTCGCCGTGCGCGGGCTGGACATCAAGGTCGGCGCGGTGTGCGTGTATCACGCATTTGTGAAGACGGCCGTTGAAGCGCTGGCGGGATCCGGAATTCCCGTCGCCGCCGTATCGACGGGCTTTCCGGCCGGCCTGAATCCGCTCGAGCAGCGGATCCAAGAGATTCGCGCCAGCGTGAGCGCTGGCGCACGGGAGATCGACATCGTCATCACGCGCGCGCACGTGCTGACGGGAGACTACGAGGCGCTTTACGACGAAGTGCGGCGGTTTCGCGAGGCATGCGGCGACGCACACATGAAGGCGATCCTCGCCACGGGCGAGCTGGCGACGCTGGGGAACGTGGCGCGCGCGAGCATGGTGGCGATGCAGGCGGGGGCCGACTTCATCAAGACATCCACGGGGAAGGAGGGCGTGAACGCGACGCTCCCGTTCGCGCTCGTGATGTCCCGCATGATCCGCGAGTACTTCGAGCAGACGGGCTACGCGGTCGGGTTCAAGCCGGCCGGGGGCATCCGCAGCGCGAAGAACGCTCTCGAGTATTTGTATTTGATGAAAGAGGAATTGGGCGATCGTTGGCTGCGGTCGGACCTATTCCGCTTTGGCGCGAGCTCGTTGCTCACCGACATCGAGCGCCAGCTCGAGCATTTCGTGACCGGACGGTACGCGGCGGCGCACCGGCAGCCGATGGCCTAGAGGGCTGGAGGGCTAGAGGGCTCGAAGAAAACCGTCATCCAACCTCCGTTCTCCAAGCCTCGATCTCTCAAGCCTTCGAACCCTCGAGCCCTCCAACCTTCGAACCTTCGATTCCCCCTCCCACCATGTCCACAGTCGCCGAGATCTTCCAGACGATGGAGTACGGCCCCGCGCCGGAGAGCGACAAGGAGGCCGTCGCCTGGCTCGGGAAGCACGAGCGGGTGTTCGGGCACTACATCGCCGGCGCGTGGACGGAGCCCGGGCAGCTCTTCGACGTGAGCAACCCGTCGACGTCCAGGACCATCGCTCGCGTGACCGAAGGGACAAAGCGGGACATCGGCGCCGCGGTTGGCGCGGCCGCGGGAGCCTTGCCCGCATGGAAGGGTCTCACGCCGCACGCGCGGGCGCGCCATCTGTACGCGCTCGCGCGGGGTGTGCAGAAGCACTCGCGGCTCCTCGCCGTGCTCGAGGCGATGGACAACGGCAAGTCGATTCGCGAGACGCGCGACATCGACATTCCGCTCGTGGCTCGGCACTTCTACCACCACGCCGGCTGGGCGCAGTTGCTCGACACCGAATTCGCTGGCTACGAGGCGATCGGGGTCGTGGGGCAGATCATCCCATGGAACTTCCCGCTGCTCATGCTGTCGTGGAAGATCGCACCGGCATTAGCAGCCGGTAATACAGTAATTCTCAAGCCCGCCGAGTTCACGCCGCTCACGGCGCTGTGCTTTGCGGAGATCGCGGACGCGGCGGGGATTCCGCCGGGCGTCGTCAACATCGTCACGGGGCATGGGGAGACGGGAGCGGCGATCGTCGAGCATCCCGACGTCGACAAGATCGCCTTCACCGGTTCGACGGAGGTCGGTCGCATCATCCGTCGCGCGACCGCGGGCTCGGGCAAGAAGCTGAGCCTCGAGCTGGGCGGAAAGAGCCCGTTCATCGTGTACGACGACGCCGATCTCGACAGCGTCGTGGAAGGGGTCGTCGACGCGATCTGGTTCAACCAGGGCCAGGTCTGCTGCGCAGGGTCCCGGTTGCTGGTGCAAGAAGGCGTCGCCGAGCGTTTGCTCGGCAAGCTTCGGGCGCGGATGGAACGGCTTCGTGTCGGATCACCGCTCGACAAGGCGGTGGACATGGGCGCGATCGTGGCGCCCGTGCAACTCGAGCGCATTCGAGGGCTCGTGCGGCAGGGCGTGGACGAAGGCGCGACGATGTGGCAGCCGTCGTGGGCCTGTCCCACCGAAGGCTACTTCTATCCGCCGACGCTGTTTACCGACGTTCAGCCGTCGTCGACGATCGCGCAGGTCGAGGTCTTTGGGCCGGTGCTCGTGACGATGACCTTCCGCACACCCGAAGAATCGGTGGCGCTCGCCAACAACACGCCGTACGGATTGGCGGCCAGCGTGTGGACGGAGAACATCAATCTCGCACTCGACATCGCGCCCAAGATAAAGGCCGGCGTGGTATGGGTGAATTCGACGAATCTGTTCGACGCCGCGTCGGGCTTCGGCGGCTACCGCGAGAGTGGATTTGGCCGCGAGGGCGGCCGCGAAGGGATGTGGGAGTATTTGCGACGGACGACGGGCGATGGGCGGCGGGCGGCAGCCGATGGGCGACGGGCGATGGGCGGCGGGCGGCGGATGAGCCGTGAGACGTCCGTCGCCCGTCGTCCGTCGCCCGCCGCGAGTCCTCCGATCGACCGCACGCCCAAGCTGTTCATCGGCGGAAAGCAGACACGCCCCGATCAGGGCTACACGCGCCGGATCCTCGGACCCGGCGGCGAGTTGGTGGGTGAATCGCCGGAAGGCAATCGCAAGGACATCCGAAACGCGGTCGAGGCGGCGCATGCGGCGGCAAAGAGCTGGAGCCGCTCGACGGGCCACAACCGCGGCCAGATTCTCTACTACATCGCCGAGAATCTGTCGGCGCGCGGCGAGGAATTCGCCGGGCGAATCGCGGCGATGACGGACTGCGGCTCGCGCCAGGCAGCCCGAGAGGTAGATGCGTCGATTTCGCGGCTCTTCACCTACGGAGCCTGGGCGGACAAGTACGACGGCGCCGTGCACAGCGTGCCAATTCGCGGCGTCGCCATCGCGATGAACGAGCCGATTGGCGTGATCGGCGTTACCTGCCCGAACGCCTACCCGTTGCTGGGGATGATCTCGCTCATTGGGCCGGCGCTCGCGACCGGCAACTCGACGATCGTCATTCCCTCGGAGCCGCATCCCCTTGCCGCGACGGACTTCTACAGCGTGCTCGAGACGTCTGACGTACCCTCGGGTGTGATCAACATCGTGACGGGCGCCAAGGACGGGCTCGCCAAGGTGCTCGCGGAGCACGATGACGTCGAAGCAGTGTGGTATTTCGGCGAGCGCGAAGGCGTGAAGATGGTCGAGCTCGCGTCAGCGTCGAACATGAAGCGCACCTGGGCCACGTGGCACGACCGCGATTGGATCGATCCCGAGCAAGGCGAAGGTCGCGAGTTCCTCCGCGCGGCCACACAAGTCAAGAACGTGTGGGTGCCCTACGGCGAGTGACGTCAGTCGACGCCATCAGAATCCGCGAACAAAAAAATCGTTAAACGTTTTCCTCTGGACGGGGTACTGCGCGACTGCACAGAATACGCGCACCCTCGCCCCCGTCCGCTGCCCTCCGGCTTCTCACCTCAGGCAGGACTCACCAATGCACCATCGTCCGGCAACCCTTCTTGTGCTCGTGGCCTTCGCTGCCGCCGGCGCGTGCAAGGACCAAGCTCCGATTCCGCACACGCCCACGCATCTGTCGATCGTCTCGGGCTCGAATCAATCGGGCGATCTCGCGGCGCCACTTGCGCAGCCGCTGGTCGTGCAGGCGCTCGATGGCGCGAACAAGGCCGTTGCCGGCGTACCGATCACGTGGACGGCGATTGGCGGGGGAACCTTGTCTGCCACGACGAGCACGACCGACAACGACGGAAAGTCGTCGGTCACGTGGACGCTGGCGCCGACGGCCGGGGTGCAGGTCGTGACGGTCACCAGCTCCAAGATGGGCGACGCGTCGGTTTCGTTCGTGGCGAGCAACGGGCCGATGATCAGCGGCACGGTGACATCCGCCACCACGGGCCCTTACTTCGGCGCGAATCTCTCTCGCGCCTCCGCTCGGTCGCCGCTACTGACCGCGGCTCGCACCGTCACGCGTCGTTCATCGCCGGACCGGATCGTCGTCGGATTCAGGAATACGACCCTCGGCGTCGCATCAGCGGGATCTGGCGCATACCGGTCGATTTCAGTCGCGCGCGCGACGGTGTCACGCATTCGGGAACGGCTCGGCGTTCTGTCGAGCCGACTGCACCTGAGCCACGCGCAGGTTTCGCCGGCGATTCTCGCGGCGCGCGTCCGCGTGGACGACACGACGCAGATCGCGGCGGTGATGGACGCGTTGCGGAATGACCCGAACGTGGCGTGGGTCGAGCGCGATCAGATCGTCTCGATCCGTGACGGCGCGCCGAAACCGATGTCGACCGACTTCGTTCCCGCCGCGCCGGGCGTGCCTGCCGGCGGACCGGTGAAGATGGGCAGCGCGCTGTTACCGACCGACCCGGCCTACTTCGAGCAGGCGTGGCCCGCGAACATGGTCGATCTGCCGCGCGCCTGGTCGCTCACGACGGGCAGCCAGAACGTGATCGTCGCGTCGATCGACATGGGGATCCGATTCGACTCTCCGGATATTGCCGCCAACCTCACGAGCGACGGCTACGACTTCGTATCGCAGATTGGCTATGACCAACCGCAGCAGATGTGCGACGGTACGACGTTCACCACGATCGATGGTGACGGCGACGGACCGGATCCCGATCCGACGGATCCGGATGATCTCGAATTCGTCCGGGCCTTCGGCTGCTGGGACCACGCATTCCTGGGTGATCACGGGCTCTGGACGGCGGGGATCATCGGGTCGGTCGGGAATGACGGCGTTGGCGGCGCGGGCGTCGCCTGGAACGTGAAGATTCGGCCGATCCGCGTGCTTGGGATCACGGGTTTGGGAACGAACTTCGACATCGCGCAGGGCGTGCTGTACGCGGCAGGGTTTCCGGCGGCAGGCCAGGACAGCACGACTCCCGTGCAGGCGCCGAGCCGGGCGCAAATCATCAGCATGAGCCTTGGCGGCGGCGACCGGGACGCGGTGCTCGAGGCGGCGGTGACCGCGGCGACGGATGCGGGAACGCTCGTCATCGCATCGGCGGGCAACGATGGACTCGACATTCCCGTCTATCCCGCGGCGTACAATGGCGTGATGGCCGTGGGTGCGGTCGGAATGGACGGGACGCTCGCGACGTACTCGAATGCCGGCACGTTCATCTCCGTGACGGCGCCGGGCGGCGATTTCCGGCTCGACGACAACGGCGGCGGCGGCATCTACGGACCCGGCTGGGATTTCGTGGACAACCGGCCAATCCATCTCTTCGGATACGGGACCTCGGCATCCGCGCCGTACGTGGCGGGCGTCGCGGCGCTCCTCCTGGCACAGCAGCCGACGCTCACCGGAACGCAGCTTCGCGCGCGCATCGAGCAGTACGCGACGCGCACGCCCGGGCTGGGTCGGAGCGACACGTATGGTTGGGGAATCGTCAACGCGTACAACGCCCTCACGTCGACGAACGGCGCACAGCATCAGACGTTCGTCCGCCTCGTCGACGCCACGACGGGCCAGTCCGTGAAGTCCACACCGGTGGCGGCGAGCGGTAATTTCGCGCTCACCCGCCTGCAATCAGGCGCGTACTACCTGCAGGCAGGCGATGATGACGGCGACGGCCAGATCGGCGTGCCAGGCCGCCGCTTCGCCTGGGCGGGCGGCGCCGGCAAACCCACCGTGTTCAACGTGAACGCGAACGCACAGGCGACCTCGATCTCGCTCGGCGTGCCGACCGAAGTGGAACCGAACGACGACGCCAACCACGCCAACATTCTGAGCGTCGGGAGCTACGTCATCGGCACCATCACGCCGCCGGATACGCGCGACGTGTACGCCGTGACGATTCCCGGATCGGGCACGTACACCATCGAAACGTCAGGGGTGGTCGGATCGTGCGGTCTGGGCGTGGAGCTCGACACGTTCATCCAGGTCGTGAGCGCCGCCGGCGCGTCGATCGGGACGAACGACAACTTCCCATCGCCGACCGGCCGCTTTTGCTCACGGGTACAGGCGACGCTCACCGCCGGGATCTATTACGTGAGCGTGGGCGGGAATGGCGCGAGCGGACTCGCGTCGCACGGCAGATATCGGCTGGAGGTGCGGGCCGGGGGGTGACGTGAGCGACGCTCACGTCCGCGGCTTGGGCTCCAGGTATTTCTCCAGCCACCCTTGAACCTCGCCCCACCACAGGCGCTGGTTCTGCGGTTTGCCGATCCAGTGTCCTTCGTCGGGGAAGATGACCAGGCGGCTGGGGACGTTCATGCGCTGCAGCGCGGTGAACATCGATAAGTCTTCTGTATACGGAACTCTGTAATCGAGCTCGCCGCCCGTGACGAGCGTTGGCGTCCTGAAGTTCTTCACGAACAGGTGCGGCGAGTAGACGCGGTACTGCGTCGCCATCGACTGCGGGTTCCAGATCGGGCCGGCGTATTCCCAGTCGGGAAACCACAGCTCTTCGGTGGCCAGCGACATGTTCTCGAGATTGAACGGCCCGGCGTGCGAGACGAGCGCCTTGAACCGGTTGGAGTGGCCGGCGATCCAGTCGACCATGTAGCCGCCGAACGACCCGCCTGCCGCGCCGAGCGCGCTGGTATCGATCCACGAGTTCCTGGCGATTGCCGCATCCAGCCCGCGCATGAGATCCGTGTAGACCTTGCCGCCCCAGTCCCTGGAGACCTGGTCGACGAACTTCTGACCGTAGCCCGTCGAGCCGCGAGGATTCACGATGACCAGCGCGGCGCCGGTCGCCGCGAACATCTGGTAGTTCCAGCGGCCGTGCCACTGGTCGAGCCAGGCGCCCTGCGGGCCGCCGTGAATGAGGAGAATGGTCGGATACTTTCTGCCGGGCTGCCAGCCCGGCGGCTTCATGACAAAACCTTGAACGCGGGCGCCGTCGGCTCCCGTGAACCAGAAGTCCTCCACCGAGTTGACGGCGAGCTGCGCGACGAGCGAATCGTTCTCGTGCGTCACCGCGCGCGCGGTGACCGGTGTCTGCGTCGTGACGTCCGCGGCATAGACCTCGGCGGGGAACTGCGCCGCGTCGCGCAGCCAGACGAACGTCCGGCCGTCGTGGGAGAGCGCGAAGGCCGCGTTGTTGTGATCGCCCACGAACAGTTGCGGGGCGGCGGCGCGCAGAGCGTCGGCCGATCGCGACACCGGCACACGGTAGAGCTTTTCACGCCCGGCGTCCGTGGTTTGCACGTAGATGGCACTCATGTCCGGCGCCCACAGGAACGCGTCGGCATTCCGGTCCCACGTCGTCAGTAGCTCGCGCGACGTGCGGTTGGCGCGCGAGTAGACCATCAGGCGCCAGCGATCGGACTCGAATCCCGCGCGCGCCTGTGACGCGTAGGCGATGAATCGGCCGTCGGGCGAGTACACGGGATTCTGGTCCGCGCCCTTGTTGGCGGACGTGATCACCACCGGCGCGCCGCCGGCGAGTTGCACCGTGTACAGATTGAGGTCCGTCGACCAGGCGTCGGCGCGACCTTGATTCTTGGCGGTGTAGGCGAGCTCTCGCCCGTCGGTCGACCAGGCGTATCCCTCGCTGCCGCCGAACGGTCCGGGAGGAATGTCGTAGCGGGCGCCGGGCACCAGATCCTTTGGTGGTGATCCGTCCAATGCGACGACGAAGAGATGCGACCGTGTACCGTTGTCCCACGCCGTCCAGTGGCGGAACATCAGCTGGTCGGCGACGTGCGCCTTCACCTTGCTGTCGGAGGCCGCCTTTTGCCTGGCCGCGTTGCAGGCGTCGTTCGAGCATTCGGGGTAGACGGCCGACGTGAACGCGATGCCGTCGCTGGCCGGCGACCACACCGGGCCGGTGGCGCCGCCGCTCAGATTCGTGAGCTGCTTGCGATTGGTCCCGTTGGCGTCGGCCACCCACAGCTGGTCGTTGGCGATGTAAGCGATGTGTCTACCGTCGGGCGACCAGCGTGCTTCCGTCGCGGCCAGATCGGGTCCATCGCAGCAAGGGAAGGGGCGGGGCGAGCCGCCCGCGGTCGGGATGATGAACGTTTGAGACGCACGTGTGTTCTTGGTCACATCTGCCGTGCGGACGGCGTACAGGATTTGCTTTCCGTCAGGTGACGGCTGCGGGTCACTCACGGCGCGAACCGCCGCGAAGTCGTCAAATGCGATGGTGTGCTTTTGCTGGGAAGCGGCCGGCCGGGCGATCAGGCAGGCCGCGGCGGCGATCAGGAACGAGAAACGCATTGGACTCTCAAACGGAGAGGACATTCAACGTTATCACGGGGACATGGTGCCGTGCAGGGAGCGGCTGGGAACTCCGGCCGGCTGGCGGAAGTTATGCAACGTGGGGGTTGGGACGGGGTACAATGGGTCGAGGCGTTAGGAGGGGGGAGGGGCCAAATGTCCAAATTCTGTTTTTCGGTCCGCGGAATCGACTCGCGGCAGGAAGGCATAGTCGAGAGCGACTCGTTCCTGGCGGCCGTCGACGCGCTCGGGCAGCACGTGAGCGTGCAGACGGGCGACGTGCTGGAGATTGGAGTCCTCGGATTTCCGCCGGCCCGCTACGAGTGCGTGGGAGAAGAGCGCGCGGGCATTCCGCTATGGTTGCCGGCCAGCCGTCTCGCCGCGTAACAGGTTGGCCATCTCGAGGGCATTCGTCGCGCCGTAGTTCGCGTAACAGTTGTTGAACACCACGTGAACACGCTCGGCGTTCTCGGCCAGCTCCATGACGACGGTCAGCCAATCGTGCAGCTCCGAATCGTCGTACAAATAGCGGTACTTCTCGGCTACGGTCGCCTCGCGAGCACCCCATAGCTCGCTCCGGCGACCGTGAAGCCGTACGATCGCCAAATCGGGCGTCGTGATCGCCGGCACGATCGGCATACTCGTGGGAGTCCCCGGAGGCGTGTCGGCCACGACATAGGTGATGTCGTGATGCCGCAGCTGATCCCACAATCGCTCGCGGAGCCGCGGCTCGAGCCAACTCGGATGCCGGAACTCCACCGCGACGGGCAACTCTCCGAGCTGCTGCCGGACCCGCGCGAACATCGCCGGGGTCGCGCGGCTCGGATGAATCCACGGCGCGAACTGCAGCAGCACCGCTCCGAGCTTTCCCGCCTCGTGCAAGGGCTCCAGGGCCGCGCGAAACAGCCTCCATACTTCGTCGCGCAACTCGACGGGCAGATTCTTGGCATAGACGCGCGATCCCGTTGCCGCCGACGCGGGAATCGCGTCGCGAATGGGCTGCGGCAGCCGCGCGATCTCTGTCGCGTGGCCGGTCATCAACGCGTGCGCCTTGACGTTGAACACGAAGTCGCTGGGCGTGCGCTCGACCCAGCGCTCCGTGAGGGCGCGGTCCGGTATCGCGTAAAATCCCATGTCGGCTTCGACCATCGAGAAGCGAGACGCGTAGTAGCGAAGCCGGTCCTCAGGTGTCTTCACGGCCGGCGGATAGAACACGCCCGGCGCGGTCAGCGTGCGATCGGTCCAGCCCGCCGTGCCGATCCGGACCTCGGCGCCGTCCACCTCGATCCGCCCAACGGGCCCGAGCGACTCGCCGCGCGAGCGGGCGTGCTCGGGACCCGGGTCGTGTCGCGCATCCGTCATCTCGCGAAGTATAGTGGAGAATCATCTCGAGCCCCCACCACCAGCGAGGCACGATGAGTCCGTCCATCGAACGCGACGTGCGATTTCTCAAGGGATACGCGGCTGTGACGACGGTGATGCTGGCCGTTCTGTCGCTCGCCGCGTTCGCGCGCGCGCCGCAAAAAGCCAAGTTCACCGAGATCGACGCCGAGCGCATCAACATCGTCGAGCCCAACGGGATGTATCGGATGGTCATCTCGAACCGGCCGCGCTCGATCGGACCCATCTACAAGGGCAAGCCGTTCGGGTACAAAGGCGGAAATCGGCCGGGCATCATCTTCTTCAACGACGAGGGCACGGAGAACGGCGGGTTGACGTTCGTCGGGAGCCGCAAAGCGGACGGGGCCTACACCGCGTCCACGCACATGTCGTTCGATCAGTTCAACGAAGATCAGGTGCTCAATCTGGATTACGCCGACAACAATGGCAGCCGCCGGATTGGCTTCTCGGTGGACGATCGCGCCGACATCGACATCATGGATCTCGTACGCGAGCGCGATTCCATCGAGAAGATCGGCGATTCGGTCGCACGCGCGACGGCGCTCGGGCGGTGGGCGGCGCCGCGGAATGGCGTGCCGCTCGTTGCGCGGCGGGTGTTCGTTGGTCGCGACCAGGCAAAGTCGGCGATCGTGAACCTGGCCGATCGCGATGGCAAGCCACGGCTTCGACTGCTCGTCGACTCAGCGGGCGCGGCGCGGATCGAGTTTCTCGATCCAGGCGGCCGCGTGACGTACAGCCTCTCCGACACGACTGCTCGGCGACGGTGACGGCTTCGTGATGATCGGACGCCGGCAGATTGGGCAGGGTCCGAGCTTCGCCTCCGCGCCGTAAGTGACCGTCACGGGTCCCAGCACGACGGTCGTGTGCTGCACCGTGTCGTCGACGGTCGCGGTGACGGTCACCTTGGCGCCGTCGAGCCGTCCGGTGAATCGCGCCGGAACCGCGGGCCCAACGGCGATGGGATACGCCCGCAGCGTGTAGTTCCCCGCCACGTCGAACTGGCCGCCACTGCCCACGGGCACCCGGCCAGAGACGTCGCCATACGTGCAGCCGATGTGAAGATGCATGGCCGTGTCGCTCACGATCATGCCGGCGTTCTCTCCGCCCCAATTGCCGAGCGGCAGATTGCCATCGAACGGCGGCACGGTCGTCGTCACGGCCGACGAGCACGCGATGGCGATCGCCGCACCAACCGGTGCCGCGGCGAGCGACATCTGCCGAGCGTTCCAGCCGCCGATCCTCATGCCAGTCTCCGGGCCATACTCCAGCTCAACCCAAGAGATGGGCGCTCGGTCACTCCGCCCGCAAGGCGACCAGTGGGTCCACACGAGCCGCGCGCCGGGCCGGCAGCCAACTCGCCAGACCCGCAATGGCGAGCAGCCCAAGGCCGACGCCGGCGAACGTCGCCGGATCGGTGGGAGCGACGCCGTACAACACACCCCGCATCAATCGCGTGAGGAGCAGCGCGGCGACGAGCCCCACGGCCACGCCAATGGCCGCGAGGCGCAAGCCGCGTCCAACGAACATCGCCAGCACGTCGCGCGTCCTGGCGCCGAGCGCGACGCGCACGCCGATCTCGCGCGTGCGCTGCGTGACGAAGTACGACAACACGCCATAGATGCCGAGCGCGCCAAGGATGAGTCCCATCGCTCCGAAGAGTCCGAGCAGCACGGTGAGCAGCCGCGGCCGCGCGACCGCTTCGCCGACCAAGTCGTCGAGGGTGAACGCGGCGGTGAAGGTCTGCTGCGGATCGACGCTGCGGATCGCGTCCTCGATGCGCTTGATCATCGTCGCGGGATCCGCCTGCGTACGAACGACGAGATTCGTCTTCACGCGAAAGATCTGGTAGGCGCTGGCGTAGATTCGCGGCCCCGGCGATTCGTCGACCGCCGTCTGGTGCACGTCACCCACGACACCGACGATGCGCAGATGGATGGTATCGCCGAACGTGAGGGTCTGACCCACGGCGCTCGTTCCGGGGAAGTACTTCTTTGCGAGCGCCTCATTGATGACGAGCGCGATTGGCGCGCCCTGGCGGTCCTGCGGCGAGAGATCGCGTCCGCCGAGGAGCGGAATCCCCATTGCCTTGAAGAAACCATCACTGGTGAACATGAGCGTTGCCGTCGGCAACTGGCCATTCGTTCCAGGGACGGTTCCGGGAGGCTGGAACGGGACCGTTTCACCATCACCGCGGAATGGCAGATCGCGAATCGCGCCCGCGGCAATCACGCCGGGCACCGTTCGCACTTTCTCGAGAATCTCGCGATACACTTGCCGCATCTCCGCGCTGCTTTGGTGCCGAGCGGTCGAGACGCTGAAGTTCACCGCCACTCGATGATCCGGGACGAAGCCGAGGTCGACCTGGAGCAGCTTGGTGAAACTGCGCGTCATCAGGCCGGCGCCGATCGCGAGCACGACCGCGAGCGCCACCTCGGCGATCACGAGTGCACTCCGCAGGCGCCCGCTCGCCGCCGTGCTCCCTCGCGTGCCGGCGCGGAGCGACTGCTGCAGCTCCGGCGACGACGCGCGCACCGCGGGCACGAGGCCGAACGCGATTCCGGTGACGATCGAAATCACCGCGGTGAACGCGAGCACGCGGTAATCGAGCGTGACGTTTTCGGCGCGCGGGAGCTGGCCCGACGCGAGATGCACGAGCAGCTGCTCGCCGAGGACGGCGATGATCAATCCGACGGCCCCGCCAAACAGCGCCAGCACGAGGCTCTCCGTGCACAACTGGCGAATCAGGCGCCCGCGGCCGGCGCCGAGCGCGACGCGAATCGCGAGCTCGCGTTCACGCGCGCTGGCGCGGGCGAGTAACAGGCTGGCGAGATTGACGGCCGCGATGAGCAGCACGAATCCCACCGCGCCGAGCAGAACGAGCAGGCTGCTTCGAACGTTCCCGACCATGGCGTCGCGCAGTGGGGTGACGGCGGCGGCGGCGAGGTTGCGATCTTCCGGATATTCCTGAGCCAGGCCGCGCGTGATCGCGTTCATCTCCGCGTCCGCTTGCCCGACGGTGATGCCGGGTTTCATGCGCGCCACGACCTGCAGGATGCGAACGCCCCGAAGGCGCGGGATCGCGTCGTCGGGGATCGTCGAATAGGGGATGTACATCTGGACGGCTGGCGCGGGGAACCGAAACGTCTCCGGCATTACGCCAACGATCTCGAACGACTGGCCGCCGAGCTGAACGCGCCGCCCAATCACGGAGCTGGCACCGCCGAACGCCCGCTGCCAGAAGCTGTGGCTGAGCACGACGAGCCTGTCGTTCGCGCCGCGCACCATCTCGTCGTCGCGCGGAACGCGGCCGAGTTGCGGCGCGACGGCGAGGGTGTTCCAGAATCCTGGTGTCACGAAGGCGGCGGAGATCCGCTGCGGCTCGCCGATTCCAGTGAGATCGGTGCCGCTCATGCCTTCGCTGTAGAAATAGCCGCCGATGTCGGCGATCGAGCCGCGCCGTGCGCGCCAGTCGTCGAGGTTCACGGCCGACACCGGACCGCGGTCGGCCTTTCCGGTACCCGTTTCGACTTGCCACACGCTCAGCAGACGCTGGGGCTCGGGGAACGGCAGCGGCTTGAGCAGCACGCCGTTCACGACGCTGAAGATCGCCGTGTTCGCCCCAATGCCCAGAGCGAGCGTCAGGATCGCGACCGCGGCGAAGACGGGATTCTTGCCGAGCGTCCGCAGCGCGAACCGAACGTCGCTGCCAATGCCCTTGATGCGGTCGTTCGAGTCCGAGGAGCGAGAAGCAGCCACGGCGGCCTCCGTCGTGAGTAGAGCAAAGTGCCTTACGGTCAGACACCAGCCGCCGTGCCACGGTTGTCCCGCGTGGGACGATCAGCCGCCTTCCTTGGCGAGGAGCCTGCGCTTTCGGTCCAACCCCCACTTGTAGCCGGCCAGCTCGCCGTCGCTGCGCACCACACGATGGCAGGGGACGACCACCGCGAGATGATTCGTGGCGCACGCCCGGGCAACGGCGCGCGTGGCGCTGGGGCGTCCGATTGCGGTCGCGACCTCGCGGTACGACCGGCGCTCGCCCGCCGGAATCTCCTGCAATGCCTTCCACACGCGAAGCTGGAACGCGCTGCCGGCCATGTCGAGCGGCACCTCGCTCGAGCGTTCGCGACCCGGGTCGCGCACTCGGTCGACGACCGCCCGCACCCACGCGCGATGCTCGTCGTCGCTACGCTCGATCGTGGCGCGCGGGAAGTCGTTCTGCAGGGCACGCAGCACCTCGGCGTCGGTGCCGCCCAGCTCCACGGCGCACACGCCACGGTCGGTCGTGGCGACGAGCACGCGCCCGACCGGTGCGTCGGTGATCGTGTAGGCGATGCGGACGCCGGCGCCGCCGCGGCGGTACGCCGCGGGCGTCATGCCGAGCAACACGCCGGACCGCTCGTAGACGCGGCTGCTCGATCCGAATCCGGCCTCGTACGTGGCGCGGCTCACCGTGTCGCCCGCGCGCAGCCGAGACTTGAAGTGATGCACGCGGCGGGCATCCTGATACGCCTTGGGTGATACACCGAGCAGCCGCTTAAACGATCTCTGAAGATGCCACGCGCTCACCCCCGCGTGTTCGGCCAGCTCGGAGAGCGGCACGGGACGCTCGGCGTTGCGATCGAGGAACGATCGCGCGCGCTCCACGGCAGCGTCGGTGCTGCTGAGCGTGTGCTCATCACCCGGCCGGCAGCGGAGGCAGGCGCGGTACCCAGCGCGCTCGGCGTCGCTGTTCGTGAGGAAGAAGCGAACGTTGGCGCGCGATGGGCGGCGCGACGGGCATGACGGCTTGCAGTAGATGCCGGTTGACCGTACGGCATACACGAACGCGCCATCGCTGCCGTGGTCGCGCCGCTCGACGGCGCGCCAGGCCTGGCTGGCGGAGAAGTGAGTCGAACCGTGATCGATTGCCATGGTCGCCATGATTTGCTCGCTGTTCGAGACGCCCGCAAGCTAGGCGCGGCGAGCACGTGACCGATATCCGTCTCTTGCTGCCAAAGTTCGGCGTTTTCGGGGAACGCCCGCTGGCGGCGGCCCGGGCCGTGCCGCAAGATCAACGTAGCAACAATTCTCATCAAGAGTTGCGCGGGCGCGGCTGCTCGGACACCGTAGGCGCGGCGAATGTTCAGCCTGACGAAATGGTACCTCGACCTGGTCACCGACCAGGGAACCGTGTTGATAGTGTACGCGGCAACGCTCGAATGGGCCGCATTGCGCGTGCACTATGCGTCGACGTTCGTCGCGCGCTCGGGCGCCCAGCCCGTGGAGCACAGAGCCTGGTCGCACGTCCGCATGCCGGCGATCGACGGAGAGTCGCTTCGTTTTGCCCACGGCGGACTCGGAGTGCGTGGCGAGTGGACCCGCGAGGCCGCGTCGCTCCATGCCACACTGCTCGACGACGCTGACGGGCGGCTCGATTGGCGCTGCTTCACGCCCAGCGGCAGAGCAAGCGTCGCGCTCGCCGGCGAGCCGATCGAAGGGCGAGGCTACGCGGAGTGCCTCACGATGACCCGTCTTCCCTGGACGTTGCCGCTTCGCCGTCTGCACTGGGGACGATACGCGTCGGCGGCGCACAACGCGGTGTGGATCGACTGGAGCATCGGACCGGCGCGCCGCTGGGTGTGGTTCGACGGGACCATTCAGCCCGAGGCATCCGTCGACGACGACGGTGTCTTCGCGGTGGACGGCGCGTGGGACATTCGGATGCGACCCGTCCGCAGGCTCTGTGACCGTCGCGCGCTCGAGGTGATCTCGGTGCACCTGCCGGCGCTCGGCGACCTGCCGATCGGACCGCTCAAGCACATGCTCGAGACGAAATTCCTGAAGCGTGGCACGCTATCGCGCGACGGGGCTCGGGTCGATGACGGCTGGGTGATCGACGAGTTGGTGGCGTGGTGATGACCAGCGCCGACGTCGCGAAGCGCTTGCTGTACGGCGCGACCTTCGTCGTCGGCGTGCCGCTGCTGCTCGTGATGTGGGCCATCGCGAGCGCGCCGATGGTGACACTGCCGCGCATTGGGAATCCGGTGGCTGGCGGTGTGCTCGCGATGCTGGGCGCGCTCCTGCTCTCGTCTGGCATGGTCGCGTTGATCCGTCACGGTCAGGGCCTTCCGATGAACGCCTTTCCGCCAGAGCGACTCGTGCGCGAGGGTGTCTATCGCTGGATCCGCAACCCGATCTACATCGGCTTCGGGCTCGTGGTGCTCGGTGAATCGCTCGCCGCGCGGTCTGCCTCCGGGCTCTGGCTCGTGACGCCGGCGATCTGGCTCGCCATGGCCGCGCTGGTGTTCGGCTACGAGCGGCACGATCTGCGCGGCCGCTTTGGACAAGAGGCGGTCGTCAAGCCGCTCTTCGCGCTACCGCGCGCGGACGACGCACCACCGACGCCAATCGAACGCGTCGCGACACTCACATGGACATTCATTCCATGGCTCGCGGCGTACTACGCCGTGCAGGCGCTGGGGCAGCCACCGGACGCCTTTTCGACGATGCTGCCGGGCGAGCTGCGGTGGCCCGTGCTGCCGTGGATGGAGCTGCCGTACACGAGCGCATACGTCGTGGTGCCAACGACCGTGCTGGTTGTACAAACCCGTCGCGCGTTGCGCGATTTCGCGACGAGCGGCATCGCGGGTACGGTGGTGATCACGCTTTGCTGGCTCGCAATTCCCGTTGTGGCCGTGCACCGCGTCTTCGATCGAACGGGCGCGTCCGGCGCGCTGCTGTGGTCCGAGCAAAGTCACTCCGCGAATGTGGCGGCGTTTCCCGCGTTCCACGTGCTCTGGCCGATGCTCGCCGCGCGCGCGTGGAGCATCGGTCGCGGCCGACTGGCGCGATGGCTCGTTTGGAGCTGGGCCGCGCTCGTCGCGCTGAGCTGTGTCGCCACGGGTCACCACAGTCTCATCGATGTAGCGGCCGGCGCGGCGTTGTATCCGCCACTGCGCGATCTCGGCCGGACCTGGGACGTGGCGCGGCGCGCCGCGGAGCAACTCGCCAACTCGTGGCGTGAATGGCGCGCGGGTCCGGTGCGGTTCATCAACTACGGACTCTATGCCGGAGCAGCGGCAGCGGTGGGCCTCACCATCGCGGGCGCGGCGGCGGGCCCTGGGCGCGAGATGTCGGTCGTGTGGGTCGGCATGTGGGTGCTGATTGGAGCGGGAGCGTACGCACAGGTGCTCGAGGGCTCGTCGCGGCTGCTGCGGCCGTTCGGTTGGTACGGTGGCGTGATCGGCGCGCTCATTGGAATTTTCACATCGCCCTTCGTCGGCGGCGCGGTCGTTCCGCTGCTCGCCGCGTTCGCGCTCGCGGCGCCGTGGGTGCAGATCCTTGGCCGCCTGCGTTGCCTGGTCCAGGGCTGCTGCCACGGAGGACCGGCGCCGGCGCGCGTGGGCATCTGCTACCAGCATCAGCGCAGCCGCGTAACGCAGATCGCGCACTTGTCCGGTGTGCCCCTACATCCCACGCCCGTGTACTCGATCGCGGGGAACATCGTGATCGGGCTGCTGCTGGTTCGCCTTCGTATGCTGTCCTGCCCGGACTCGCTGCTCCTCGGTGTCTACCTGATGCTCTCGGGATGCGCACGCTTCGTCGAGGAGTCGTACCGCGGCGAGCCGCAGACGCCGCTCGTGCTCGGGCTGCGGCTCTACCAGTGGTTCGCCATCGGCACGCTGTTCGCCGGAATGTTGTCAACGATGATCCCGATGCCGCGGAGCGGGCGCTCGTTCAGCGTTCCGTCGCCGGGACTGCTGGCGTGGGCGCTCGTGATGTTCCTGGTGTTCGCGGCCGCGATGGGACTCGACTTCCCGCGCTCCAACCGTCGATTCTCACGACTCGCCGCCGTCGACAACTGACCTTCACCAATGTCGCGGGGCATGATCATGTCGCAGGCGGCCGGCGGTGCAGGTGCGCGCGACACCGGGAATTGGCTGACGCGCGGGGTAGAGTTGGAACCTGTGGTGACGCGAATGACACGAACGACACGAATCGAATCCGGTGGCGCGAACTCGCCTCTCGCCGCGAGCTGGGAACGGACTGTGATTGGATCAGGCGCTCGGTGAGCTACTAGAGGCCGGTCAGAGCGGCCGTTCCCAAAGAATGTTCCTCTAGGCTCGTCGCGATGCAGGCCGCTGCGCAGCGCGAGGAGCGATCCGTTTTTCAATCCGTGTCATCCGCGTCAATCAGTTCCCCAGAGCAGTTGCCGCGGCCGTGGCTGTCGCCGTTGCAGTTGCCGTTGCCTGGGCTACGCCTGGGCGCTCACGACGCGATCTTCCGCGAAGACGGGCGCCGTGAGCCCGGCGGCGGAACGCCCGTGCGGATCCTGTTGCGCGCGGATCACGTTCACCATCTCGAGCGCGGTGAGCTCGCACGGCCGGAATGCGCACGCCGACTCGGCGACCGGCGTTACGCGATCGCCCCACCGTACGAGCAGCGATGCGTACGTCAGCCCGCCGCCGAAGCCCGGCATGAGGACGAGGCTTCCGGGCCGGATTCGACCGTCCTCGAGTGCCTCGACCAGCGCGACGGGGACGGTCGCGGAGCTCATGTTGCCGTATTTGTGCACCGTCAACATCACCTTCTCCATCGGGATGCCCGCGTACTTCGCTACGGCTTCGATGATGCGCAGGTTGGCCTGGTGGGGTACGACCAAGTCGATGTCCTTCGCCGTGACGCCGCACTGCGTCATCACGCGATCCGAGGATTCGGTCATGCCTCTGACGGCGCGTTTGAAGATGGCCTGGCCGTCGAAATCCCAGAGCGTGTCGCCCAGCGTGACGCCGCGATTGGCGTATCCGCAGCCGATGCCGCGCACGCGAAGGGTCTGTCGCGCCTCGGCGTCGCATCCAAGCACGCTGCCGATCACGCCGCGTGGCTCGTCCGATGCCTGGAGCACCACCGCCGCCGCGCCGTCGCCGAACAGCACGGCGACGTTCCGGTTGCTCCAATCCATGTAGCGGCTGATCAACTCGACGCCGATGACGAGCGCGTTGCGCACCACGCCCGTCTGGATCATCGACGTGGCGGTCGAGAGACCGTAGAGGAAGCTCGTGCATGCGGTGTTCATGTCGATCGACGCGGCCTTCGTCGCACCGAGGGCGACCTGCACCCCCGAGGCGCTGTTGGGCACCGCTTCCTCGTTGCTGCAGCCGCCGTAGATAATCAGCTCGAGCGTGGAAGGATCGAGTCCGGCGCAGGCGAGCGCGCGCTGCGAGGCAATCGTCGCCATCTCGACCGCCGAGACATGCGAGACGCGCCGCTCCTGCATGCCGGTGCGGGTGGTGATCCACTCGTCCGACGTGTCGAGAAAGGTCGACAGGTCGGCATTGGACAGGATGGCGGGCGGCATTCCGCTTCCCCATCCCGTGATGGCGGCGTATCTCATCGGCATGATCCGTGGGCGCGGTGGACGAATGGAAGTTCGCCGCCGCACAACGGATTGTCATGCCGAATGAGGAAGTTCGTGGCGGCCGCCTAGCTCGCGGGAGCCGCCCCGAGGCGCAAGGTGAGCCAGACGGCGACGGCCAGAATGATGAGGAGCAGGAGCGCGAGCCAGAGCGGGACGACCCGACGCGGGCGCACGGCCGTTTGACCGGGGACGGTCATGGTCGGCATGCCCGGCGGCCTGGTAAAGCGCTGCCACAGAATCCCGCCCAGGACAGCGGCCACGACCCACACCACCACGATTTGCCAAACCATGACTCCTCCTGGGACGGCGGACGGCGAACTGCGGGCGCAAACGGCGAAGGTGCCGAACGACGGAGGTGCCGAACGACGGGAATGCCGTACCGCGAGAATGCCAAAAGTCGTGAAGAGCGAAGATGACAAACGGCGGAGAAAAGCGGGGTCGTAGTTTCCCGCTCTCTGGCAATTCCGCTCTTCACGCCGTTAGGCATCTTCGTCGTTCGGCATTTCCGTTCTTAGGCACCTCCGCCCTTCGGCACCTCCGCGGTTTGCGCCCGCCCTTCGCCGTTCGCCATTCGTAGTCCGCCCTCTCAAACGTTCTTGATTTCTCCGATCAGCCCAGTCAGCGACGCCTTCGCGTCGCCGAACAGCATGCTCGTACGCTTGTCGTAGAACAGCTCGTTCTCGATGCCGGCGAATCCGGCGCTCATGCCGCGCTTGAGCACGATCACGCTCTTCGCGTGATCCGCATTCAAAATCGGCATGCCATAAATCGGCGATGCCTTGTCGTTGCGCGCGGCGGGGTTCACGACGTCGTTGGCGCCGATCACAAGCGCCACGTCGGCACGATCGAACTCGCTGTTGATCTCGTCCATGTCGTACAGCTTGTCGTACGGCACGTTCGCTTCCGCGAGGAGCACGTTCATGTGGCCGGGCATTCGTCCCGCCACCGGGTGCACCGCGAACTTCACTTCGCCGCCGCGTTTTTCGATCAGCTCCGCCAGCTCGCGGACGGCGTGCTGCGCCTGCGCCACCGCCATGCCGTAGCCCGGAATGACGATCACGAGCTGCGCGTAGGCGAGCTGAATCGCCGCATCCTCGACGCCGATCGAACGAACCGACAGGCCCGCCGACGACTTGGCGCCGATCGCGGCCGTCTCGCTGCCGAACGCGCCGAACAGGACGTTCGTGAACGATCGGTTCATCGCCTTGCTCATCAGGATCGACAGGATGAAACCCGACGCGCCGTCGAGCGAGCCGCTGATCAACAGGATGACGTTGCCGATCGCGAAGCCCGTCGCGCACGAGGCCAGGCCTGAGTACGAGTTGAGCAGCGCCACCACGACGGGCATGTCCGCGCCGCCGATCGGCATCACGAGCAGGATCCCGAATACGAACGAGGCGCCGATCATTGTGTAGAACGCCCACTGCTGGCTCGGATCGGCGACCGTGTACACGAACAGCGCCAGAATGCCCAGGAAGATCAGGCCGTTCGTGAGATTCTGACCCTTGTACGTGAGCGGCTTCGACGGGAGCCACTCCTGCAGCTTGCCGGCGGCGACGATCGTGCCGCCCACCGTGATCGAGCCGAGCATGATCTCGAAGCCGAGCGCGAGCATCTTGGTGTGCTCGGGCACCATGCCCTTCGCGATCTCCGTGTGGTACTCGGCCACACCGACAAGCGTCGCGGCGAGGGCGCTCAGCGTGAGAGAGAGCGCGATTCGTTGCGGCATCGCGGTCATCGGCACCCACTGGCCCATCGGGTACCCGATGATCACGCCGAGCACGAGACCGCCGATGATCCAGCGGTAGTCGACGATCGTGTGATTGAGCAGCGTGCCGACGATGGCGAACAGCATGCCGACCGCGGCCTGCTGCATGCCTCGGCGCGCCTTGTCCGGCCGCGTCAGACTGCGCAGCCCGAGAATGAACAGGACCGACGCGAGGAGGTAGCTGCCTTGTATGAGTGAATCGCGCATGCGCGGAGAAAAAGAATCGTGGGATGGAGGACGACGGCCCGGAGACGAAGGGCGTCAGCCGTCGAGCATGGAGCGGGAGCGAATCACTTGCCCGCGATCTGCTTGGTGTCGCCGCCCGCTGCGACCTTGGGCCCAGTGTCGCGCTTGAACATCCTCAACATTCGGTCGGTGATGAGAAAGCCGCCCACGATGTTGCTCGTCGCGCAGATCACAGCGACGAATCCCAGGATCGTCGCGACCCGGTTCTCCGCCGCGCCGGCTGCGATCAGCGATCCGACGAGCGAGATGCCGGAGATCGCGTTCGTCGCCGCCATGAGCGGCGTGTGCAGCAGCGGCGGCACGCGTGAGATCACCATGTAGCCGACGAAGGCCGCGAGCACGAAGACGTACAATTCGAGAATATTCATGAGCGAAGCACCTTGCCGTCGTGGGTCATCATCATCGCGCCCGTGATCTCGTCGTTCGGGTCGAGCTGCAGCGCGCCTTCCTTCACCAGATGCTTGAGCAGCTCGAAGATGTTGCGGCCGAACATCTGGCTGGCGTGGAACGCCACGGTACTCGGCACGTTGAGCGGCGCGATGATCGTGACGTCGTTCGCCTGCACCGTCTCGCCGGGTTTGGCGAGCGTGCAGTTGCCGCCCGTTTCCGCGGCGAGGTCGACGATCACCGACCCGGCCCGCATCGACGCGACCATCTCGTCGGTGATTAGCTTGGGCGCCGGCTTGCCCGGGATCGCAGCGGTCGTGATGACCAGATCCACGTCCTTGATGTGGTTGGCCATTGCCTCGAGCGTCCTGGCGCGCTCCTCCTCGGTCTGCTCGCGTGCGTACCCGCCGGCGGTCTGTGTGGAATCGCTCACGACGTCGCTCTGCACGAACGTCGCGCCCAGACTGAGCACCTGCTCACGCGCGGCGGGCCGAACATCGAACCCCGAGACGACGCCGCCGAGCCGGCGGGCCGTCGCGATCGCCTGCAGTCCCGCCACACCCGCGCCGATCACGAATACCTTGGCGGGCGAGATGTTGCCGGCCGCCGTCGTGAGCATCGGCAGGAACTTGCCGAGCGCCGATGCGCCAATCAGCACGGCCTTGTAGCCGGACACGGTGCTCTGCGACGAGAGCACGTCCATCGACTGCGCGCGGGTGATGCGGGGCACGAGCTCGAGCGCGAGAGATGTCACTCGACGCTGCGCGAGCGCGCTCACCGCGTCGGCGCTCTGGCCCGGGCGCATCAGGGAGATGAGCGTCGCGCCATTGGGGATTCGGGCGATCTCGTGGGCGGTCGGGGGCTGGACCTTGGCGACGACGGGGCAGTCGAACGCCGCGGCGGCATCGGCGACCATCGTGGCGCCCGCGCTTTCGTAGGCGTCGTCGCGGAAGCCGGCGCGCAGGCCGGCGCCCCGCTGGACCGTGATCTCGAGCTTCAGTTGCTTGACGAGCCGTGCGACACTGTCAGGCGCAAGCGCGACCCGCTGCTCGCGCGGAGCGGTTTCGGTTGGAACGCTGATTTTCATGAAATACGGGTTGTCGGCGCGCGTGGTCCCGTCGCATAAACGCACGCCGTCGGGGGATTGCTGACGGTGGAACCTATGCCGTTGCGCCGCCAGCGCAAATCGGGCAAGCGCCAGGGGCTGCGTCGGAGATCGCCCGACTCGGCGCCGTGGCCTGTATCTTTCAGCGCGGAACGAGCTTCAGTCCAACGCGGAATCGATGGCCGACCAGCAACGCATCCTTGGAATTGCCGGCAGCTTGCGGCGCGACTCGTACAACCGCGCCCTGTTGCGCGCCGCAACGGAGCTGGTTCCGGCGGGTATGACGATCGAGATTTACGAGCGGCTCGCTGACATCCCGCTGTACAATGAAGACGTTCGATTGGTCGGGCGGCCGGAGCCGGTCGTCGACATCACCGAAGCCGTTCGTGCCGCCGATGGCATTCTGATCGCCACTCCGGAGTACAACTACAGCATCCCGGGAGTCCTGAAGAATGCCATCGATTGGGTCTCGAGGCCGCCGCAGACGTCGCCGCTCAAGAACAAGCCTGCGGCGATCATGAGCGCGAGCACGGGCATCAGCGGCGGCATGCG
>DATISA010000097.1:0-7620 GCA_035469245.1 Gemmatimonadaceae bacterium
CGGCCATCGGCGAGCCGTACACGATCACCGTCTGCTCGAGCAGGTCCTTGTCGCCGTCCATCGTCTTCTTGAGCTTGTCCAGGAAGTACGGGAGCATGCTCACGTGGTAGCGGTTGATCTTGTTGAAGTCGAGGATCGCCGCCTCGCGGCCGCCGTGGTGCGACGCCGGATGGAAGCCCTTGTCGGTGCCGCTCTCCGGAAATTGCCGCGTCGACGCGTCGCGCCCGGTCTTGAATGAGAAGACTCTCGTCATGTCCGACTGGAAGGCGAGTACCTGGAAGTCGAACATCAGCTGCATGTGCTCGGCGAACGAGTCGGGCACGCCGACCGGCGCCTCGGGCAGCTCGCGCGGCTCGCCGCTCGAGTTCTTCGCCTCCACGGCCTGAATGCGCCGCTCCAACTCGCGGATGTCCTCGAGATATTTGTCGAGGCGCTGCCGATCGGCAGGGCCGAGGTCGCGCTTGAGCCCACCGACCTCGCCCACGATCCAATCGAGAATGCTCTGGTTGGTCTTTCGTCGCGCGGCTCGGTCGGCGTTGTTGTTCCCCGCGCCGAACAGGAGATCGAACGCCACGCGCGGGTTGCGGATCATCGGCAGCGGATCGGTCGGGCTCGCCCAGCTGATCGTGTCGGTGTAGGCGCAGGCGTAGTTGTAGTCGCAGCCGCCGCCCCGGTCGAGGTTCTCGATGCAGAGCTGCATCGACGGGATTGCCGTGTCCTCGGAGATCTTGCGTGCCACGAGCTGGTCGATCGACGTGCCGACGTACACGTCAGACCCCTGTGTCTGCTTGGGGTGCGACTGCGTGAGGAACACCGCGCTCGACCGGAAGTGATCGCCGCCGATCTCCGGCGCCTCGAACGCTTCGGCCATGCGAACGTCGGTGTTGCTGACGATCGTCAGGTATTTCCGCCATGGCTCGAGCGGCGACAGCGCGCTTTCGGGCGTGAGCTCGAAGTTATGACCCATCCCGGCGGGCGCCCAGAGGTTCTTCGACGCACCCCATGCGTTGGAGCCAGCCGCGCCATGCACACTTTCGATGCACACGAAGCGCGTCTTGGCGGCCGCGCCTGACGCGGCCGCGCTCTTAAGGAAGGGCCGGAACGCCGGCGTCATGGCGTCGAGGTACGGCAGCGCGACCACCGCACCCAGTCCACGAAGGAAGCTGCGGCGAGGAAGCGCTTTCCCAGTCAGGAATTCCATGTCGATCTCCGCTCTCGATTAACGCTGCTGTCGCTCGGCGTCCGCCGCGACGGGCTCGACCCGCCGCATCCGGAACGCCGGACTGTTCACGACTCCATTCACGAACGACGAAAACTTGTAGCCATGGTCGGCCGCGTCGCGCGCGATCACGCGCACGGTCGGTTCGTCGAAGTCCTCGACGCGCCGGCCCAGGCCGTACGCCATGAGATTTTCGGTGAACGTGCGCACCAGCGGGATCGGCCGCTTGAGGAGCGCATTCACCAGTTCCGACGGGGTCGACACCGGCGTGCCGTCGTACATGTTGCCGCGCGTGTCGAGGGGCACCGTGTTCTCGCGATAGCGCCAGCGCCCCGTCACGTCGAAGTTGTCGAGCGCGAGCCCGATCGGATCCATGTACTGGTGGCACGTCTTGCACGTCGGATTCCGGCGGTGGATCTCCATCCGCTCGCGGGTCGTGAGCGGCTTGCCGTCCTTGCTGTCCTGCGTTTCGTCGAGCGACGGCACGTTGGGCGGCGGCGGCGGCGGCGGCATGCCGATGAGCACCTGCATCACCCACTTGCCGCGCAGCACGGGCGACGTGCGATTGGCCACCGACGTCTGCACCAGCATGCTCCCCTGTCCGAGGAGGCCGCGCCGCGTGCTGTCGGGATAGGCGACCATGCGGAACTGGTCGCCCGACACGTTGGGGATTCCGTAGTGCCGCGCCAGCCGCTCGTTCAGGAATGTGTAATCGGCCGTGAATAGCTCGAGGACGCTGCGGTCCTGGTTCACCAGATTCGCGAAGAAGAGCTCCGTCTCTCGTCGCATGTCGTCGGCGAGCTGCTGGTCGAAGTCAGGGAACCAGAAGACATCGGGCCGAACCTTCTCGATGTCCGAGAGGCGCAGCCACTGCCCGGCAAATCGCGTCGCGATCGCATCCGCACGCGGATCGGCCAGCATGCGCTTCACTTCGCGCGAGAGCGTCGCCGGCTGCGACAGCTTCTTCTGCTGCGCGAGCGTCAGCAGCTCGTCGTCGGGAATGCTCGCCCACAGGAAGAACGAGAGCCGGGACGCCAGCTCGAGGTCGCTGATCTGGTAGTCCTGCCCCGGCGCGACGTTGGACGGCACCGTCTCGAAGCGGAACACGAAGTACGGGCTCGACAGCATCGCCTGGAGCGCGGCTCGAACGCCGGCCTCGAATCCCCCTCCCCCGTCAGCGGCGCCCTTTTGATAGAACGACATCAAGCCGTCGCGATCGTGCTGCGTGAGCGGACGACGGTAGGCGCGTGCTCCCAACCGGTTGATGATCTGCTGCGCGCAGGCCTTTTCGCCGAGCGCCGCGGATGGACGACACGAGAAGATCATCCGCCGGCTCGGCGTTTCCGACACGCCAAAGGTCTTCTGCGGACCGAGCACGCTCAGGTCCAGCATTGCCGGCGGCGCCGTAGTGCCCGCGCTCGCCGTGCCGTTCGACGCCATCGACCAGTCGTGCGGCTTGATCAGATCCTCATAGGGACCGTCGGTGCGACGCACGAACGCGGCGGACACGCGATGCGTGCCCGCTTTCACGCGAATCGGGTCCGTGCGGAAGAGATCGACGCCGAGTGGCAGGTCCGCCGACTGGATCGACTTGTCCACTCCACGCTCGTAATGCACGAGCGCCACGCGCGCGCCGTCGATCGAAATATCGAGGTCCTCGAGGTCCATCCCGACGCCGCCCTCGACGTTCATTCGAAATTCGTACAGGCCGTCCGCCGGGAACGTGTGCTCGGCGACGACGCCGCCGCGCGTTCCGTATGGCGCGCCGTCGGCGTGATCCCACGGATGCTGCGACACGTACAGCGATACGGGATACGTCGACAGAGCGAGCGTCGCGTTCTTGTCCCCCACCGCGAGCTTGCTCACCGACGCCGCAGCGTTGAGGTAGGACTCGAGCAGCGTGGGCGACAGCATCTGCACGTCGGCGATGTTGTCGAAGTTCGCGCTCTTGGTGTCGAGCGGCAGCCAATTGCCGGCGTCGATGTCGAGGCCGAGCAAGTCGCGGATCGCGTTGTCGTACTCGGCGCGGTTGAGCCGCTGGAACGTGCGCGAGCCCGGGTTGGCCGGCGTGTTGCGATCGATCACGTCCTCCATCGTCTCGGCGACGAGCCGCAGCGAATCGCCCGATGGGCGCGGCGAGCCGGGCAGCGGCATCATCTCCGCGCGCAGCTTGCGGATCATCTTCTCGGACTTGGCGCGTTCCTTGGTCGCCGAGCCGATGTCGTAGCCTTCGAGCGACAGATTGCCCACGAGCAACTGCTCGTTGTGGCACTCCGTGCAGTAGTGATCGATGACCCCGTTGAGGGCCTCGATCCTGGCGCGGCTGGGCGCGGGACGCTCCGAGCGCGGCGTCCCCGTGACCGTTCCGACTCCAAACGACACTGCCGCGGTCACGAGCGTGGCCGCCGCAAGAACAGCTCTCATACGACCTGCCTCCAGTTAGCCGAGGTCGTGATTCGCTTTCGATTGATTGCTGATCTGCAGGTCCCAGCCGTCGGGATCGTGCACGTGGAAGCTCTTGAACTTGGACGTGGTAATCGGGCCGCCGTTTCCGGTGTCTTCACGCGGCGTGAGGCCGCGCTTCACCAGCTCCGAGCGTACCGTTTCCGTGTCCCAGGGCTCGATCCCCCACGAGATGTGATCTATGACTGCGGTAACCGGCGGCCGCGAAGGTTGTGCCGCAGTCGCAGCCGAGGCAGTGGAATCCGGCCGAGCCGCTGGCGCCGCGGTCGGCGCTTGCCCGCCGCGACCCTCGCGCCGATTGCGGATGATGATCCCGCCGATCCCGTTGATGTCGACAGTGGCTTGGTTGCCGGTGTCGTGCAACACCTGCCAGCCCATGAGGTTCGTGTAGAAATCGACGCTTCGTCTGTAATCGGCGCACTGGAAGGAGATGTGGTCGAGCCACACGGTCTTCCACGGTGCCGCGACTGGTTTGACAACGGGGGTCGTCGCGACGCTCTGCGCGACCGCCGAGGCGACGGGCGCGCCGATCGCGACCAGCGCCAGGCTCTGCACGAGCTGCCGGCGGGTCATTTTGCCGTTTTCGAAATCGCTCAACAGCCGGGCGATCACGGTTTCCATGGACGGAGCGTCGAGGGTGAACGTCGAAACGGCTGTGGCGGGCGCGCGACGGTGAACGTCGATCCTATTGTACGATCGAAGATTATCCAGCGTTGGAGGGATGGAGGCAAGGGGGAACGGGCTGCCTTTGGCGTCGCCCGGCTGCCCCATGCCGCTCGATGTCGATTCGACGGCCGGCCGCGCCAGTGACCTGCGCCCGATTCGACATGTGATGTGCGTCCTGGCAAGTGACCCTCGAGTAGCCGGTCCAGTCTGACACGAAGACCCTCATACTCGAGCCTGTCATGCGTCGTATTCTGTCAATCACGATCTCGGTCGCCGCGATCACCGCCTGCGGCGGCGGCGACAAAGGTGTCGCTCCACACGTCACCCCGCCGGTGGCCGATTCGATCAACCCGATCCGTGGCACGGTCGGCACGATCGTTCGCGTCATGGGAACATCGTTCGTCGATTCGGCGCACGTGTTCTTTGGAGGCCTCGCTTCGCCCAAGGTCGAGCGTCAGGGCGCGCAGCTCTTCGTCACGGTGCCCGAAGGACTCGTGCTGGGCAACAAGTACGACATCCGCGTCGTCAATCGCGACGGCGGAGCCGACACGCTGCTCGCCGCCTTCACGGCGGTGTCGCCGAGTGTTGCGCGCGTGAACGGCGTCACCAAGCCCACAGGCCTGATCGGCATGACCGTGCTGGTCGAGGGCGATGCGTTTGGCGATGCGAAGCACGGTAAGGTCTACTTCGCGGGATCCGGCGGCACGCAGATCCAGGCGGCGATCGCCGACAGTGCGAATGATTGGACCAACAACTACATCGTGACGAGCGTGCCCATCGGCACGGCCGACGCGTCGCAAATCATCGTGCAAACGGCCACCGGAAAGAGCACAGCTGTCGCCTTCAACCTGATCAGCGGCTCCACGTTCAGTCCGAGCGTGATCAACTGGACGCAGACCTCGGCGCTGCCCCAGCCGCTGCAGGGTCTTGGCGCGGTCTTCGTGCCGCCGTCCAACACTGCGACCAATCCGGCGAACTACGTGTTCGTCATTGGTGGGGCGACGGATCAGACGAATCTCGCGACGAGCGCTGTGTACCGCGCACAGGCGCAGCAGTCGGGCGCGCTGTCGAACTGGGCGACCGACGCAACCCAGCTGCCCGAGCGCCGAGCGTATCACGCGACCGCGGCGGCCAGTGCCTACACCGCGGCTCTCGATACGACGACCACGGAAGCATACCTCTACGTGCTCGGCGGTCTCGACTCCCTGGGCGCCACGGTGAGCACGGTGCTCTACTCCAAGGTCGCGCTCGACGGCTCGAATGGCCCGTGGCAGACCACGACAGCGTTGCCGTCGGCGTTGCACTCGGCGAGCGCAGTCGTGTTCCGTGGCTTCATGTACGTGATGGGCGGCGCAAGCGGCTCGAACGCACCGTCGGCCGGCGCATGGCGCGCCGCGGTCAATCCGGACGGCACGCTCGGCACGTGGCAGCCGATCACCTCGCTGCCGAGTGGCGCGTCGTTTCAGGGTTTGGTGAACTTCGGACCATATCTGTACGCCGTGGGCGGCGACGGCAAAACGACTTCGCCCACGGACGGCACGACCTCGGGCGGCGAAATGTCCTCGACGCTACTTGCTCGCGTGAACCTGCGCACCGGCGACCTCGCGTCGACCTGGGCTCCGCTGGCGTCGATGAGCAAAGGACGCAGCAAGCACAACACCGTGGTGGGCGGAGGATATCTGTTCACGACGTCGGGCGTGTATGCGGGCCAGGCAGGTTCGAGCGAGAATACGTACAGCCAGATCAACGCTGACGGTACGGTCGGCAGCTGGAACGGCGCGACTGGCACGAACACGATCAGCACCCTGCTCGGCTACGATCTGTACAACGAAGCGGCGATCAGTTTCGTCGACGCCAGCGGCAAGGGACACGTACTGGTGCTCGGCGGCGCGAAGCGCGAACTGCCAGGACGCGCGTCAGCGGCGGTGGTGTACTACTGATCGTCACGCTGCATCGTCGGACCCCGTGGCCGGCGCATTCTCATGAATGCGCCGGCCACGCGCTTACTCACCACGCGATGCCGTAGTCCTCGCCGTGGTTGCTCGACCCTCCCCACATCGTGCCGTGCTTGAGGTCGAGGAGGATGGCGTTGATCGGTCCTGAGCTGCGGTCCACGAACCGCAACGTGTAGCCCATCGATCGCAGCGCGTCGCGCGTTGCCAGCGGCAGCGACGTGGCCGCCTCCATGACACCGGGCCGCGCCTCGTGCGCTCCGAAGCTCGAGCGCATCTGATAGCTGTTGATGTTCGGCGCCTCGACCGCCTGCTGCGGCGTCATCCCGAACTCGACCACGTTCAGGAAGAACTGCAACAGGTTCTGATCCTGGCTGTCGCCGCCCTGCACGGCGAATGCGAGATACGGTGCGCCATCCTTGAGAGCCAGCGTCGGCGTGAGCGTCACGCGCGGCCGCTTGCCCGGCTCGATGACGTTGAATGGTCCATCCTTTGAATCAGTCACGAAGCTCTGCGCGCGTTGGCTCAGGCCGATGCCCGTGTGGCCAGCGATCACCGCCGGCACCCAGCCTCCGCTCGGGGTCACCGACACGACCCAACCCTCTTCGTCGGCCGATTCGATCGACGTCGTGCCACTGTGGAACGATTCATAGAATGCTGAATCGGCGGGCGGCCGGTCCGGTCCGCCGCTCGCCACGGAGTCTTTGGGCAGAAAGTTGGCCGGATGCCACGACGCCAGAAGCGCGGCGAACGGGTTGCTGCCGCCCTGGAACGGATACGGATCGCCCGGCCGCGCGTCGGCGTCGTTCTTCGACCCGGTGATCTGTGCGAAGCGCTGCTTGGCGTACTCCTTCGACAGCAGCCCGCCCATCGGCTCCTCGGGCGGGAACGCCGGGTCGCCGTAGTAGAAGTCGCGGTCGGCAAACGCGAGGTTCATCGTCTGGTAGATCGTGTGGATGTACCTGGGCGAGTTGTAGCCCATCGCCTGGAGGTTCGCGTTCTCCAGGATGTTCAGCGCCTCGAGCAGCGCCGGCCCCTGCTGCCACTGCTGGAGCTTGTAGACCGTGATGCCCCTGTAATTCGTCGACAGCGGCTCTTCGATTTTGACTTTCCAGTTTGCGAGATCCGTCAGGGTGAACAGGCCGCCATCCTCTCGCACGCCGCGCACGAGTTCCTGCGCGATGTCGCCCTTGTAGAACCGATCGTACGCGGCGTAGATCGCCTGCTTGCGCGTCTTGCCGGCCTTGAGCGCCGCCTGCTCGGCAGCGACGAGCTTGCGCCATGTCGCCGCGAGATCCTTCTGCACGAAAAGCTGACCGG
>DATISA010000098.1:0-26002 GCA_035469245.1 Gemmatimonadaceae bacterium
GCCGACGTCGTCGTGTTCGACCCAGCGACGATCGCCGACCACGCGACCTACGAACAGCCGAAGCAGCTATCGGTCGGTGTGCGTGACGTGTGGGTGAACGGCGTGCAGGTACTTCGCGACGGGGCGCACACCGGAGCCAAGCCCGGCCGCGCGTTACGCGGGCCGGGCTATCGACGGAAGCGCTGAGCCCCGGCGCTCGGCGCTAAGGCTTGGCTGCCGTCGCCGCGATCTGGTCCAAGACGAGCTTCTCGAAGGCCCCTTTTGAGGCGCACGCGATTCGGTCGGTGCTGCCTTCCGTCACGTCCTGCCCCATGGGAACGAACGTCGTGTTCACCAGCGTGCCGCTGCCGCCGTCGCTCTCGATCGTGGTGAGCAGCGACATATAGATGCGATACGTCGCGGCCTTCTGTCCGGTCATTCCGTTGCCGCAATCCACGAATTGCGTCATCGGCTGATTGGCCAGCCGGCGAGACGCGTAGAAGTTGGCGTTGCCAAGCTGGTGGGCCGCTGGATTGTCCACGGTGATCGGAATGCCGAGGGCGGCATAGACCTTTTTGGCCGCTGTCCACACGGTCGAAGGGGGCACCGCGACCGTAGTCGATGACGATCGGGGGCGCTCCGCGAGGAGAACACCGGCGCTCGGATCGACGAGGATCGTTGCCTGCCGAGGCGTCGTTTCTTCGCTTGGGGTGCCGGCGCTGGCGCAAGCACAGGCGACGAGCAACAGGAGGCTGTGAGGGAGCGGCAAAGAGCGACGCATCGGCAGCTCGATGAAGAGTTCAGAAACGGTTTGTTGTAGAGCTCAGATAAAATGCATCGCGGACGCGACGGCGAAAGGCCTCAACCGAGCGCGCTCGCCGCGATCGGCAGGATCACCCGGGCCCATTCGGCGTACATTGCACCGGAAGGATGCAGGCCGTCGGGCGCGAGAAGCTCGGGCTCGGACGCCGCACGCCGCGAGATCGGTGTCACGTCGACGAAGGTCGCTCCCGCCCGCACCGCTTCGTCGCGGACCGCCGTGTTGAAGAGGTCGATTTCCGCCGAGATGCGCGTTCGATCCTTGTCGCGACCGAAGGGAGTGACCCCCCAATCCGGAATCGAAACGACGATGACGCGCGATGCACGGCGATTGGCGAACCCCAATGCGCGGCCGAGCAGCAATCGGAAGCGTTGGCGAAACTCATCGGCCATTCGTCCGCGGTATTGATCGTTCACACCGATGAGCAACGTGACGAGATCATACCCCCCGCCCAGACCGGCACCATCGATTCCCGACGAGAGTTCATCCGACGTCCAGCCGGTTCGAGCGACAATTGTCGGCGGCGCGATGTCGACGCCGCGCGCGCGCAGCATCGCCGCTAGTCGTAACGGCCAGCGCTCGTCAGGCTCGACCGCTTCGCCGATCGTGTATGAGTCGCCAAGCGCCAGAAGCCGCACCGGCAGCTGAGGCGCGCTCGGCATCAGGGCTTCACGTAGCCGTTGAAGACGAGGTCCGCGTACGTGCGGATCTCGCCGGCGGCGACGCGCTTGAGGAAGGAGTCGATCGGCTCGATCATCGACGTGCTCAGGGAGAAACGTCCCGGCACGTACAACGGATGGGTCATCCCGAAGCGGCCGAAGTAGCTGCGAATGATGACGCTGGTGCTGTCGTGCGGCAGCGCTCTGACGTTTCGCGTGTACACGTCGAAGCCGCCATCCCGGTTGATCAGATACTGCTCGACGTTCGACAGATAGAATGCCGAGACCGCGAGGCCGCGCTCGGAGGCGTAGTCGCCGATGGCGCGTACCGCCTTGTCGCCGGCGACGTTTCCGACGACCGGCACGATGCGATCGTGCAGCTGCATCGTGCGGACGAACTGAAACGCTTCTTCGTCGGCCAGATAGCCGACCGTGCGACCGGAGCGATCTGTGGCCACGATGAGCTGCGCAAGCGACGGGTAGTCCATGCGGTTGTTGCGCCCCAGGCTCGAATAGCGTGTTTCGAGGCCCTCGGCGACGAACTGCGCGCGATAGCGGTCGATCATCGCCCGGTCGCGTCCGTCGAGCGGAATCCTGAAGCCGGCGATGCGCGCGTTGCTGGCTTCTCGCGCCGCGGCGACCGTGGTGGATTCGGTCGGAGTCCTTTCCAGGTAATCGAGGATGGAACCGATCGAGCGTCCCGACCACCGGTCGGCATCCGGCGGAAACGGCTTTCCGAGAAGCAGACAGAGGTACTCGAGCCGGTTGCGCGAAAGCGCGAACAGTGATTTGAACAACAGGTGCTCGAGCATGTTGTCGCGCCGCACGTCGATCAGAAACGCGATCGACGGACGGATGAGCGCGACGTAGGAGAAGTTCTGGTCGGGGCCCACGCCGACGTACACACCGCCGTGCACGCCGACCTTGGCGAGCTGGCTCGTCACGAACAGGTACGACGACTCGTTGGTGATGATGTTGTCGGAGTCGAAATAGCCGCCCGGCTCCGACAGCCGAGCAACGAGGCCCGCGAAGGTCGTGTCCGGCGCACGCTGCGCTCGAGCGCCGGCCGCATGGAGTGACAGCGCCAACGCGAACAGGATGACGCGGATCACACGCGCGGACGAGTGGCGCGCCGGGCGCGCGATGGATCGGCGTTCACTCAAGGCCGAGCAGTCCGGCAAGCTGCATAGCATTGTGCGGCGCATGCACTTTGGCGTCGTTGTCGAAGTACACATACGCAGCTCGGCCGTTCCCGCCGCGCATCCATCCCGAGATCTTCGATGCCCAATGCTCCAGCTCCGCATCGTCGTAGTCGCTGGCATAAATCGCCGTCGAGCCGTGAAGCCGAACGTACACGAAATCCGTCGTGATCGCTTCCGAATAGGCGAATTTTCCCGCCGTATCCGCGACCACGAGCGCGCAGTCGTGGGCGCTCAGGAACTCGTAGAACTCGTCGCAGAAGTACGACGGGTGGCGAACCTCGAAAGCGTGACGATAGCGCACCGGGTCGGCGGCGTCGACCAGTGCGCCGCGTCTGAGTCTGTGGTCGTGTTGTCTGGCTACGGCTTCCGCATCGGTCGACGAGCGCGGCAACGACCGCATGAAGCTGTCGAGCCGATCGGCTTCGAAGCGATAGGTGGCGGGAAGCTGCCACAGGAACGGACCCGTCTTGCGGCCGAGCGCGAGAATTCCGCTCGCGAAAAAATTGCCGAGGGCTACCTCGCAGTTGCGGAGCTTGAGATTGTGCGTGATGAAGCGCCCGCCTTTGATTGCGAAGGCGAACCCTTCGTCCGGCACCTCGCGCGACCAGCGTTCGAACACGGCTGGCGACTTGAGGCTGTAGAAGGTGCCGTTCAATTCGATGGAGTTGAACACTCGGCTCGCGAAGGCAAGCCATTGGCGTCGCGGAACGTCGGGCGGGTAGAAGCTGGCACGCCACGTCGGATAGTCGTAGCCGGACGTTCCGACGAATACCTGGCGCACCAGTCTAGGCTTTCGACTCCTGAGTCATCACGAGCCGAAGTTGAGACAAGAACGCCGCGGGACCAGCGCCGTCGGGCAGTGCCTTGAGCGCGCGCAACGCGTCTTCCTGGCGCACCGCGAGCCCCGCGCTGATGGTATTCGGATCGACGCCGACGCGTTGGAACTCGTTTAGCAAATTCTCGAAACGCTTCGTTTGTGACATGCGCCCCCTCCGATCAGCCGCCTGCCGATCGGGCAGTGGATCGCCGTACGATGAGCCCGCCGAGCAAACTGCGTTCCCGCACTCGACTTCGGAAGAGGCAATCCCCGTCGAAAATGCAAAAACGGCCGACCCGGATGGGTCGGCCGTTCGACTTCGGGGGATCGAGTGCGTCAGCGTCCGATGCTGATCAGGACCGCTGTGACTGCCGCGGCCGCCACGATCAGCGCAGCGGCGGTTGCGACCGCGGCGCCAGGGGTGACGACAAACTCGCGGCGCCACCACGGCGTGATGACCGAGGGCGCTGTCTGCGGCAGCGCATCCATGATGCGCGCCTGGACGTACGCCGGAGTCTGCATGCGGCGGCGCCGCTCGACTTCGACGCCGATCTGCTTCCAGAACTCCACGTCGTGGCCGCCGTCCGCCTTGCGGGCGCTAGCCTCGGGGAGCTCACCATCGAGCCACGCGTGCACTGCCGGTGCGAGCACACGGGCGTCCTGTTCCTGATGACCCAGCGGCACTTCCCGATCCGCGAGCGGACGCTCGGATTCGGAGCGTCGTGGAGCGCGGTGGTAGTGACCGTCGAACCCGCCAAGGCCGTCGTCGGAGCGGAGATCGTCTACCATTAGGCGTACTTTTCCTCTAAGAGTGCTTGGAGAGCTTCACGCGCGCGATGTACGCGCATCTTCAGCGCCCCGACTGTGGTGCCGAGTAAGTCGGCCATCTCTTCGTACGAGCGGCCCTCGACGTGCTTCATGACGAACGCCTCGCGCAGAGACGCGGGAAGCGTCGACAACGCGCGGTCCAGATCACTGCGCAACTCCGTGCGGTCGAGCTCTTCGTCCGGAGTGGCGTAGGCCGACGGCTGATCATCTTCGTCATAGCTCAGATGAGATCGACGGATGTTTTTCAGCCAGTCCTTGCAACCGTTCGCGACGATTCTGAAGACCCAGGCATCGAAGCGCCCGCGAACTTCCGCGAGGTGTTGATACGCCTTGATGAAGCTGAGCTGCAGAATGTCTTCCGCGACATCCGGACTACCAGTCATGCACAAGGCATGTCGGTAGAGCGGATCGCTGTAGCGCGCGATCAAAGTCTTGAACGCGTCGCGATTACCAGCCAGAACGCGTTGGATCACTAGTTGATCAGTGTTTTCCTGATCAACAATGGTCTGATCAGCCCGCAGGGCTGTCTCCGTCGTCTTCACGACAACAGAGTAACGCTCTTTCCGCGCTTCGGACAGGGCGCGTGCCCCGGCTCGCGGTTGGACGAGGGTAGCCACGTTGGTAAGACGAAACGCCCGCGGCCTGGTAACACTTTTTCCTGAAATTGCCTCGCAAACTCGCCGGCGAGGGGTTAGTCACGCCGATGTGCCGTGGATCACGGCGAAGGCATCCCATCCACGTTTCCTGATCAACGCGCCGTGCTCGTCGAGGGCCGGTGGCGGGTAGCGCACCGTTCCCGGAACGCTCGGCGCGACGCCGGTGAGCGGCGAGGCCGCCGTGGCTCGAAGCGCCTCGAGCACCGATTTCACCACGCCATTGGGGACGCCAACCGCGTCGAGCTCAGAACCCCAGTGCAGCGCTGGTCGCGTTGCGAGCCGCTCGGCGAACGCCGCGACGATGCGATCACGATGCTGGATCCGTCCCGCGTTGGTCGCCAATCCCGGATCGTCCGCGAGCGACGCGAGTCCGATGGCGCGAGCGCACGCCCGCCACTGCGCATCGCTTCCGACAGCCACGACGATCGGACGGTCCGCGGCATGAAAGAGTTGGTATGGAACGAGGTTCGGATGGGCGTTGCCCCAGCGGCGCGCGTCGCGCCCCGTGAGCAGCGTGTTCTGTGCGACGTTCACCAGCGCGGCGCGCGCGCTGTCGGCCAGCGATATCGAGATCCGGCCACCTACCCCCGAACGGACACGCTTTACGACCGCCGCGAGGACGCTGATCGCCGCGTCCTTTCCCGCGATCACGTCGGCCAGGGCGACGCCGACTTTCATTGGATCGCCGTCGGGTTCGCCGGTGATCGCCATCCAACCACATTCCGCCTGGGCCACGAAGTCGTAGCCGGGGCGGTCACTGTCGGCGCCAAATCCGGTGATTGTGCACCAGACAAGCTCGAGTCGGCGGGCGCAAATCTCGTCGGGCGAGAGTCCCCGCCGCTCGAGCGTGCCGCGTCGAAAGTTGTCGACCACCACGTCCGCGGTATCGATCAGGCTCGCAACGAGGCCGCGATCGTCCGCCCGATCGAGATCGGCCGCCAGTCCCAGCTTGTTACGGTTGATACTCAGATAGTAGGCACTGTGCCCGCGGTCATCGAAGGGCGGGCCCCAACCGCGGGTCTCGTCGCCGGATCCTGGCCGTTCGACCTTGATGACGTCCGCACCGAGGTCCCCGAGCAGCATGGTGCACAGCGGTCCGGCGAGGACCCGCGTAAGATCGAGTACTTTGAGGCCTTGTAGCATCAAGTGTCGTTATTCTGTCGCGTTAGTACGTCGATGATACTCCGAATTACCGCAGATTTCGCGAGCCACACGCTACCTTAACAGCACCTTGAATCTGCCTTGCGTAGCTAACGTAGAATCATATACTTCCGCCGTCCGACCCTCCTTGGGCGCGCGAAGATAGCTGGCTCTCGCAAGAGGGACAACGTCGCTCGACTAGCGTTCCGTCCTAGCTGAATTCTCAGGTTATTTCGATCATGGTGGAGAAGCATCGCACGCCCGAACCTGCCGACACGCCGGCGCCGCCCGCCGAGCAGCCGCGGCGCGCGCCCGGTCATCGCGGCGCCGACATGCGGGATACGGTTGCGGAACTCGCCGAACGCGCCCAACTGATCAGCCAGGAAGCGGGGAGCAAGGTTGCCGCGGCAATGAAGGACGTGATCAGCGCCGCCGCGGGGATCACCGGTTTCGCGATCGAGAGCGCGCGGGATCTGGTACAGTTCATGGTTCGCCGCGGCCAGATGACTGCGGAGGAAGGGGACAAGCTGATCCGTGAGGCGGAGGCCGCACACGACAAGCGGCCAGCCAGCGAGAAGGCCAAGCCGACGGCAACGAAGATCGCGGCCGATCGCGCGGCCGCCGCGAAAGCTGAAGCCGCGGCTCGTGCGGCGCAGGCGATGGCCTTCTATCGAGCCGCGCCGCCTCGGCCAATCGTGCCTGCGGTTCCGCCGTCGCCCAATGGCGCCAAGGCGAACGCCAAGCTGCCTTCCCATTCGGCTGCGGCCAAGGCGCCGGCATCGGCTCCGGCAGGCAAATCGGCCGACAAGAAGGTCGCCGCCAAACCCGCTAAGGCGTCAAAGCCCGCAGCGACGAAGACCGCAAGGCCCGCCAAGGCTGCAAAAAAGAGCAAGAAGCGTTAGCGCGGTGCGGCGGCCTCGCCAGCCAGCCGGCGCGTCAACACGAGCTCGAGCAACTCGCGCATTGCCGCGGGATCGGGGATTCTGAATTCAGCGCTCGTCTCGTGCGCCGCCGCGTCCTCGCCGACTCGAATCGTCACACACGCGGGAGCCCGGCTTCGAAGCGCGCGGAACATGTCTTCGTCCGTGTTGTCGTCGCCCGCGGCAAGCAACGATGTACCGTCGCCGAGCGCGCCGAGCGATGTCGCGAGCTCGACGGCCGCGCTGCCCTTGTCGATCCGCACCGGTGGCCGCAGCTCGAGAATTTTCTTGCCGTGCGTGACGACGAGCCCGAAGTCTCGGGCAATCGCGTGGACATCGTCGGCCAGTCGCGCAATCGCGTCAGGGCTGGCGAGACGATAGTGCACGCTGAGGGTCCAACGCTTGTCTTCGACCACGACACCGGGCACGCCCTCACCGAGCTCGAATGCGCGCCCACCCGCCGCGCGGACGACGTCGGCGAACTGTCCGACGTCCTCCCGTACCGCCGCCGGCTGACCGGGCGGTGCCACCTCGAAACCGTGGTTGCCGACCGTCCAGAGTTCTGGTACGCCAACGAGCCGGCGAGCGTCCTGAACGCTGCGTCCCGAGATCGCGACGACGTGCACGTCAGGAAGCCGCGCCAGATCGCGCAACACTCGCTGCGTCGCCGCGGGTACGATGGCGACGTCGGGTCGCGGCGCGATTGGCGAGAGCGTGCCGTCGATGTCGAGCAGGAGCATGAGGGGCCGACCGTCGAGTCGACGCGCCAGTTCCGGCGTCATCGGCAGGGCGGGACGAGTCATCTCAAACCGGCACGGGGTGGCTCTGCTGCAGTGCCATGATCTCGGTCGCGCGCTCCAGAATGGCGTCGAGCCAATCGAAGATCGTCGAGTTGTTCAGCTGCCGGCGCATACGGTGCATGCGCCGCCGCCGCTCCTCGCTCGACATCTCGAGCGCGGAACGAATTGCCGACACGAAGCCGTCGATGTTGAAGGGGTTGATCAACATCGCTCCCTCGATCTCTTCGGCCGAGCCGGTGAAGCGACTGAGGATCAGGACGCCGCGCTCGTCGAGCTGGCAGGCGACGAATTCCTTGGCGACGAGGTTCATGCCATCCTGCAGCGACGAGACGATGCAGAGATCTCCAGCGCGGTACACCGCCGCCAGCAGATCGGAATCGACGTTCTCGTTGATGAGGACGATCGGGGTCCAGTCTGCCGTCTTGAATCGCTCGTTGACGGCGATGATCGACTGAATGACTTCGCGCTCGAGCGTATTGTACGCGGGCAGATCGGTGCGTGACGGTGTGCACACGAAGATGAAGGTAAACCGCTCACGCAGCTCGGGCGATTCGGTCCACACCGTTTCGAGCGCGCGGATACGTTCGGGAATTCCCTTGGTGTAATCGATACGGTCGACCGAGACGCCGAGCTGTCGGGTGCCTTTGACGTAGCGGTCGCGAAGCGTCTTGACGCGCGCCACGCTGTCGTCCGAGGCGGCCATGCGCTCGAAGCGTTCGACGTCGATGCTGATCGGAAACGCGCCGACGTGCACGGTGCGATCGCGAAATGTCACCGTTTGGCTCCCGTGATCCACGCGCGCCTCGGGAACGTAGCGCGCAACGCAGTCGAGGAAGTTGTCCGCGTATCGATCGATCTGGAATTCGAGAAGATCGTTGCCGAGCAGGCCTCGCAGCACCGCTTCGTGCGTTCCGGTGGGGAGCAGCCGCAGGATGTCGGGCGGCGGAAACGGAATATGCCAGAATTGATGAACGAACAGCGACGGCCGCATGGCGCGCAGGAACTCGGCGGCCAGCGCGAAATGATAGTCCTGAATCCAGGCCATCGCCCGCCCCGTGCAACGTTCCGCTTCGTCGGCCACCGCGTGGGCGAAGCGCAGGTTGACGGCGCGGTAGCGCTCCCAGTACTCGGTACGGAACTCGAAGTGCTGGATGAGCATGTGACAGAGCGGCCACAGTGCGCGGTTTGCAAAACCGTGATAGTAGCCGTTTACGTCGGCCTCATTGAGCCAGACGCGGCGAAGCGTGTAGCAATTCTCGCCTGGAGGCACGGCCACGCGGCCGGTCTCGTCGGCGACGTCGTGGTCGCCGGTACCCGAGCCCCAGGCGACCCAGGTTCCGTGCGTGCGACGCATGGTCGGGTCGAGTGCGGTCACGAGGCCGCCCGCCGGCTGCTTCACCTCGATTCCGTGCGGCCCTCGCATGTGCTCGTAGGGCTCGCGATTGGACACGAGTATGAACTTGCAGTCGTCCAGGTAGTGGGTGAAATCGGGCATGATGTGGGAGACACAAGGCAGCAACAGCCATGCCCGTTGCCGTGGTGTCTCATTCGCGATTGGCGAATCACGATGCGTGGAATACGTTTAGCGCCATCCAAGCCGCGTGCCATGCCCCCACTCGCATCGCGATCGACGTCACCGCTGCCCGCTCGCGCCGCGTGAGCGCGAAGATCATCACGCGCGCCCCCACGCGCATCGATTTTGGCGGTGGATGGACCGACGTGCCACCCTACTCCGACGAGATGGGCGGCTTCGTGTGCAATCTCGCTATCGCACGTTATGCCACCGTGACAATCGAGCCACCCTCGAGCGCCACGCGCGGGCACGAGCACGCACAAGTCGCGGCGAGCGGAACGAGCGCCGACCGATCGATCGCGGAGGCGGCGGCGCGCCGCTTCGGGATGACCGACGCGCGAATCGACGTGAAAAGCGATTTTCCGCTCGGCGCCGGTCTTGGTGGATCGTCGGCCGCCGGCGTTGCGACCGTCGCCGCGCTCGCCGCCGCGCGCGATGAAGTGATGCACCCATCCGAAATCGCCGAACTCAGCCGAGCAATCGAGATCGGCGATCTCGGAGTGCCGGGCGGACGACAGGACCATTACGCCGCCGCGTACGGCGGAGCGCTCGGACTGCGCTTTTCCGCCGCCGGCGTGGAGGTGCGTCGCATTCCGCTCGACGAGGAGTTGCGCGCCGAGCTCGAACAGCGATGCATCGTGATCTACACTGGAAAGAGTCGCATCTCGGGCGAAACGATCGAAGCGGTGCTCGGCGCGTATCGCAATCGCGAATCACGGGTGCTCGCGGCCCTCGACCGCATGCGCGCCACGGCCGAGTCGATGGCCGAGGCGCTCGCCGCGCGCGACGTCGACGCGCTCGCCGATCTCGTCGCCGAACAGTGGCGGCATCAGCGATCGCTGCACCCCGCGATCCCGACGCCGTTGATCGACGAGATCATCGCTCGGGGCGCAGCGGCGGGCGCCATCGGCGCGAAGGCGCTGGGCGCTTCCGGCGGCGGATGCGTGCTGTTGATCGCGACGCGCGGCAAGAGCGACGAGGTTCGCGAAGCAGTGGCGGATCTCGGCGAGTTGATGCCGTTCTCCGTTGCCACGCGGGGCGTTGAACGATGCCGGTAGCCGTCGGCGACGCCGTGGCGCTGACGCGGGAACTGGTCCGCGTCGACTCGAGGAATCCATCGCTCGTACCAGGCGCACCGGGCGAAGGACCGGTTGCGCGCGCGCTCGCGGACGTGCTGACGAGTTGGGGTCTTCGCGTCGAGATGCGCGACGTGGCGCCCGGCCGGCCGAACGTGATCGCGCGCGCGGGAGCGCCTGGCGCTCGGTCGCTGATGTTCAACGGACATCTCGACGTCGTCGGCATCGACGGAATGATCCACGCGCCGTGGAATGCCGAGGAGCGCGGCGGTGCGATCTACGGCCGCGGCTCGTCCGACATGAAGGCCGGCGTGGCGGCGATGTGTGCCGCCGCGGCGCGCGTGGCAGCGACGATCGGCGGCGAAGTGATCGTCACCGCCGTCGTCGACGAAGAGTACGAGAGCATCGGCACGCGTGCGCTCGTCGAGTCCGGGGTGCGCGCCGATGCGGCAATCGTCACCGAGCCGACGCGGCTCGCGATCATGCCAGCCCACCTCGGCTTCGTGTGGATCGACGTCACGACGCACGGTCGCGCGGCACACGGCAGCCGGTGGGATCTGGGAGTCGACGCGATCCGGCACGCCGGCTTGGTGCTGGCGGAAATCGATCGCCTGGATGGGGAGGTGCTTCCGACGCGCGGGCATCCGCTGCTCGGTCGGCCTTCGATTCATGCATCGCTGATCGAAGGCGGGACGGGAATATCGACCTATCCCGATCGTTGTACGCTGCGCCTCGAGCGGCGCACGATTCCCGGAGAGAGCGACGCCCAGGTGCGCCGCGAGATCGACGATGCTTGCGTGCGCGCGGCTCGAGGCCGGCCGAACTTTCGCGCCGACGTCGCGGTGACGTTCTCGCAGGCGCCGAGCGACGTGGCGGTCGACGCGCCGGTGGCCGACGCGCTTTCCAACGCACTGCGCTCGTGCACCGAGGACGTTCGCATTCAAGGAATGAGCGCATGGACCGACGCGGCGCTGCTCAACGCCGCGGGAATCCCCGCGATCTGCTTCGGTCCGGGCGACATCACACTGGCCCACGCCGCCGAGGAGTACGTTTCGACGGACGAGATCGAGCGCGCGACGGCGGTGTTGACGCAGCTCGCGCAACAGTGGTGTGGGGGCGGTGGTCGCGAATGGCGCAGCTGACGCACGAGCAGTACGAGACCCTGGAGCGCGCGGTGGCGAATGGCAGGCGAATTGTTTTCCTCCGGCGCGGTCGTCGCGAGTACGTGGTGATCCCGCTCACATTGCGGTTGGTCGACGGCCGCGAGGTCGTCAAGGCGCGGAATCCAACCACCGGCCACGACCTCACGATCTACCTCGACGAGGTGGACGGCGTCGAGGCGCTGCCATGACGCGCGCCAGTGGCGGGGAGGACGCCGCGGAGCGTCCGCTGGTGGCCATTTACGCGGACGAATCGTGTCTGGGTAACGGCCGGGAGGGAAGTAACCCGGGCGGGGCCGCGGGCGTCATCGAATATGGTCACCCCGCGTCCGACAAGCTCACGCGCTGCGACTATTGGGTATCGGAGCCGGCGACGACCAACAACCGGATGGCGCTCCGCAGCGTGATCGAGGCATTTCGTGGAATCTCACGAAAAGGACGTCGATTTCGCGTGGCCTTCACCAGCGACTCGCAATACCTGGTGAAAGGGATGAGCGAGTGGGTGTACGGGTGGATGGCGCGGGGCTGGAAGAAAAAGGACGGGCCGATTCTCAATCTCGAGTTGTGGATCGAGGCCGTCGAAGCGGTTCGAGGGCACGACGTGAGCTGGCACTGGGTTCGAGGGCACGAGGGCCATCCGCAGAACGAATACGCGAATTACCTGGCGACACGAGCCGCGCGAGAGCAGTCGCAGTCGAACGGGATCGTGGCGTCGATGTTCAACGAGTGGTTGGCAGCAGAGCGCGCGAAAGGACGCATGCACGGACATCCCCAGCCGTTCCCGGATGCCGCATCATTCCGAGCGCAGAGGCCGTATCCCACGGCGCGGCCGCCGACCCTTATCTAGTCCGTGAACACGGACGGGTGGAACGATGAGGTGGTTAATCTTGGCATTGTTCATCGGCCTTGCGATGGGGTATCACTGGGGCTACGACGAAGGATCGGCCGGCAAGAAGTCCGTCATGATGCGTACGCTCGACCGATTCGGCACGTCGAAGGTGAAGGAGATGCAGGAAGCACGTGAAAAGCGCGTCGAGGAAGCGAGCAAACCGTAAGCGATCGGGGTGAACGGGATGGGGACTGGGGCGACGAAAGGAATGGACGCGGTCGAGCGGATGTATCGCCATCTGGTGCGAACGGTGCGCTCCCGCTTCCCCCAGTACCTCACACAGCCATTCACCGTCGCTGACCTCTACCAGACGATCCTTCCCTATCGGCTCCATCGCCGCGAGCTGGGCCTCGAGACCAACGAGGACTACGAGATCACGTTGACCGAGCTGCTGTCGGGCGCGCGTGACTACCTGATCGTCGATGACCAGATGCGCGACGCTCTGCGCGCCGAGCTGGCGACGGCCAACCCGGACCCGACCGCGTTCAAGCAGTACGCCGCCTCGGCTCTGTCGCTGTCTCCAACAGCGCTGCGTGGCCTCGAGGCTGGTCCGTCCGGTGCCACCACGCCACAGCGTCCGACGGTCGTACCGACTCCGAGCGTCAAACCGACGGCACCGTCATCGACTGGTTCGACCGAAGCTCCACGCCCGACGACGCGCACACCGACCGGACCGCGGGTCGTGGTGCCGCAAAGCGGCGAGCGCTGCACCGCCTGCAACGAAGAGTTGCCATCCGGCCGGCCGATCACGTTCTGTCCGCATTGCGGCCACGATCTGACGACGCTGAATTGCCTGGCGTGCGGCTCGGAGCTCGAGGTCGGCTGGAAATTCTGCCCCACGTGCGGTCGGCCCGTGGGCGGGAGAGCGACGCCTCCGCGCTGATGGGAACGGTGCCGCGTGGCGGGTGTAGCGGCCGGTGGCGAGCCCCGCTTTTGCATTGTCGTACGATGCGAAAGCCACGACCTCAGCGGTGAGTCACCAATGACGAACGATGCATTTTCCTATCGGCGCGCCGCGGCCCGAGCGGCCATGCGCAGCTATGCGATCATGGCCGGCCTGGTGCTCGCGGCGGGATGCGCGACGGCCGGCGCCGGTTCCTCGACCAGCTCGTCGGGCACGGTTCCCACGACCTCGACGGGCACTACCGCCGATCGCGCCTGGCGTGTTACGACCAAGGAGCACGTCGATCTCTGGCTGCACGGGTTCGCGCTGCTGACCAGCGACACGGGACGCGTGCCCTTCTTTGCGCGCGGGTACAAGCAGCAGATCACGGCGCTCAAGCGGCAGCGAAACGTCTACTCGCAACTCGACGCCAATCAGCAGCAGTTGTCACAGCGGTTCGCCACGAATCCGGCGCTCACGAACGCGCAGTTTCTCGCGATGTACTTCCCGTCGCTGCAGGAGATCGTGAACGCCACCGATTACTTCATCAGGTCGGGCGGCAATCCGCGTGCGTCGAACGATCCTCAGATCCAGCAGGAGATCGCTCTCATGGCGTCGGTGTTCCCCACCTCGGCCGACCGGGACTGGGTGAGGCTCTTCGTGCAGAGCCTTCAGGACGAGAGCAACCGCTTCTACCATGATTACTGGACCTCCGAACAGCGTACTCGCGGGGCCGCGTTCGCGGAGGTGAATCAGTTGTGGGCGGGACAGTACTATCAGAAGTTCGCACGCTTTCTCAACAACACGCAGCAGGCGTCCGGCGAGATGATCCTCTCGCTGCCGCTCGGCGGCGAGGGGCGCACGATCAACGACAGCAAGCAGGCGAACGCGATCGCGGTCGACTTTCCGCGGACCGTCGACGCCGCGCCCGAGGCGCTGTACACGTTCGCGCACGAGATCGTCGCGCGGCTGGTCGAGGAAGCGATCCAGGACAACACGACGCCTGCCGACCAGCGCGCCGGCGCCACTTCGGGGTACACGGGAATCGGCGCGGTTCGCGGCGGAGCGCTGCTTCTCCAGCGCCTGGCGCCGAATCTCGTGCCGGGGTACATGCGCTTCTATCTGCAAACAGCCGGAGCGGCAGCGCCCACTGGCGATCCCACGGCCGCGTTCGCGGCGGCGTTCCCGCTGCCGCAGGCGATACTGACGAGCCTCGGCCGACAGATCGACGTGGTGCTGGGCGGGATCTGAGACGCGGTGAAACCGGGCAGTCGCAAGATCGTTAGGTTTCTGTGATACAGGCCGTCACCCCGCCATGCCAGACTCGCCCGTCCCGCGCCCGCCTGCCCCGCGCCTCGATCGTTCCGCGCTCGAGCGTGTGTTGGCGCGCGCCGCCGAGTTGCAGGGAACGAGCGGCGATCCCGGGGATCAGTCCGAGGAGTTCACCGAAGACCAGCTGATCGAGCTCGGCAAGGAAGTCGGCCTCTCGCCGCAGGTGCTTCGGCAGGCGCTGGCGGAAGAGCGCACCCGGTCGGTGCTGCCCGAAGACGAGCACGGACTGGCCGCCAGGCTGTTCGGCCCGTCGCGCGTTTCGGCCGCGCGGACGGTGATCGGCAAGCCGGGTGATGTGCTGGCGGCGATCGATGCGTGGATGCAGCGGCAGGAGCTGCTCATCGTGAAGCGGCATCATTCCGACCGAATCGTCTGGGAGCCACGCCGCGACTTTTTCGTGGGGGTCAAGCGCGCGCTCCGCGTGGGCGGTCGCGACTACGCGCTGTCGCGGGCGTTCGAGGTCGCGGCAACGACCATCGCCGTGGACGACTCGCGCGTGCATGTCGCGCTGGAGGCGGACTTCCGGACGCAGCGCCGGCACGAAGTCTCACAAACCGTGAGCGCCGCCGTCGTCGGCGTGGCGGCGACGGCTTCGTTGCTCGTGATCGGCGCCATGCCCGTCGTCGCAGTGATTCCGATCGTGGTGGGGCCGGCCCTGGGGTTCTCCGGCTCGCGCGTGGTGCACGGACACATCGTCACTCGCGCGCAGCTCGCGCTGGAGCAGTTGCTCGATCGGCTGGAACGCGGCGAAGTCGGCAGGCGCGGCGGCGCCGATGCGCTGCTCGGCGCGATTGCCGCGGCCGCGGCGGCCATTCCTCCGCGCCGGTTCTGATACGGCGCGGCCTGGGGCGTTCGCCGGAACCGCGCACGCAGCAGTCACGATGACTCCTCCGCCCCAGCCTCCGGAGTTTCGCGGGATCTTTCGCGTGGACGATGAGGCGCGCGCCGTCTACTCCGAGGCGGCCGGCATCGGGCGCGTGATGCCGCGCGCCGTCGCGGTGCCAGTCGACGCGGACGATCTCGCGTCACTGGTGCGATGGGCCGCGTCGACGCGCACGCCGCTCGTGCCTCGCGGATCGGGCAGCAGCATGCCGGGAGGGGCAATCGGCGACGGCGTGATCGTGGATCTGAGCCGGTGGCGTCGGATGTCGGCGGTCGACGCCGGTGCGCGAACGATCCGCGTCGGGCCTGGTGTTCTGCGAAACGAAGTTGAGTCGGCGGCGCGTGCGTGCGGTCTTCGCCTGCCAGTCGATCCGTCGAGCGGCGCGTTCTGCACGATCGGGGGAATGGCATCGACCAACGCCGCCGGCTCCCACTCGATGCGATTCGGTTCGATGCGTCCGTGGGTACGCGCGATCGACTGCGTGTTCGACGACGGCAGTCGCGCCGAGATCCGCCGGGGCGCCGCGGCGCCAGTCGGAATTCCGGCGGTCCGCCGATTCCTCGAGATCTCCGATCGCTTGATCGAGCTCGAGCATCAACATCCGTCCGCGCATCCGGGCGTGCTCAAGGACGTGTCTGGCTTCGCGATCGCCGAGTACGCACGCACGCGCGATCTCATCGACCTGGTCGTCGGAAGCGAGGGAACGCTCGCGATGTTCGTCGATCTCGAGCTCTCACTGGCGCCGGCGCCGGCGGCCACGAGCAGCGTACTTGGCGCGTTTGGCGCGTTGGAGGATGCCGTCCTGGCAGCAGGAGCGACACGAGCCGCCGGCGCGGCGGCGTGCGAGCTTCTGGATCGCACATTTCTCGACGTGGCCGGCGTGATCGGCGCCGATCGTGAGCTGCCGAGCGACACGGAGTCGTCGCTGCTGGTCGAAGTCGAGGGCGCGGATGCGGGAGAGGCGCGACACGCTGCGGACGGTATCGCACAAATCTTTCGCGAGTGCGGCGCAACGCGCGTTCGTGTCGCACTCGATCGGCGGACGGAGACCGAGCTCTGGGATCTGCGTCACGCGGCGAGTCCGATCCTGGCGCGGCTGGACCGCAGTCTGCGCTCGATGCAGTTCATCGAGGACTGCGCGGTGCCGCCGTCGGCGCTCCCGGCGTACGTGCGCGGCGTCCGCGAGATTCTGGCGGCGCACGAGACCCGCGGCGTGATCTTCGGGCACGCCGGTGATTCGCATGTACACGTGAACCCGCTGGTCGACGTGGCGCGTTCGGGCTGGCGCGAGCGGGTACAGCACATCCTCGACGAGGTGTGCGCGCTGGCCGCCTCACTTGGCGGAACGCTCACCGGGGAGCACGGCGACGGGAGACTGCGCACGCCGCTCCTGCCGCGTGTTTGGAGCGACGAGGCACGGAGGCGATTCGCGTCGGTGAAAGAGGCGTTCGATCCGGCGGGCATCTTCAATCCGGGCGTGAAGCTCGCGTTGCCGGACGAGCAGCCACTGGGCGCGATCAAGTACGATCCCGCATTGCCGCCGCTTCCGCCACGGGCCTCGGCGGCGCTCGATCGAATCGAGCGCGAGCGGGGCTATGCGCGTTCACGTCTGGAGCTGCTGAGCGAGACGCCGTGAGGATGGACCACGTCTTGTCGCGGGCGCGGCGATCCGGTTGATTTCTCGCTTCTGCGTGTTTCCTCCCGGCCCGCCTCGCATGTCCACGTCTCGCTATTACACGGAACCCGTTCTCTCGCTCGTCTCACGGCCGAGCTTCAGCAATCCCGATCATCTGCCGGTGAACTGGATCGGCGACAGCACCGACGGCGAGCGGCTCGCCGAATTCGCCGGCCGCCTGTGCTACATGAGCCAGGGGAATCCCGCCAAGCGCGAGACGCGCGAGTACATCGAGAACATCAAGAAGCAGGGACACGGGAGCGTGCTGGAGCACGCCAACTACTCGCTGCTGCTGGAAGGCGTGAGCCGCTCGCTCACGCACGAGCTGGTGCGGCACCGCGCCGGCTTTGCGTACTCCCAGCTCTCGCAGCGATACGTGGACGAGTCGCAGGCGAGCTTCGTGGTGCCGCCGGCGATCCTTGGCGACGAGTCGCTCGAGCAGGCGTGGAAGGCGCAGGTCGAATCGGCGCAGGCGCTCTACGTGGACCTGGTGGGCAAGTTGATGGAACGCTACGGCTGGGTGCCGGACAAGGTTCACCGCCGCAAGATGGCGCGCGAGGCGGCGCGCGCGGTGCTGCCCAACGCGACGGAAACGAAGATCGTCGTGACCGGGAACGCGCGCGCGTGGCGCACGATGCTCGAGCTTCGCTCGAGCGAAGGCGCGGAGCTGGAGATTCGCCGACTGGCGGTGGCGCTCCTCCGTCTCTTCCAGCGTGAGGCGCCGGGATTCTTCTCGGATTTCGAGATCTACATGGCCGAGGATCGTCGCGAGGCCGCGCGCGTCGGGTACCACAAGGTCTGACGCGCGACGCGACGACGCGACGACGCGAGAAAACCGCGCGCGCGTCGCCGTCGAGAAAAAAATCATTGCGCGACAAAAACCACGTTCGTATTTTGCGCGTCGAGCGTGGCTGGCATTTCTCTTGCGCCTCGCGCCGGCACGGAACACACGACGCACCTCTCGCAGCTCGCGATTCGGCGGCACCATCGCCGCGGACGATTACCAGAGACGGGATGACGCGCATCGGGTTCGCGTACAATCAAAAACCGGAATCGACGGCGGGCAGGCTACCGAGCGGTGCGAGATCGGAGCTTCGCCCGGAGGAAGAGCCTCCCAGTAGAAGCAGCGACGTGTACGCGGAGTGGGACTCCGCGGAAACGATCGACGCCGTCGCCTCCGCCCTCTCCGTTTTCGGCGACGTGATCCGGATCGAAGCCACCGAAGAGCTGCCCGCCCGCCTCCGCAGCGAACGCCCAGACATCGTCTTCAACATCGCCGAAGGTCTGAACGGGACCAATCGCGAGGCGCACGTTCCGGCAATTTGCGAATTTTTTGGCATTCCGTACTCGGGCAGCGATCCGTACACGCTGTCGCTCTGCCTCCACAAGGCGCGCACCAAGGACGTGCTCAGCGTGCACGGAATCGCCAACGCGCCATACGTGGTGATCGAGGACGAGGCGTCGCTGGAAGTCGCGCTGCGGCGAACGCGCGGTGGCGGCCGGACACGGAGCGCTCGTGGCGAGCGGCGCCTCGCTCGTCCGGGTCGGTCGCTGGGCGCGCTCGAGTTTCCGCTTTTCCTCAAGCCGGTCCACGAGGGTTCGTCCAAGGGAATCACCGAGCGGAATTTCGTCCGCGACCGCGACGAGCTCGACGCACAGGCGCGCTTCCTCCTCGCCACGTACGACCAGCCGGTGATCGCAGAAACCTTTCTCCCCGGCGCGGAATTCACCTGCGGTGTACTCGGCAACGGCGCCACCGCGCGCGTGCTGCCGATCGTCGGGTTCAACTTCGAGTCGCTGCCGGAGGGCGCGCTGCCGATTTACGGGTACGAGGCCAAATGGGTCTGGGACACGCCGGATGAACCGCTCGACATCTTCGACTGTCCGGCGCGGATCGACCACCGGCTCAAGTCGGCGATCGAGGACGTGGTGCTCCGCGCCTATCGGGCGCTCGGCTGCCGCGACTGGTCGCGCATCGACGTGCGGCTCGACGGCGAGGGCGTGCCGAATGTGGTGGAGGTGAACCCGCTGCCCGGCATTCTTCCAAATCCGGAAGACAACTCCTGCCTCCCCAAAGCGGCGCGGGCCGCCGGCTTGAGCTACGACGAGCTCATTCAGAGCGCGCTCATCGCGGCGGCCGAACGCACGGCCGTCCCGATCGACGTGCCGGCTGAGGGCTACCGGATGCCGGCTGCATGAAGATCGCGATCCTGTTCGACGGCGCGTCGGCCTACGCGGCCAAGCCCGACCAACTGATCCTCGGCACGGTCGAAGCCATCGAGCGATCGCTCGTCACCGAGGGAAACAGCGTCGGCTACATCCCCGTACACCTCGACGGCAAGTGGATCGACAAGCTCCGCCGCGGCAAATACGACCTCGCGTTCAATATGTGCGAGGGGATCGACGGCATCTCGACGCTGGAGCCGTCGGTGATTTCCGTGCTCGAGCTATTCAAGATTCCGTTCACCGGGGCGACGAGCTACAGCGCGGCGATCTGTCTGCGAAAGCACGTGATCAACGGCATCCTCGAGAAAGCGGGACTGCCGATTCCACGCTTCGCATCGATCCGCCGTGGCGAGCCGCTCGTCAGCGTCGGCTTCCCGGCGATCGTGAAGCCAGCGGCGGAAGACGCGTCGCTCGGCGTGGAGCAGCGCTCGGTCGTGCGCACGACGCGGCAGCTGGCTGCCCGTGTGGAGGCGATGCTCGAGGTGTGGGATGAGGTGCTCGTCCAGCGCTACGTGGACGGACGCGAGGTGAACGTCGGCATTCTCGGCGACGGCGTGCTGCCGATCGCCGAGATCGACTTCGGGAAGATGCCGGCCGGACGATGGCGCATCGTCACTTATCAATCGAAGTGGGCGGCCGGAACCGTCGACGACGTCGGCGCGGAGCCGCGATGTCCGGCACGGCTGCCCGTCAAAGTGGCGAATGCGGTGCGAAGCGTGGCGCTCAAGGCGTGGAAGGTGTCGGGCGGAACGGGATACGGCCGGGTCGACATGCGCATCGACGCCAACGGCCAGCCGTGGATCCTCGAGGTGAACGCCAATCCCGACATCGCGCCCGACGCGGGCCTCGCGCGCATGGCGCGCGTGGCGGGGATCGAGTATCCGGCGCTCATCCGCAGCATCTGCGAGCTGGCGCTCACGCGAAGCCGCGAGGTCCCGCCGCCCGACGAGTGGATTCTGGCACAGCGACTCTCCGGCGTCGAAGTCACGGAGGGCGCCGACGAGCTCGATCTATTTGCCGCGGCGCAGAGCGCGGTGGTTCCGCAGGTCTGAGATGCAGGTGAAACTCGGGGCCCTCCAACGGGGCCATCGCAACCGAATTCGAGAGATTCTCGATGCGACGTCGGTGTTTCGCGATGAAGAAGTCCGCGTCGCACTCGAGCTCTTCGACGAGACCTTCGCGTCGGGGCCGGCCCGCGCGCCGTACGATCCGGGCGACGGCGTGGCGAACTACGAGTTCGTCGGGTCGTTCTCGCGCGAAGGTCAACTCGTCGGATACGTCTGCTACGGCGCGACACCGGGGACCGACCGCACGTACGATCTCTACTGGATCGCCATGCACCCGGCGTTTCAGGGAACGGGCGGCGGCTCCCAGTTACTCGACGAAGTCGAACGCCGTCTCAGGCAGCGTGAGGCACGGCTGCTCATCGTCGAGACGTCGTCGCGCGAGGACTACGCGCCCACGCGGCATTTCTATGAATCTCGCGGTTACATACCCGTCGCGCGGCTGCGGGATTTCTACGCACCCGGCGACGACCGGATGGTCTTCACCAAGCGACTTACCCACTCGTAGCACGGATCACCCTTTCACGCTCGAACCGGGAGTTGCTGCATGAGTGACTGGCAGAAGGTTCTCCACGAGAGCATCGATAGCCTCGACAAGCTCGCCGACCGGTTCGGACCCGACGTCATCGACGTCGACGGGCTCCAGCCCGCATTCGACAATTTCCAGATGCGGATCACGCCCAACTCGCTCGCTACCATAAAGGAGGTAGGCGATGCGATGTGGCAGCAGTACGTGCCGACGACGCAGGAGCTCGACATCGTCGACGGCGTGATCGACTCGCTCGACGAAGACGGCGACTCGCCGGTGCCGAACATCACCCACCGGTATCCGGATCGCGTGCTCTTTCTCGTGAGCCCGGTCTGCGCGACGTACTGCCGGTTCTGCACGCGGCGGCGCAAGGTGGGCGACCCGGAAAAGATTCCGCTCAATCAGTACGAGTCGGCGTTCGCCTACATCCGGGAGCACACGGAGATCCGGGATGTCATCATGTCGGGCGGCGACCCGATGATGCTCTCCGACCGGCGCCTGGAGTACCTCTTCCAGCGCCTGCGCGAGATCCCGCACGTGGAGATCATCCGGATCGGAAGTCGGATCACGTCGCATCTTCCGTCGCGGATCACGCCGGAATTCTGCGAGATGGTCAAGAAGTACCATCCCGTTTACATGAATACGCACTTCAACCATCCGGCGGAGCTGACGCCGGAGACCGTCGCGGCGTTAGGCCGGCTGGCCGACGCGGGAGTCCCACTCGGCTGCCAGACGGTATTGCTCCGTGGCGTGAACGACGATCCGTCGATCATGAAGGAGCTGATGCAGAAGCTCCTCAAGGCCCGGGTGCGGCCGTACTACATCTATATGGCTGACCAGGTCGCGGGCGGCGAACATTTCCGCACGACGGTCGAGAAAGGCCTCGAGATCGTGAAAGCCCTGCGCGGCTGGACGTCGGGGCTCGCGGTTCCGCACTTCGTGATCGACGCACCAGGAGGCGGCGGCAAAGTGCCGCTCCTGCCCGAGTACGTGGAGGAGATCAACGAGGACGAAGTGGTGTTCCGGAACTACGCGGGCGAGCGGTACGTGTACAAGCAGCCGCGGCAGCCGGCGATCGCGGCGTCGGCGTGTGGAAGCGGGACGGAGGAAGAGCGGGACATCGTGCCGATCGAGATCGGGAAAAAGGCGAAACCGCGGAAAAAGGCGGTGGCTCGGAAGCGGAAAACCGGGACGTGAGAAGGGAGCGAACGGCAAACGGCGGGCGCTAACAGCGAAAATGCCAAACGGCGGGAATGCCTAAAGGCGGAACTGCCAGAGACCGAAAGCGCCAAACGGCGTGAAGAGCGAAAGTAACAAAGAGCGGGAAAAGGCGGCGGTCGCCCTTTCCCGCTCTTCGTCATCTACGCCGTTCACGCCGTTTGGCACTTTCGAATTTCGCTACCCGCACCACGGCATTTCCGTCGTTTGGCACTTCCGCGTTTAGCGCCCGCCGTCTGCCGTTCGCTCTAATGCGCGGCGGCGAGTTCTTCTTCTTTTTCCTTGGCCGCTTCCTCGATGATCTTCTGCTGCACTTCGTGCGGCGCTTCCTCATAGCCCTTGAACCGGCGCTTGAACGTGGCGCGGCCCTGGGTCATCGACGAGATCGAGCTCGCGTAGCCGTATAGCTCGGCCTGCGGGACGATGGCGCGGATCACGGTGCCGCCGTCGGACGGCTCGGTGCCGAGGATGTGGCCGCGGCGCGAGGAGAGGTCGCCGAGCACGTCTCCCATGTAGTCGTCGGGCGTCGTGATCTCGAGCTCGTCGAGCGGCTCGAGGAGCGTCGGCTTGCACTTGGGCGCCACCGTCTTGAAACCGAGAATGCCCGCCATCTTGAACGACATTTCGTTCGAGTCGACCGTGTGGTACGAGCCGTCGAACAGCTCGACGCGGAAATCGACTAGCGGATATCCGGCGAGGACGCCGCGGACCGATGCTTCCTGGATCCCTTTGTCGACCGCCGGGATGTACTGGCGCGGAATCGAGCCGCCCACGATCTGATCGACGAACGTGTACCCCGCGCCGCGCGGCTGCGGCGCCATGCGGATCCAGCAGTCACCGAACTGGCCGCGACCACCGGACTGCTTTTTGTGCCGTCCCTGCCCTTCGCCCTTGCCCTTGAGCGTCTCGCGGTACGCGATCTTGGGTTTGGAGAGCTCGGCCGTGACGCCGAACTTCCGCTTGAGCTTGGACATCCCCACCTCGAGGTGCCGCTCGCCCAGACCCGAGACGATCGTCTCGTGGGTCTCGGCGTTGTAGTGGACCTCGAACGTGGGATCCTCGTCGTGCAGGCGGTGCAGTCCCGACTGGAGCTTCTCTTCGTCGGCGCGGTTCGGCGCATGAACCGCCATCTGGATCGTGCCTTCGGGGAAGCTGATGAGCGGCAGCCGCACCGGATGCTGGCGCGACGACAGGGTGTCGTTCGTGTGCGTGTTGCGAAGCTTCGCGACGCACCCGACGTCGCCCGCGTGCAGCCGATTGACCTCGATGCGGTCCTTGCCCTGCGCGACCGAGAGGTGATTGAGCTTCTCCATTCCGCTGCGCGTCACGTTGAACAGCTCGTCGCCATTCACGATCGCGCCCGAGAACAGCCGGAAGAAGGTGACGTCGCCGACATGCGGCTCGGACATCGTCTTGAAGACGTGCGCGACGCACGGGCCGGCGTCGTTACAGTGAATCTCGACCGTGTTGTCGCCTTCGGCGCCGGTAAAGGCGTGGATCTCTTCCATTTCATACGCGTTCGGCATGAGCTCGACGATCGTCGACAGCACCGCCTGCGCGCCGTAATTGAGCTCGCTCGACACGCAGAACAGCGGAAAAAGCTCCATGCGCTTCATCGCTTCCTTCATCCCGGCGATCGCTTCGTCCCGCGAAATCTCGGCGCCCTCGAGGTAGTGCTCGAGCATCGTGTCGTCGGTGGCCGAGATGGACTCGATCAGTTCCGCGTAGTATCGATCGAAGAGCGCTTTCGATTCGTCGGGGATGTCGGTCTCCTGATACTCGCCCGTCTTGATGCCGCGCTTGAACTGGTGCGCCTTCTTGGTGAAGAGGTTCACGACGCCATGGAAGTCGGCGCCCTGGCCGACTGGCACCTCGACGGGGATGACCTTGTTCGTGAGCCGCGTCTTGATCTGCTGGTAGATGCGGTCGAAATCCGAATGCTCCTTGTCCATCATCGACACGACGAACATCACGGGATCGCGCCGGGCCACCGCTTCGCGGAACATCCGCTCGGTGCCCACTTCCACTCCCGACGTAGCAGGAACGACGACGAGCGCGCCGTCGGCAGCACCCAATCCGGCAATCGCGTCGCCCTGGAAGTCGAGGTACCCTGGCGTATCGATGAGGTTGATCTTGGAATCCTGCCACTCGGCGAAGGCGGTGCCGAGGTTGATCGAGTAGCCTCGCTCGATCTCTTCCGCGGCATGATCGGTGAGTGCCGTGCCGTCTTTCACCGATCCGTGTCGCTTTGAGCTTCCTGACACGAAGGCGAGCGCATCGACCAAACTGGTCTTGCCGCTCGCCCCGTGTCCCACTACCGCGATGTTGCGGATCTCCGATCCTTTGTACTCCCTCATAGCGTCGACTCCTCTGCTCTCAAAGCAGTGTTCCGATCCTCGGTGCTTGCTCGAGCCACGCGCGAAGGGCGTCGTCGCTGACCGAATCGTCGAGCTTCGTGAGTTCCACGGCGAGCGCGCGTCCGGCGTGCCGCGTCTCGCTGATGCAGTTGAAGACTAGGACGCCGCCCGAGCGGGCGGCGCTCCAGAGTCTTCCCAAGTCATCGGCGAATACGCGGACGCTATCGGACGAGCGGTGTGTGGCGCTTCGAGTCTGCACGTTGGCCTGCGGTGATCAGCCCTGGTAGTCGGAGACTGGCGCGCAGGAGAGGGGGAGTCAAGGGGCGTGGGGCTGGACATGGCTCAGCGGGCGCCCTTGAATCCCCATGTGTACCCTAGCCTTGGCCGATGCGCATGACCGCTCGCCGAAAGATGGCAGCCGCGCTGTTCTGCAGTGTCGCCGTGCTCGGGCTCGGCATCGCGGCCATCCGGCCGCTCGACACCCGCGATCTGGTCGCCCTTCGAATCGGCGTTCCAAGCTATGCCGACGCGGTGCAACAGGTTACTCGAACCATCGCTCACGAAGATTCGGTCGCCGTCCCGAGCGGTGCGTCGATCCTGCTGGTTCACGGGCAACGCACGTCGCGCGCGATCGTGCTCTTTCACGGTGTCACCAACTCGCCGCGCCAATTTCGCGTCTTCGGCGAGCGGCTCTATGACCAGGGCGCCAACGTCTACATCCCGCGGCTGCCGCATCACGCCGAGCCTGGCGCCATGACCGCGCTGGCGGAAATGACCGCCGAGCAGCTTCGCGACTGCGCCGACTCCGCCGTCGTCATTGCGCGCGGGCTTGGCGACACCGTGTTAGTCGCCGGACTGAGTGCCGGCGGCGCAATTGCCGCTTGGGTAGCGCAGAATCGGCCGGATGTGGGACGCGTGGTAGTGATCGCGCCGGCGATCGAGCTCGCGCGGCTTCCGTGGAAGCTGGGGAGTCCGGTGTCGAGGCTGGCGGTACGCCTGCCAAACCTCACGCGGCAACACCCAAGGCCGGACACGGTTCCCGATCGCGAAGACGGCTGGACGACCCACGGCTTTGGGCAGATGCTGCGATTGGGGCTCGCCGTCGAACGCCAGGCCCAGAGAACGGCTCCGGCCGTGAAGGACATCCGGCTGCTGCTCAATGCTCACGATCACACCATCAGCAACGAAGCGGCGCTTCGCGTGGCGGGCGATTGGCGCGCGCGTGGAGCGACGGTGACGACGGCTTGGCTGGCCGACTCGCTCGGGTTGCCGCACGACATCATCGATCCCCGCCAGCCGATCAAGCGAATGGATGT
>DATISA010000099.1:0-9166 GCA_035469245.1 Gemmatimonadaceae bacterium
CCGACCGATGTCGGGCAGCAGGCAGCCGGGGCAAACGTTCTCGGCCGAGCGAAATTCGCGGATGGCGTCAGCGTAATTGCGTTCGGCCAGCGCGATCTCGCCGGCCATGGTATGCCGGGCCCAATCGTCCGTCCATCGCCCCTGTGACTTTCGGCTTTGATCGAAGGCGGCGAGCATTTCCTTGGCGCGATCCGCTCGACCGGCGAGGGCGTAGACATGCGCCAGTTCGGCGTACGGACGCGCGATCGGCTTGAGATTCTGCAGAGGTTTCGCGAGTAAGGCGCTGTCGACGATCGCGAGCGCGCGTTGCGGACTGTCGCGAAACCAGCCGCTGATCATCGCGTCATCGATGGCTTCACGCAGATCCGCGGTGGTGTCGCCAGCGGCGGCGGCGGCGTCCGCCTGGGCGCGGCGCCACTTGTCGGCGCTCGCCAATCGGCCCGCGCTCAGCGCGGAAGCGTACGCATACTGGGCGGCGTCGTGTCGTATGCTGTTGTCCGTAGTCGCGTCGTGGAGGTGGCCAAAGATCGTCTCCGCCGAATCGAAGCGGTCGCGGCTCTGCGCGATCTGCCCCCTCCAATACTCGGGGATTGGCTTGGCCAGGTGTCTCGCGGCGACGGACGTCATACGCTCGGCTTCGTCGAGCTTGCCGAGCGCGATCGCCGAGCCGATGGCGTTGTCGTAGTAGGGGACGACACCGGAGTCGACGGCGATCGCGCGTTTGGCGTAGGCTTCGGCCTTTTGATAGTCGTGCTGACGTTGATAGTCGACCGACGCGTTGTTAAGCGCGACGGCATTGTCCGGCTTGAGCTCGATGAGCGCTTCGTACGCGGCAAGCGACTTCCCGAGATCCGGCTTCGGTCCGTTGGTCCAAAAGGCCGCTTCGGTGAGGTACCGCTCCGGCTCGCTCAACCGATCGCGGTGCGCGTACGCTCGCTCGATCGCATCGATCTCGCGTTCGGGATTCCGGCCCTGGTTCCCTAGAGCGACGGCCAGCTTCCGGTACGCCATCGCGAATCCCGTGTCGAGCGCGACGGCTTCCTCGAGGAGGGAGATGCCGCGAGCGAAGTCGCGTCCGCGGTCCAACAGCTCGACCGCCTGAACATACTTGCGAAGCGCGGGCAGTGACGGAGTGGTGACCTGCTGCAGTGGCGGAGCCGCGTTGACGCGCTTGAGCGACTCACCGACTTTGGTCCGCACATCCCGCGACAGCTTGTCGATCGCGGGGATGATGTCCTTGGCCTGATCCGCCGTTACGCGAAAATCGGCTAGCACATCACCCGTCTGCGCCGACAGCAGCCGCGCGGCGATCACGAATCCGCCGCCAAGGCCGAGCACCTCGCCGTCGACCACGGCCTTGACCCCCTCACGCGTCGCGACCTCGCGCGCCAGCCCGTAGTCGACCCGCGAATCGGGCGCGCGCTGCATCAGCCGGAGCACCTCGCGCACAGCGGTCGGCTGCATGATCTCGACGCTCGAAGACTGCGCCAAATCGGACCGGAACGCCTCCGTCACCACCGGCCCGAGCGTCGTATCCGACGCCGGACTCTTGAAGTCCGCGATGATCAACTTCTCACGAGCGCCGAGCACGCCCGCGCCCATCAGCGACGCAGCGGGTCCGATGCCGAGTGCGCGCGTGATCATGTAGCCGGCGACGAGCAGGAGAAATACGCCGAACGTCGCGACGCCCGTCATCGTCGTGCGCCGCCACGTCACCCACGGGCTCGCTTTTGCGGCGATGCGCGCCATTGTCGACTGTGTGACGGGCGAGCCGCCCGGCGTGAGCTGCGCCATCGTCATGGCCTGGTGCGCGCCGTGGTGCACGAACGCCGTCAAAAGAATCGCCGGAAGCCCGAGCGCCATGACGATCACGGCGCCGGGCAGCACCCACGTCGGCAATCCGATCGCGATGATCGCCGCTTTGGCCACGACGGCGACCACGATGAACGCGGCCGCGTACATCATCAACGCGCGCCCCAGACGCGGTCGTCCGCCGAGCAGGATCTCGGGCATGGCGGGATGCGCGCCACCGCTCGTCGCCACCGACTCGAGCGCCTTCACCAGATCGTGCGCCGACTGGGGCCGATCGTTGGGCTCTTTCTCCAGGCAGCGCATCACCAGCTCGTCGAGCAGCGGCGGCGTATCGGGACGCAGCTCGGCGACTCGTTGTGGCTTCTCCCCCATGTGCGCGGCGAGCATGCGCTGCGGCGTTCGCCCGTGGAACGGCGGCTTGCCCACGAGCAGCTCGTACGCGAGACAACCGAACGAGTACAGATCGGCGCGCGCGTCGACGTTCGGATCGCCCGCGGCCTGCTCGGGCGCCATGTACGCGGGCGTACCGATCGACGTGCCGAGTTGCGTCAGCGTGCCGCCCGGCGCTTCCATTCGCGACGCCGACAACGCTTTCGCGATGCCGAAGTCGGTCACGACCGCCGAGCCGCCCGTGATGAGCACGTTGTCGGGCTTGATGTCGCGGTGTACGACGCCCCGATCGTGGGCATACGCGAGCGCTTTCGCCACTTCGCGAAGTATGCTGATCGCTTCGGCGATCGGCAGCGCCCCGGCTTTGGCGATGCGCGACCGCAGCGACGCGCCGTCTACGAACGGCATCGTGTAGAATGGCAGCCCGCCCGTTTCTCCGGACGCATGCACCGGAACGATGTGCGGGTGCTGCAACTGTGCCGCCAGCTGGATCTCGCGCTTGAACCGCTCGACCGAGACGCCTTGCGTCATCTCCGGAGGCAGCACCTTGACCACGACTTTTCGGCCGAGCGCGTTCTCGTTCGCGACGAACACGCGCGACATGCCACCACCGCCGAGCTCGCGCTCGAGGGTGTATGCGTCGCCAAGAGCCAATTGGAGTTGCTCCCGAAGCTCCATCGCGCCGTCGCGGTGGCCGGTTAGCCGGGTGGAGGGTGCGCTAACGTAGCCTGGAGCTGGGCCGGTCGGAAGCACCGATCCTCGAAGAATGTCGCTATCCCTTCCTGGTCACCTTGACGAACAACGTGCCGTGCCGCGGCACCACACTCGAGAACTCGTCGCTGAAGGTGCCCAGATCCTTCTGGCGCCAGAGATCGCGCACAGTTTGCGGTCCGCTGATCCCCAGCTCGCTCCAGCGAACCGCGACCGGCATCGCCATCTCGTCGCGATTGAACAATCCAACAGCGAGCGAACCGTCGGCGAGCGGGCGTGACCACACCTCGAGCTCGTCCTTCTTGGACACGCGATCCGCCGCCTTGCCCAGCGGATCCTGGTGCACCGCGAGGACCTCGTCGTTGGTCACGAGGTTGAGCTCGAAGTCGTCCATCTGCGTCAGATCGTTGCCGAGGAGGAGCGGCGAGGCGAGCAGCGACCACAAGGTGATGTGCACGTACTGCTCGTTGGGTGAGAGACGCGAGTCGCGGAGCCGCGGGCCCCAACCGACTTTCCCGATGACGAGCATGTCGGGATCGTTCCAATGGCCCGGCGCGGCGAACTTGGAGTGTCCGACTTGTTGAAAGCCGATTCCGTTCATGCTCTCCCACGTGTCGGTGATGTCACCGGTCGTCCGCCACGAATTTCCGCGGATATCCGGGTCCGCGCCCCACTCCCACACGTTTCCCCATCCGTACTGACAGAGTGAGTAGATGATGTCGCGCGACACCTGGTCGAGCGCGGCGCGCGCGACCTGGTACGGTCGCTTGAGCACCGGCAGCTGCTGGTTGGTCTCACCCGGCGCGAGCACGCGCGAGTAGCTGCACCAGTCGTACTTCAGATAGTCGACGCCCCACTTGGCGTAGGTCTGAAAATCCTGAAGCTCGTGCTGCCAGCTCGCCTCGAGTCCCTGACAGGTCGTGGGCCCCGGCCCGGAGTAAATGCCGAACTTGAGTCCCTTCGAGTGGATGTAGTCGCCGAGCGCCTTCATGTCGGGGAACTTCTTGTTGGTGAGCATCGTGCCGTCCGGCGCACGCGTCGGCCCCTCGTACAGCGGATCGGTCTCCCGCGGTGCGCGTTCCCATCCGTCATCCAGATTGATGTACGTCCAGCCGTGATCGATCAGACCTTTCGACACGAACGCATCGGCGGCGGCGCGCGCGAGTGAGTCGCTCACCGCGCGACCGTAGGCATTCCAGCTGTTCCACCCCATCGCCGGCGTGAGCTCGAGCTGTCCCTCGGCGACGAACGTGAACGGTTTGGACGCTGATCCGGCCGAGTTCTTCGCCGTAAACGTGACGGGGTACCGGCCGCGCGTCGCGATCGCGCCGCGAATGATGCCGGTCGATGGATCGAGTGTGAGGCCCTTGGGCAGATTCGTCGCGCCGTACGTGATCGGCTTGGTGCCGGTCGCGGGAATCTTGTAGAGCACGTCGTGGCCCGGGGTCACGCCGGTGAGCGATGGTCCGTTGATGCGCGGCGCCGGTCCAGGCTTTGGTGTGAAAATCTCGCGCGGCTCGACCGGGATATCGATCGCCACCGGGCTTGCGCCGCTGACGGAGAACTTCGCATCAGCCCAGTTTGCCGCGACGGCGCGGCTTCCCTCGACGGGTTTGACCTGGAGGACGAGCGTCTTGATGCCGCGCACGTCGACCGTCAGTGATTCCGGTGCGTCGCCCGACGCGACGGGCTTGCTGACGTGCAGGACTCGGCCGTCGCCAACGACGCGGAACACGATCGGGATTTTCGGAGGCGGCGCGGGCGCGGCCGCCGGTTGTCCGCCGCGTCCCGGCGGCGCGGGAATGAGATTGTCGTCAGCGCCAACGAAGGCAGAGAAACGATCGCTCCCGCCACCAAGATTCACGAACAGCACGCTCGTGGCGCGCGTTCCAACGCCCTCGGCGAATTCCCGCCCCCCAATCCGAATCGGATTGCCGTCGACGGACTTGTTCGCTTGCGCCGCGTTCGAAGCCTGTGCACCGCGTCCGAATCCAGGCTGGACGCGCATCTTGGTCAAGTCGAGCGAAGACAACGCCACATCCGAGCGGTGTGGCATCGCGACCGAGCCGACCAGCGCGGCGGTGCCGAAGAAAATCGAGAACTGCCTCGAGCGGTATGTCAGATGCCTCATCAGCGTACGCTCCGTAGCCCATGCGTTCGTCGCAATGATACCTGGCAAGACCTCTCGCGGCGAGAGTCACGGCATGCGATCGCTGCTCGGCGGCAGCATCAGATCTTCGAGAAAGAACGCCGCGAGCTCGGCGCGGCCGTTGAGGCGCGACTTCTGATACACGGCCACCGCGTGTTGCCGCACCGTTCGCTCGCTGCGACCGCTGCTGAACGCGATCTGCTTGTGGCTCTGGCCCTTGAGCAGCGCCATCGCCACCTCACGCTCGGCGGGTGTCAGTTCCCACGCCGTGAAGCGCTCGTCGATCGCGCGGCCGAGGCCCGCCAGGGCAGCCTGTGCGCTCGCTCGCCACGCATCACGCTCGGCGGCATGCTCGGCGAGCACCTGCCTCGTTTCCACCAGGGTGCGAGTCGAGACCCACCAACCGCGCCACAGAAAGATCGAGGTGGCGAGCGCGGCAACGATGAGCGCGAGCTCGAAGACGACGTGCGCGGACCAGTTCCTGGGCGCGTCGAGGACCAGGTCGATGCCGCCGCCGATGACCGTCGCGAGCAGGACGAACGCGAGCAGTGCCCGCAGCATGTGGACGTCGCGGTCGGATTCGTCGAGAATGTCGGCCATTTCAGGACATTATCGGGCAAGGGCTTACGACGCATCCGGCAAATGCCGGAGTCCCCATGCACAAACGCCCGATGTCGCCGTCCGGCGTTTCGCTCGATCATTCGATCAGAAACGAAACTTGGAGAGTTGCATGCTTCCCGATCCACTGCATCCGGCGATCGTCCACTTCCCGGTCGTGCTCGCGTTCCTGCTCCCGATCGCTGCCGTGGGCGCGCTCTGGGCCATCCGTCGCGGTGCGCGGGCTAGGCGCGCGTGGGGCATTCCGCTGGCGCTTTCACTCGCCCTCGCCGCGAGCGCGTGGGTTTCGGTAGAGACTGGCGAAGAACAGGACGAGCGTGTCGAGGACGTCGTCGCCAAACAGCCGCTTTCGGCGCATGAAGAGATGGCGGAGACGTTCCTGATCGTGTCCGGAGCCGTCGCTCTCATCGCGGCCGCCGGGCTCGTGGGCGGGCTCACAGGCCGTGCGGCTCGAATCGCCACCGCGGCCGGCTCGGCACTGCTCGTGGTTGGCGCGTTTCGCGTTGGTCATAGCGGCGGACAACTGGTCTATCGGTACGGCGCTGCAAGCGCGTACGCGCCGGAGCGTGTCGGCGCCGCCGCGGGCGATCTGTCGGGCAAGGCTGCCCGCTCGAGCGAGCGGGAACGCGGCGAGGACGACGAGCGCAGATAGCCAGGCGCTGTTCGAAGAGTCGCGATGGTAAGGAGAATCCTCGTCGCGTAGCCGGACTTGCCCGATATCGCGGCTGGTTGCCCGAGGCGAACGTTCTTTCAACTGGGCCGGACACCCATTCGCCTCGGCCTCCAGCCGCATCCAGCGCGCGCGATCGCAAGGAGGAGACAATGAAAGGGTTCATCGCCGATATCGAAGACCGTACCGAACAGAACCGTGATTTTCGGCGCGTGGTCTACACCGGGCCTCGCATGCAGCTCGTGCTGATGTCCCTCGAGCCGGGCGAGGAGATCGGAGAAGAGGTCCACGAGGACACTGATCAGTTCTTCCGCGTGGAAGCCGGCAGGGGCGAGGTCGTGATCGACGGTAAGACGACGCGAGTCGACAGCGACATGGCGGTTCTCGTTCCCGCCGGTGCGCGACACAACGTCAGAAACACCGGCGTGCGGGCGCTCAAGCTCTACACGATCTACGCGCCGCCCGAGCACGAAGACGGGCTGGTGGTTCGTACAAAGGCGGAAGCGGAGAAGACGGTCGAGCACTTCGCCGGCAAGACGACGGAGTAAACGCCCTCCTCGACAATCGCGGCTCCGGGCAGTCGGCGGTTCGACTACCCGGAGCGTCGCTCGTGGCTGGCTGAAACGCTCGGCGCCGCGCATGCGTTGTGAGTATGTTCGCACGAACCTTCCTCACGACCCATGAGTCAGCGATGAAGCGAATTGTCAGCTACAGCCTCGCAGCCTTCGTTGCGCTGCACGGCATCCCGCTCCTGGCGCAACAACCCACGGCGAGCGCCGAACGGTTCACCGGCAATTGGATTGGTGTGCTCGTCACCCCAACGGCGCGGCTGCGCCTCGCCCTCACGATCTCCCGGGATTCCGCTGGGACGCTGAGCGGCGTGCTGACGAGCCTCGACCAGGGGAACGCCAAGATTCCCGCGACGGTCACCATCCGCGGCGACACGCTGGTCGCTTCGATGACGTCGGTCCAGGCGACCTACACCAGTGCGCTCGACGCGAAAGGCGACTCCTTGCGCGGGACGTTCTTCCAGGGTGCCGCACTACCGCTCGCCATGGGCCGCGCGCCGGCGCTGCCAACTCCCGTGCGCCCGCAAGAGCCCAAGCCTCCGTTTCCGTACGCATCGCAGGACGTGAGCTTCGAGTCCGTGCCCGGCGTCCGGCTCGCCGGAACGGTGCTGATGCCTCCCGGCCCCGGGCCTTTCCCAGCGGTCGTCATGGTGACGGGATCAGGAGCGCAGGATCGCAACGAGGAGTTGCTCGGCCACAAGCCGTTTCTCGTCATCGCCGATTACCTGGCGCGCCACGGCATCGCGAGCCTGCGCTACGATGATCGGGGCTTCGGCAAGTCCACCGGCAAGTTCTCCGCGGCGACGAGCGCCGATTTCGCCAACGACGCGCAGGCGGCAGTCGAATTCCTTCGCCTGCAAAAGGGAATCGCGCGCGACCACGTCGGGATTCTTGGCCACAGCGAAGGTGGTCTGATCGCACCGATCGTCGCAACTCGATCCAGGGACGTGGCGTTCGTCGTGCTGCTCGCGGGCCCGGGGTTGCCCGGCGATTCGATTCTCCTCATGCAGCAGGAGCTGATCGCCAAAGCCCAGGGCGCGCCGCAAGAGCTGATCGATCGCAACGCTGAAGCGAATGTTCGTCTGTTCGCCGCCGTCAAAGGCTCCCGCGATTCGGCCGACGCCGTGGCGCGCGTGGACTCGATCTCCAAGCGCATGGTCGCGTCCCTCCCCGAAGACCAGCGCGAGCGGGCACGCGCGCAGCTCGTTGCCGCGAGGAAGGAACTGCTGGCGCCGTGGATGATGTACTTCCTCAAGTACGACCCGCGTCCGACGCTCCGGCAGGTACAAGTACCGCTGCTCGCGCTCGACGGCTCGCTGGATCTGCAGGTTCCGCCCAGGCAGGATCTCGCCGCGATCGACACGGCGCTCAAGGCGGGCGGCAACAAGGACCACCAGGTCCAGGAGCTGCCAGGGCTCAACCACCTCTTTCAGTCAGCGAAGACCGGAAGCCCGAGTGAGTACGCCACGATCGAGCAGACATTTTCGCCGATCGCGCTGCAGATGATCGCCGACTGGATCAACGCGCGTTTCGAAAAGAGGCCGTAGGCGACGATCGATGAGCGGGCGCGGTCGCCGCGCCGCGGAGCCGTGGAGATGCGGGCTTTGGCGGCTCGTCGAAGATGTTCTTGTGACAATCGAGACAGGCTTTTCCGCGGACCGTCCAGGTGTGCGCCTCGTGGCAAGTGCCGCAGTTGGCGAGCGCCGTCTCGTGGAGGCCGCGATGGAATGGCGTCAGCGTATCGGGGCGCGTGTGGCATCCACTGTTCGTGCACGTCTTGAACGCCGCGCTCGGAGTCTTCTGTGTGTGCGGGTTGTGACAATCGCCGCACCGTCCTTTGTGCGGATCGTTGGCCGGCACGAACGGCGCGAGCAGCTTCTGCATTTCGTGGCAGCCGAAGCAGTTGTGCGCCGAGGGGACCAATTCCGCCTGCGCCTGCGCGACCGGCCGGGCCTCTGAAACGGGCGCGGTGAATTGATGGCACGTCACGCAGTGCAGGCTCGTCTGCCCTGCCATCTTTCCAAGCCGGATCTGCGATTCCCCGTGACATCCCGACTGCGCACACGTTTGGGCGACGGGGACGAATCGGTGCGCTGACACGCCGTGGCACGTCAGGCACTCGATGCGCAGTCGCCGCGCGCTGTCCGTCTGCAGGTGCACGGAATGCCCGGCGGTCGCAATGATGCGCTGCCATGTGCTGTCCGGATTCCGCTGGACGTGGCAATTCGCGCACACCTGCCGGGGAAC
>DATISA010000100.1:0-25552 GCA_035469245.1 Gemmatimonadaceae bacterium
TCGTGCTGTCGAACGGTATGTTCGGCGCGAGTATGTCGACGGTGAGCGCGGGGCTCGCCAAGGCATTCAAGCTCAAGACGGGCGTACTGGTGAACGACGTGCCGGAGCAGACGCCAGCGTGGCGCGCCGGGCTGCGGAGCGGTGACGTGATCGTGAGCGTCGACGACGAGCCGGTGCTCACGTTACCCGAGTTCCGTGATCGTGTGTTGACGCGACTTCGGCAGCGCGCGGTCGCGCTGCAGGTCGTCCGGAATCAGAAGCCTCGCACCGTCACGCTGACGTGGTCGTCACCGTGAGTTGACGGCGTGCAACCGGGGCGTGAGCCGTCGCGACTCGGGCACCAGTGACTTGTGCATCGCCAACGCCGCCGCGGCGCCTTCCGCGGCGGCGTTGATCGCGAGTTGGGGACCGGGCGTGATGTCGCCCGCCGCGAACACGTTGTCCACCGACGTGTGCCCGTGCTCGTCGATGATCACGTGCCCCTCGTCGTCGCGCTCGCAGCCCAGCTTCGCGCACAGATCATCGGCGGGATACTGGGCGAGCGTGAAGAACAGCTTGTCGGTGTCGAGCTGCATTCCATCGGCGAGCTTGAGGCAATGGATCGTGCTGCCTTCGTAGCACACCGTCTCGATGCGCTCGGTGAGCACCGGAATGTTCAACGCATCGAGCTTGTCGCAGTACTCCTGCTCGTCGAGCTCGGGAGGCCGTCCGTTCGTGCAAATAATGACGTCGTCGGTCCACGTGGTGAGGTTGAGCGCCAGCCCCACGGCGCGGCGGCCGTTGCCGACGACGACGACCTTCTTGCCGCGTGACTCGTAGCCGTCGCAGTCGGGGCAGACGTGCGCGTTGGCGCCGTATACGTGGGCGAGGCCGGGGATATCCGGCCACACGTCGCGAATGCCGATCGCCATCAACAATCGTCGTGCGTGGATGCGGTCGCCGCCCTCGAGGCACAGCGCAAAGTCCTCCTCGCCCAGGTGCTCGACGTGCAGGACGATCGCGTCGACCAGCTCGACGCCGAGCTTGCGGCACAATTCGCGGCCGCTCGCGCGCAACTCGGGCGGACGGATTCCTTCGAAGCCGAGAAAGCCGTTGATGCCGCGCGTCTCCCAGTTGCGCGGATCGCCGCTGTCCACGAGTACGACGGAGTGCAGATAGCGCGCGGACCAGATCGCAGCGCTGAGGCCCGCCGGCCCGCCGCCGACGATCCCGATGTCGAATTGTCTGTTGCCTTCCGGCGTTCGCATGCCCGCACATCCGGGCAAAAACGATTCCCGCCCGTTACGGTACCGGACCGGGCGGCAGCGAGTAGAGCAAGCGCAGAGTGGCGCGATCGGCGTCGGTGATGTCGTGCTTGAACTCGACCGGGTACATCTTCGTCGTGGAGTCGCGCGAGTGGCCGAGGCCGAGTGCGTGTCCCGCTTCGTGGCGGACGATCCCGGCGAGATCCCACGGCATCAGCATCGTGCCGGCGCTGTCGTGCACGGCGACGATGATCTCCGCGCCGACGAGCCACCCGTTCTGGTCCGTGGTGCGTCGCGTCGAGCCCACGCGCCGGCCGGCGGTCGCGGGGAAGCGCTCGGTCCACAGGATCTGCACGTCGGAGTGCGCCGAGTCGAGAACGAAATCGAAGCGAAGCGGCACGCCGTCACCCGCCCAATCCGCGACCGCTTCGCGCGCCATCTCGGCGTAGCGCACGTCCCAGTCGCGGATGTTCGTGACCGACTGCACCCACACGCGAAGGCCATCGGTGGAGCGGTCTGGCCAGCGCACGAGGGAGTGCTTGAGGTCGGCGAGCATGTCCGACATGTACGTCCCGCTCGTGAGCGCGATGCGGGCGCTGATCTGCGCGGGATCCCGGTCGGGCGCGGCGACACGCTGCGGCGCCACGACGGTCGACGTCACGACGTCGGGCTGCCTCGGTGTGACGACCCGGTAGTCGGGCGGCAGAACGATGTCGCGCCGGATCGTGTCCTGATCATCGATGAACGAGTCATCGAGCCGCGCGGCCAGGTGATGTCGCTGTTCCCAGACCTGCTCGCCGACGAAGACGGCGAACGCGGCGAACGCGACGTAGACCAGTCTTTCCGCGCGCAGCGCGGCCACGGGTCAGCGGACGGAGCCGGCCGGCAGTGCGTAGAGCAGCCGCGCCGTGGCGCGGTCCGCCTCGGACAGCTCGCGCACGCGGACGCGCGGCGCCATGATGCTCAGACTGTCCGTCGTGTGATCGAGGCCCAGCAGATGGCCGATCTCGTGGAGCGCCATCGCGCGCATCGCGTCGTCGTCGAGCTGGTCACCGGAACTGTGGTGCACCGCGAGCGTGATGTTCGCCTCGGTGATCGCCCACGCATCGTCGCGCGACCAGCGCGTGCGGCCGCTGATCGGCTCCGTGAATCGATCGATCCACGTCACGTGCACCTCGGCATCGCTCGAGTCGTCGACGAACGTGAAGTGCACGGGAAGATGCAGCGCGTCCCACTCCTGGAACGCGTCACGGACTTCCGCCGTGTACGTCGCCAGGAAATCGGGGACTTGTGATTCCGCCTGGATCCAGACCGTGAGCGGTTTGCCGTGACGGTCGGGCCAGCGCGCGAGCGCCGAGTCGCGCTCGAGCAGAATGTCGGCGATGTAGGTGCCTTCCTGCGCCGTCCTGATGCGACGCAACACGGCCGCGTGTTCATCGACGCGCGGCGTCGCCACGGCGTCCGCCGTATCGAAGCGGCGCGAGATCCTCCCCGCGGCGGTCGCGTCGTAGCGCACTGGCAACGGCGCCGCGGCGCGCGTCGTCGACGCGCGGAACACGCTGAGGAGGGACGCTCCCAGCGCGAGCGAGAGAAGGGGGAGGGTTGCTCGCTGCATGCCGGAAAAACCGGTGGGATTGCTTCGTGTACGACTGTGGAGTTACGACAGGAAGGATTCGGTCAGCGAAAAAAAGCGGTCTGGCGCTTCCCAGAATGGCATGTGCCCGGAGGAGGGAATCACACAGCGGCGGGCATTAGAAAGCTTGTAAGAAATGTCGAGCGAAACTGCTGGCGGTAGGACGTCCTCCTCGCCATGTACGACGAATGTGGCGGCGGAAAGGGCACGCAAGCGCGGGCGCCAATCGTATCCTCCGCGCCGAAGTCGAGCAAGGACAACAGATCCGGTTTCGCTGAGTGCCACAGGGGGTGTAAAACGACTTGACAGGTCCTGGTCCGCGAACCATGCGGGATACACGGCGCGGGCGTATTTCGCGTGCAGCGCGGGATCGGGAGTGAACAGCGCTTCTTCGGGAATGCTCGCCACCGCATCGCGCTGCGTCCCGGTGAGACGCGCCAGTACCGCGCGACGCAGAGGAACGATCCACTCGCTCGTCGGACCCACCGAATCCACGAGCACCAGTCGCCGGACTCCCGCTGGATCGGCCGCCGCCGCGAGCATCGCGATGCCGCCGCCCCACGAGTGACCGAGCACGTCCCATCGACGCACGCCCAGCGCGCGACGAAGCGCGATGACGTCGTCGCCGTCGTCCTCGATCGACGAGTCCGCCGGATCGCTGGGCGCCGACGACGCGCCGCGGCCGCGTTGATCGTACAGAATGACCTGACGTCGCGCCGCGAGCGGAGACAACGCCGGCCAGAGCATCGAGTGGTCGTAGATCATTCCTCCGTTGATGCACACGATGGGCGGCGCGTCGCCGGCCGGCGGACTCGTGAACACCGCGAAGTCGATCCCGCGCACGCGCACGGTCTGCCGCTCGAGACGCGGCGGTCGGGGCACTGACCGGCGGAAGGCGAGAAAATCGGCGTATGACATTCGACAAACGGTAGAGCCGCGCGCGCGGCCGGTCTACCGCCGCGCCGCGCGGCTGATTCTAATTCTCGGTCGGCACCCATCACCACGAGGCTCCATGTCCCCCCGCCCCCGCCCCCGCCCCCGCTGGTCTACGTCGCTGCTCGCCGTGCTCGCCTTCGTTCCCGTCAGCCTGCTCGCGCAGGAATCGGTCGATCGCGCCACGATCGCCAAGATCCGCGACGAAGGTCTCAATCGATCGCATGCCTGGACGATGCTCGACACGCTCGCCACCGTGATCGGCCCACGGCTCACGGCGTCACCCGCGTACATGCGCGCGGCGACGTGGGCGCGCGACCATCTCGCCGGCTGGGGATTGCAGAACACGCACATGGAATCGTGGCCGTTCGGCCGCGGCTGGGAGCTCGACAAGTTCACGCTCGAGATGACGGCTCCGCGCTACGCGCCGATGATCGGCTATCCGGATGCATGGTCGCCGTCCACATCGGGCGACGTCACCGGCACACCGATCGTGATCGCCGGCATCCCGGCCGACTCGCTGGCCAAGATCGCTTCGTCGCTCCGCGGCAAGATCGTCCTCGCGCAGCCGCTCATGACGACCTTCATCCGCGAGGATCGCATCAACCCCACGGCGGCGAACGCACCGCCCGACGTCTATCGGCCCGCGCCACCGATCGGCGGCGGCCGGGGGGGCGGCCGCGGCGGGCAGAGCGAGGCGCAACGCATCGCGCAAATCCTCCACGACGCCGGCGTCGGCGCGGTGCTCAAGCCGAGCCGTGGCGAGCACGGGACGATCTTCCTGCAGACGCGCGACGCTGGAGCGACCGGCGTACCAACCGTCGTCGTCGCCGGGGAACAGTACAACAACCTCCTCCGATTGGTGCAGGATCACGTGCCGACGACGGTTCGCGTGAACGTGCAGGGACGCTATTTCACGCAGGACACCAGCGGTTACAACGTGATCGCCGAGCTGCCCGGGAGCGATCCGCGTCTCAGGGACGAGGTCGTTATGATCGGCGCGCATCTCGATTCGTGGCACGCGGCCACCGGCGCGACCGACAACGCCGACGGCGCCGTGACGGTACTCGAGGCGATGCGCATCCTCCAGGCGATCGGCGCCAAGCCGCGACGCACCATTCGCGTCGCGCTGTGGGGTGGCGAAGAGCAGGGCCTCTATGGCTCGCGCGCCTGGGTGGCGCAGCATCTGGCCGGCGACGTGAATCGCGCCGCGCGCGAGAAGATGTCGGTCTACTTGAACATCGATCCCGGCTACGGTCCGGTGTACGGTTTCTTCACCGAGGGCAACGACGCCGCGAAAGCGATCTTCGATGCATGGCTCGAGCCGTTCAAGGACGCCGGCATGCGCAAGAACGTGCGTGCCGGCATCGGCAGCACCGACCATTTGAGCTTCATCGCCGTGGGCGTGCCCGGCTTCAATCCGATTCAGGAATACAAGGACTACGACGTGCGCATCCATCACACGAACATGGACACCATGGAGCGCACACGCGCCGAAGACGTGGCGCAAGCCGCGGTGATCTTCGCGTCGTTCGCCTACAACGCGGCCATGCGTGACGCCCCGTTCCCGCGCGGACCCGCGACCGCTCCGTGAGCATCCCGGCGGTTCACAAGTTCGGCGGCACGAGCCTGGCCGACGCGGAGTGCATTCGCCGCGTCGGCGACATCGTGGCGAGTTGGCCGGCGCCGCGGCGCGCCGTCGTCGTCTCGGCGATGAGCGGCGTGACGAATGGTCTGCTCCGCGCCGTGGAGCTCGCCGGCTCCGAAAGCGCGGCATACGCGCCGACGCTCGACGAGTTGGGTCGGCGCCACCTCGACACCGTCGAAGCGCTGGTGCCGCGCGACAGCGCCGAGCGGATCGGGGCCGCCATCGCGCGCGATCTCACCGAGATCGGCGACGTGCTTCACGCCAGCACGCTGCTCCACCGCTCGTCGCGCGAGGTGTTCGACCTCGTGTCGGGCTACGGCGAGGTCTGGTCGGCGCAGATCCTGGCCGAGCATCTCCTCGCTCGCGGGCTGCCGGCGCGCTGGCTCAACGCGCGCGACGTGCTCGTCGTGACGTGGGACGGCGCGAACCCGCACGTCGACTGGCGCGCGTCGCGCGAGCGGCTGAACGCCTGGCTCGCGGTGAACGACGATCCCGACGCGACGCTCGTGATCACCGGATTCGTGGCGTCGACGCCGGACGGCGTCGCCACGACGCTCGGTCGCAACGGCAGCGACTTCAGCGCCTCGATCTTCGCGGCCCTGCTCGACGCGGCCGAGATCCATATTTGGACCGATGTCGACGGCGTGATGAGCGCTGATCCACGTCTGGTGCCCGAGGCGGTCGTGCTCGACACGCTGTCGTACGACGAGGCGATGGAGCTCGCGTACTTCGGCGCCAAGGTGATCCACCCGAGTACGATGGCGCCGGCAGTCGAGCGTGGGCTGCCGATCTTCATTCGAAACACCTTCAAGCCGGAGCTCGCGGGCACGCGCATCCACGCCGGTCCGTCGCTCGGCTTCGCGGTAAAGGGGTTGGCGACCGTTGAATCGATTGCGCTGCTCAACCTCGAGGGCACGGGACTGATCGGCGTGCCGGGCACGGCGCAGCGCCTGTTCGGCGCGCTGCGCGACGCGGGCATCTCGGTGATCATGATCTCGCAGGGCAGCTCGGAGCACTCGATCTGCTTTGCCGTGCCGGCGAGCGCCGTCGAACGCGCCCGAACCGCGGTGGAGCAGGCGTTCTTCGCCGAGCGGCACCATGGACAGATCGCGCGCGTCGACGTCGACGCGGGCTGCAGCATTCTGGCGGTCGTCGGCGACGGCATGGCCGGGCAGGCCGGAATCGCGGCGAAGTTCTTCAGCGCGCTGGGCAAGGCGCGCGTCAACATTCGCGCGATCGCCCAAGGATCATCGGAGCGCAACATCTCGGTCGTCGTGAACGACGCCGACACACGCCGCGCCCTTCGCGCCGCGCACTCGGGACTCTACCTGTCGGGTCAGACGCTCTCGCTGGGTGTGATCGGAGCAGGGAACGTCGGCGCCGAGCTGCTTCGGCAGATCGCCGCCGAAGCGACGCGGCTTCGCCAGACGTTCGACGTCGATCTCCGCGTACGGGGCATCGCGACGTCGCGCGGCATGCTGCTCGACGAACGGGCGATCGATCTCGATCGATGGAGCGAGCGCCTCGAGCAGGCCGGTGAACGGCTGGACATCGACCGCTTCGTCACGCATGTGCACGCCGAGCACCTGCCGCACGGGGTGATCATCGATTGCACGGCGAACGACGACGTCGCGCGGCGGTACGAGAGCTGGCTCGCACGCGGCATCCACGTCATCACGCCGAACAAGCGCGCCAATGCGTCGGACATGGCGTACTACCGGAGACTGCGCGAGGCCAATCGCGCTGTGGGTGCGCACTATCTCTACGAGACCACGGTCGGCGCGGCGCTGCCGATCATTCAGACGTTGCGGGATCTGGTGCAGACCGGCGACGAGATTCTCGAGATCGAGGGCATTCTGTCCGGCACTCTCTCGTATCTCTTCAACAGCTTCGATGGAACGCGGCCGTTCTCGTCACTGGTGGCGCACGCACGCGATCTCGGCTACACGGAGCCCGATCCGCGCGACGACCTGTCGGGCATGGACGTCGCGCGCAAGATCGTCATCCTCGCACGCGAGATGGGCTCGTCGATCGAGCTCGCCGACGTCGAGCTGCGGAGTCTCGTTCCGGAATCGCTGCAGGGCGGAACGGTGGAGGATTTTCTCGGCGCCTTACCGAAACACGACGCCGAGATGGCGGCCGTGCATCGTGACGGCGCGGAGCAGGGCTGCGTGCTGCGGTTCGTCGGTCGCGTGACGCGCGACGGACAGGCGAGCGTGGGGCTGCGGACGTATCCGGCGACACACGCATTCGGACGACTGCAGCTCACGGATAACATCGTGCTGTTCCGCACGCGCCGGTATCGCGACAATCCGCTGGTGGTGCAGGGGCCGGGCGCGGGGCGCGAAGTCACTGCCGCAGGTGTATTCGCCGACGTGCTGAGATTGGCGTCGTATCTCGGCGCGGTGATGTGAGGACTGCCGCTCGGGCGGGCCACAAGATGGCGGGGTTGAACAGATGCTTCGGATGAGGCGGATGCTTCGGATTACTCCGTGGCCTGAACCGGGCTCCGTGCGGCGGTGCGGGGCAGGGAATGGAATGGCCTCCGGACGCAGCAGCGCAACGGGGCCAGACCGAGCGGTTGTTCCAACAAGAATTCATTGCTTGATGCGCGCGACACCTTCACCGCGCGAGGAACGATCCGAAGCATCCGCCTCATCCGAATGATCCGCTTTTCAACCCTCGGTTCTTGTGGCGTGCCCAGCGCGGGCTTATGCGCCAGGAACCTCCCATCGCCCTGAATCCGCCGAACGAAACAGCGCGTCGATCACCGCCATGTTCGCGACCGCGTCGTCGATCGAGACGGGCACCGAGGTCTTACCCCGAATCGCCTCCGAGAATTGGTCGGCCTGCAGCGTATACTGATCGACGGCCGGAAACTCGATTGTCTCGGCAGCCAATCCGCCCAACGCACCTCCGTCGTCGACGAAGATTCTGCACGAACGATCTGGCGGCGCGTTGAACGGAATCTCGACCTCGATGCGTCCACGCGCTCCAAAGATCTCCATTCGCTGAAAGGGCACGAGCTGCCCGCTGCAGGCGAACGTCGCCTGTCCATTCGGGAAGCGCATCAACGCCGACGCCAGCCGGTCCACCCCGAATTCCGGATCTCGCTCTATCTGCGCGATCACCTCGACCGGCTCGTCGCCGAATAGCCAGCGCGCGAGCGTGATGGGATAGCAGCCGATGTCCATCAGCGCGCCGCCGCCGAACTCCGGCCGGCTGCGGATGTCGTTGGCGTCGCGGCGAAAATAGCTGAAGTGGCCGCTGACGAGCGTGAGCCCTCCGATTCGTCCGCTCTCGACGATCCGACGCGCTTCGAGCCACTGCGGGTGCGTACGCACCATGAACGCTTCGCCGATCAGCACGCCGGTTCGATCGCGCGCGGCGCGCAGCTCGGTCGCTTCCGCCGCCGACAACGCGATCGGCTTCTCGCACAGCACGTGCTTGCCGGCCTCCGCCGCGCGAATCGACCAAGGCACGTGTAGATGATTGGGCAGGGGGTTGTAGACCGCTTCGATCTCCGGATCGGCGATGAGCGCTTCGTACGAGCCATGCGCCCGCGGGATCCCGAGTCGCTTTGCGGCGCCAATAGCTTTCGCTTCGGAGCGCGACGCGATGGCAACGACGCGCGATCGCGCGCTGCGCATCATCGCCGGGATGACCTTCTCGATCGCGATGTTCGCAGCGCCAAGAACGCCCCAGCGGACGGGTGGCAGTTCGTCATTCATGGAATGCTCGCGTTGCCCCGAATGGAGAGTGCATAGCTGGCTGACGAGAAACTACAACTGCGGATGAGTAGGTGGCGGGACGGATTGTAGAAGCAACAGCAACGGCAACAGCCCAACGCAGAGGAGCGGAGGGCGCCGGGGACGCCGGGGAAGGAGCGCTCGCGGTGGCGGGAGATTCCCGCTCGCCACGCGCCGAGAATTATTGATTGAATTGCCGCACGGGACGCTACCGGTAGCATCCCGAGCGGCAGTCTCCAAAAAATCACGGCGCGTTGAGCGCGGAGTTCTCGCGCCCATCGGGCCGATCCGTATGATCGGTTCCATCCGTAAGATCCGTATCCCAGATCGTAGATGCTCCCACGCGGAGAGGAGGCCCGAATGCCCACGGGACTCCTCCGCGGCCTCCGCGCCTCCGCGTTGAGCAGTTGCACCTGGAGTTGTCGTTGCCGTGTTCGCGCCCGCGTCATCGCATACTGGGCTAGCGACAACGGACCTCATCCTTCGACCCACGACAAGAGAGTCATGGAGATTGGCCTTTACACCTTCGCCGAGACCTCGCTCGATCCTCGCACCGGAACGATGCTCGGCGCCGAGCAGCGGCTCCGCGATCTGCTCGAGGAGATCGAGTTGGCGGATCAGGTCGGGCTCGACATCTTTGGTGTCGGCGAGCATCACCGGCCGGACTTTGCCGTGTCGGCGCCGGCGGTGGTCCTTGCCGCCGCTGCAGCGCGGACCAAGCGGATCAGGTTGACGAGCGCGGTCACCGTCCTCAGCTCCGACGATCCCGTCCGCGTGTTCGAGGAATTCGCCACCGTCGATCTCATCTCGGCCGGTCGTGCCGAGATCATGGCGGGGCGCGGATCGTTCATCGAATCGTTTCCGCTGTTCGGCTACGATCTCGCCGACTACGACGAGTTGTTCGCCGAGAAGCTCGGGCTCTTGCTCGAGCTTCGCGCGAGCGAGCGTGTCACGTGGAGCGGCCGGCACCGGGCGCCGCTGCGCGACCAGGCGGTGTATCCGCGTCCGGTGCAGCAGCCGATTCCGGTGTGGATCGCAGTCGGTGGGACACCGAATTCCGTCGTTCGGGCGGCAAAACTCGGATTACCGCTGGCGCTCGCCATCATCGGCGGCGCGCCGCAGCATTTCGTGCCATTGATCGATCTTTATCGCGAGACGTGGCGCGACGCGGGTCACGATCCCGCCACGCTGCAGCTCGGCATCAACTCGCACACGTTCGTCGCCGACACATCATACGAAGCGGCGAGCACCTTTTTCCCGCCATACGCCGCCGTCATGTCACGCATCGGCCGCGAGCGCGGCTGGCCGCCCATGACCCCGCAGCAGTTCGACGCGCTGCGGTCGCCGCACGGCGCGCTGCTCGTCGGCAGTCCGCAGGAAGTGATCGACAAGATGCTCTACGAGCACGAGCTGTTCGGAAATACGAGATTCCTCGCACAGCTCACCGTGGGACCGATGCCGCACGACAAGGTGATGCGGGCGATCGAGCTGCTCGGAACCAAAGTCGCCCCGGAAGTGCGAAAGGCGACGGCGCGCGCCGCGGTGTGAGACGAGCGAAGCCTGGCCAGAGACGCGCCAGGCTTCGCTCCGCCGCCTACCGGCTCAACGCGCCGCGCGCACCAGATCCCGCGTCGCCGACGCCATCGCCCGCACGCGATTCGGATCCGACGATCCGGTCGCGTAACGCACCATCTCGGTGCCGAGCTGCGTCAGCGCGCGCTTCTGTCGGTCCCCGGTCATCTTCTGGGCGGCATCGAGATCGCGGCCGATGCGAGTCGTGATGTCGCTCGACAAGCCGTTCCCGCGGACGAGCTGGTCGAGATACGCGCGCACGACCGAGAAACTCGCCGGCCAGGTGATCTTCGGCTGGTTCTGCGGGTTGAAGGTGTCGAGCTTCACCGCCTTGGCCGCGTCGATCTCGTTCTGTGTCAGGAACTCGCTCGCCTTGAGATCGAAGACGTCCAGCCCACGCCCGATCTCCGACCCGTAGATGCGGCCGTTGTACCAGTACGCCGACCAGAAGCCGCTCAGTACCAGCTTGGTCGAGTCCATGGGACCGCGGTCGAAGAACGCGATTTCCTTGGGATGCGCCGGATCAGAGAAGTCGAATACCGATACGCCGCCCTGATACCACGCCTGCACCATGATGTCGCGGCCAGGCACGGGGATCAGCGAGCCGTTGTGCGCCACGCAGTTTTCCTGATCGGTCTGCGGCGCCGGCAGCTTGTAGTAGCCGGTTTCGGTGAGCTTGCCGTTGTCGAGCGTGAAAACCGCGTCGGCGCCCCACTCCGGCTTGTCGCTGGCGCGGCAGCGCGGCGCCACGCCACCGCCCCACTCGTCGGTGAACAGCACCTTCTTGCCATCGTTGCTGAACGTCGCCGAATGCCAATACGCGAAATTCGGGTCGCTCACCGCGGCCAGCCGCTTGGGCCTGGACGGATTGTGAATGTCGAGCAGGATGCCGTTGCCCGAGCAGGCACCGGCGGCGAGGCCGAGCGCCTCGAACACGGTGATGTCGTGGCATTGGTCGGTCACGTTGGTCGACTGCGTCCCCTCGCCGTGCGCGCCGCCCTTCCACAGCCCGGCGACGTTCCCGGCGGAATCGGCGAAGATGCGGGGATTGCTCACGACGTGCGCGTTCTGCGGCGTGCGAATGGGCACCTGAATCACGTCGATCCGGAAGAGCGACGTGTTCGCATCCTGCTCCGGCGGACGTCCCGAGCAGCCGGCGAGCTCGCTGGGCGAGCGCACGGGGCTCGTGCCCGCGACGTAGATGTAGAGGTTCGTCGGATCCTTGGGATCGATCACCAGCGTGTGCGTGTGCGAGCCGCGGCACGTCTGCACGGCCGCGATCTGCTTCGGGTGATCGAGATCCGAGATGTCGAAGATGCGTACGCCGCGGAATCGCTCGGCGCTCACCGTGTCGGCAACGCCTTGCGTTCCGCAATCGACACGGCCGCGGGTCTCCTCGACCGACATGAACAGGAGATTCTTGTAGATCGAGAGATCGCCCTGCCCGCCCGGGCACACGAACGACGTGCGAAGCGTGGGATTGCTCGGCGTCGATACGTCCCAGACCTGGAAGCCGTGGAAGCCGCCCTGGAAGACGAGATTGCCGCGGAAGGCGAGGTCGGCGTTGACGAAGCCGAAATCACCCGGGTTGGTGGCATTGAACCAACCTTCAGGGCGGGCGCGGTGCGCCACGAGGTCGAGATTCCAGCTTGCTTCCTTGGCGTCGTTCCAGCCAGCGCCGAGTCCGACGCGCGGATCCTGCGCCTGCTGCGCGGCGGCGATCGCCGGGAGCACCGCGGCGAGGAGCATCGTCGCTCGCGCTCGGTACCGATGATGAACGATTTGTAAACTCATATTGCAATTCCTGGAAGTTGGGGGCCGAGGTGGGGGAGAATGTACCGGCGCGTGGCGCGTCGCGTCAGGGCCGGCGCGGGTCTGCTTGCAGGTCATCGAGCAGTCGTTGCATGCGCGCGATCTCGGCGCGCTGGTCGGCATCGACGTCGGAGGCGAAGCGGAAAACTTCCGGATCCTGCGCCGCGCCCTGGGACGCGAAGAGCCGTGCCACCATCTGCAGCGCGCCGCCGTGATGCTGAATCATGCCGCGCAGGAACAATCGGTCGAACTCGTCACCCTTCGCGGCGGAGAGCTTGGCCATCTGTTCCGCGGTGAGCATGCCGGGCATCAACGTGTCGCCGGGCATCGCCATCCCCGCGTGATGCTCCTGCTTCCCCATTTCGGGAACCTGCTCGTGGTGAGCCTCGAGCCAATGCTGCATCAGCTTAATCTCGTCCTTTTGCGACACGGTGATGCGTTGCCCGAGCAGCTGGATCTCGCGGCGCGTCGTCCGGTCGGGAATCAGGTCGGCCATGGCGATCGCCTGGGCGTGGTGCGCGATCATGCCTTGCATGAACGCCACGTCGGCCGTGTTCGCCTGGGCGTGACTCGCGCGGCCGACAGCCGCGAGCAGCATGGCGGCGTTCAGTCCCGCGATTCCGTAGTAGCGTCGTAGAAGCACAGCGGGAACCTACCCGTCGGTGCGGGAGGCTGGAAGGCGGACAGATTGCATGGTCACGACAGCGATCCTTCCGGCGCTCGCCGGCGCCGTTCGGGAAGCGTCTCCTCTTCCATGGCCATCCGGTAGGCCGCGGTCACGCTGTCGCGCGTCAGTATTCCCAGCAGGGTCTTCGAGTCCTCGCGATCGACCACCGGCAGCCGTCCCACGCCCGACCGCAGCATGCGATCCAGCGCATCCTCCAGCGGCTCGTCGGCGTAGGCGACGACCGGACCCGTCGTTGCGATGTCGATCATGGAAGGATCACTGTCGCCGTCCCGGTCGAAGGCCTGCAGCAGGTCGCTGCGCGTCACTATCCCAACGAACGCTCCGCTCTCGTCCACCAGCGGCCACGAGTGCCCTCGGCCGACCACCGGATCATGCACCAGCAGCCGGCGAAAGATCGAATCGGTGGGCAGCGTCGCCGGAATCGCCACGAAGTCACGTTCCATCACGTCTTCCACGCGAACGCGCGCCAACGGGCTCACGCTGTATTCGCGCACGACGTGATATCCGCGCCGCGCCACTTTCTCGGTGAGGATCGAGCGCTTCATGAGCAACACCGTGACGGCGTGGGCCGCCGTGCAGCCAACCAGCAGCGCCGGCAGCAGCGACACGTCGTGTGTAAGCTCTAACAGAAAGGCAATCGCCGTCAGCGGCGACCGCATCGTCCCGCCCATCACCGCCGCCATGCTGATCGTCGTCCAGAGCGCCGGGTCGCCCGAGTGGATCCACTGCGCTTCGACCGCCCCGAGCGCGCCGCCCATGATCAGCAGCGGCGCCAGCACGCCGCCCGACGTGCCCGACCCCAGCGCGACACTCCAGATCACTGCCTTCACGATGAGCAGCCCGATGACGAACGTGCTCAGGAGATGCCCGGCGAGCAGATCACGAATCGTATCGTAGCCGACGCCGAGAGCGCGCGGCTCGAACAATCCGCCAACGCCCACCACGGCCCCACCGATCAACGGCCACCACATCCAGTGGATCGGGAGCTTGGCGAACACGTCCTCCGTGCCGTACACCATCGCCGTGAGCGCCGCGGACGCGAGCCCGGCGATCACGCCGATCGCGAGCGCGACGATCCACTCGTGCGACGACGTCGCGCCGTGCGGCGGAACGGGAAAGATGGGCCCGGCCCCGAGCAGAGGGACGCGCAGCGCTGCTGCCACGACGCTCGCCGCTGCCACCGGGACGAAGCTCCGCGGCTTCCACTCGAACAGCAACAGCTCGACCGCGATCAAGACGGCCGCGAGCGGCGCGGCGAAGATCGCCGACATGCCCGCCGCGGCGCCGGCAACGAGCAAGGTCTTCCGCTCTGCCGGCGTGAGATGGAACGCCTGTGCGAACAGTGACCCAAATGCGCCTCCGGTCATCACGATCGGGCCTTCCGCGCCGAACGGACCACCAGTGCCGATCGAGATCGCGGAGGCGAGCGGCTTGAGGAGCGCGACCTTCGCCTCCATCCGGCTGCGACCGATGAGGATCGCCTCCATCGCCTCGGGGATGCCGTGGCCGCGAATCTTCTCCGATCCAAAGCGAGCCGTGAGACCCACGATGAGACCGCCGACCACGGGCACCAGGACGCCCCACGCCCCGAGCGTATTTGCCGCGGGCGACACGAGGCTGCTCGAGAATCGGTGGTAGTACACGATGTTGGTGATCGCGCCGATCAACCACACCAGCGCGTATGCGACGAACGCCCCCATGCCACCGACGACCAGGGCGAGCGCGGTCAGCAAGAGCAGTCGCGCGTCGGCGGTGAAATCGCCGAGCCCGGATCGGGCGGAAAGCGGAGCGGAGGCCATATATCAATATATGGCCGCCCATGCGCGCTGTTCCGTTTCCGCATGATGCTGAAGAGGTCGACAACGCGCAAATCGCCGTTTTCGGTAACTTCCCAGCGTTCACCGGACGGCGCGGAACGGTTTCCTGGAGAACGCTGATGTCACACGACTCCGTGCTCGTTGCGACGGTCGCAGCCGGCATCACCGTAGCGTTCATCTTCGGGCTCATCGCGGCACGTATCGGCCTTCCGCCGATCGTGGGCTACGTGCTGGCAGGAGTCGTCGTGGGGCCGTTCACCCCCGGCTACGTCGCCGACACCGGACTCGCGCAGCAGTTGGCAAGCCTGGGCGTGATTCTCCTGATGTTCGGAGTGGGTCTCCGATTCTCCCTCGGCGAGCTGGCCGGGTTGCGCGGCGTCGTCGTTCCGGCCGCGCTCATCCAGACGACCATCACGACCTCGCTGGGTACGGCGCTGGGCGTGGTGTGGGGCTGGGGACCAGGCGGTGGGTTGGTGCTGGGATTGTCGCTCGGTGTCGCGAGCACCGTCGCGATGCTCAAGAGTCTCGAGGGACGCGACCGCCTCGACTCGCGCGAGGGACACCTCGCCATCGGCTGGCTCGTGGTCGAAGACCTGACGATGGTATTCGTGCTCGTGCTGCTGCCCGCGATCGCGCCAGGGTTCGCCGGCGGGACCGGGCAGGCGCCCGCCAGCTTGGCGAGCGTTGCCGTGACCGCGGCGATTGCGCTCGCCAAGGTCATCCTGTTCATCGCGCTGATGTATTTCATCGGACGCCGGTTCGTCCCGTGGCTGCTGCTGAACGTCGCGGGCTCCGGTTCCCGCGAGCTGTTCACACTCGCGGTGTTCGGCACGGCGCTGGGCGTCGGGACCATTGCCGCCGAATTCTTTGGCGTGTCGTTCGCGCTCGGGGCGTTCTTTGCCGGCGCCGTGATCAGCGAATCGGAGTTGAGCCAGCGCGCCGCCGCCGACGCTCTGCCGATGCAGGATGCGTTCGCCGTGCTCTTCTTCGTATCGGTGGGCATGCTGTTCGATCCGTCGATCGTCCTCACTCGGCCGCTGCAGTTCGCGCTGCTGGTGGGCATCGTCATCGTGTGGAAGAGCGCCTTGTCGTTCGGTCTGCTGCGATCGTTCGGGCAGCCGAAACGAACGGCGTTCCTCGTCGGCGCGGGGCTCGGACAGATTGGAGAATTCTCATACATCCTCGCCGCGATGGGGATCTCGCTCGGGCTCATCTCGCGCGAGGCGCAGGCGCTGATCGTGGCGGCGTCGCTCATCGCCATCGCGGCCAACGCGCCGTTGCTCTCGCTCGTGACGCGCGTGCTCAACCGGCTGCAGTCACGGCGTGAGGTCGAGGCGGAGCGTGCGGAGGCCGCGGCCGAGCCGGGGTGGCCGGCGCATTCGGCGGTGGTACTGGTGGGCTACGGCCGCGTTGGCGCCACGATTGCCGAAGCCTTGCGTCGCGCGGCCATCTTGTACGTCGTCGTCGAAGAGCAGGAACTCACGGTGCGCGGACTGCGTGCACGCGGTGAACGCGCCGTGCACGGCGACGGTACGCGGGCCGACGTCCTCGAGCGCGCGGGCATCGCCGACGCTCGGCTGCTTGTCGTCACCGCGCCCGATCCGTTCCGCGCGCGCCAGATCGTGGAGCAGGCGCGCGCGGCCAATCCCAACATCGCCGTGGCGGTACGGACGCACAGCGCCGCCGAGCAGCAGTTCTTCGAGCGGCACCTCTCGACGTCGCAGGCGACCGGGCGAGCGGTGTACGCCGAGCGAGAGGCGGCGCTCAGTCTCGCGCACTACGCGCTGCTCACGCTCGGCGAGACCGACGACCTGGCCGACGCGGTGCTGGCCACGCTGCGCGGGGAACTAACGACGCCCACGGAGACTTTTGAGACACTCGCGAGCCGCGAGGACGGCGCGACCGGGCACCGCGATCGCGGAAGCGCCGAAAGTCGCGCCGGCGCGCCGTAAGCCGAGTCGCCGAGTCGCCGAGTCGCCGAGTCGCCGAGTCGCCGAGTCGCCGAGTGCGGCACGGAACGTGATCTGGCGGTCCGCGCCAACCGACGTATGTTGGCGGATCGATTGGACGCTGGACATCGCGCTGGGGGTTCCGGGATGGCGATACCGAATGCCGAAATGTTGCGCGAGTCCGTCGATCAGATCGCGGAGGCGTCCATCGCGCGCAAACCGCGCGACGACGAGATCGATGTGTGGGGGGTGACGCATGCCGGAAACGTCCGCCGCGTCAACGAGGACCACTTCCTCCTCGGATCGCTGCACAAGCGGCTCGACATCCATGCGACGTCGCTGCCGGCGGACGAGCAGCTGCGCGCCTGCAACGAGCGCTTGGGGTTCCTGGCCATGGTCGCCGACGGCGTCGGCGGACACCTTGCCGGGGAAGAGGCCAGTCGCATGGTGCTCGAGGACGTCACGCAATACGTCACGCACAGCACCGCGACCTACTATCAGGCAGACGCGCAGTCGGAGACGTTCACCGAGCTGTTGCAAGACGCGGCGATGCGCTCGCACCAGCGGCTCCTCGAGCGCGCGGATGCCGACGCCGAGCTTCGCGGGATGGCGACCACGCTGACGCTCTACATCGGGGTGTGGCCCTGGGTGTACCTGCTGCAGGTCGGCGACTCGCGCTACTACCACTATCGGAACGGCGTGCTGACGCAGGTCACGCGCGACCAAACGGTCGCGCAGGAGCTCGTCGATCAGGGCATCATGTCCGCTCCAGTTGCCTTCGCGTCGCGCTGGGCGCACGTGTTGTCGAGCGCGATCGGAGGCAAGCAGACCGTCCCCGTCGTCAAGCGAATCCGAAACGACTGGAGCACGCGGCACCTCATGTGCAGCGATGGGCTGACGAAGCACGTCTCCGACGAGCGCATCAGCGAGCGTCTGGCCAACATGACGTCGGCGCGGGAAACGTGCGAAGCATTGCTGCAGGACGCGCTCGATGGTGGCGGCACCGACAACGTCACGATCATCGTCGGTCGTGTGGTGGATCGCGGCGCGGAGTAGGGCTCAGCCCTTCGCGTTGCCGAGTCGGGCGAGCCGGCGCCTCGCCTCCTGGACTTTCGGCTGGAGCTCCGGGTCGGCGTTCTTCCACAGCTCGACGAACCTGGTATAGTAGCCGGCCGCCTTCTCCCGGTCACCCTTGGCCTCGTACAGCTCAGCGAGGCGCTTGTACGAGCCGGCGAGAAACTGGGGATCGGTTACCGTGCCGCGGCGCGCGTAGGTCGAGTTTAGATAATTCTCGAACTCCCTGATCGCATCGTCGGTCCGACCAGCGAGATCGTATGCGTGGGCGAGTCGGGGCGAGACACACGTCGCGCACGCTGCTGGCGCGCCGTCATAGGCGGTGTCCGCGGCCTGGAACTCGTGAATCGCGACCACGTGTCGGCCTTCGGCAATCGCGATCTCGCCGAGCGCGCGGTGCCGCTCGCTCGAGGCGAGACGACGCGTCGCGGTGTCAGCGGCGTTCTCCGCGTCGAGACGCGCGATGACGGAGCGTGCCGCTTGCGGCTTGTGGGCGTACGAGTAGTACTCCGCCATCAAGTAGTAGAGCCGGTCCGGGATCTTTCCCGCTGGCGGTTCGGCGAGCAGGGTGTCGAGACGGCGCGTCGCATCGTCGGGGCGCTCGAGAAACCACGCGTCGACGAACGCGGAGTCCAGCACTGCGTCGGAGCGCGCCTGCGCGGGCTCGACCCGCCCGACGTATCGAGCGAACAGCGACGCATGCTCGCGTAGCTTGCCCTGCGTCTCGACCGCCGAAGACAGGCACGCGAGTCCTTCGACCGCGCCTGGCGCATCGGCGGGCTTGAGGAGCGTCGCACAGGCGACCGCCTGGCCGGCGACGTCGCGCTGACCGCTCGCAATCCAGACCGGCGCCGCCGCGGTCTGGTCCGTGTTCGGGAAGCGGGCACGCATCGCGTTCAAGGTTCGGCGCGCCTGGTCGAACTCGCCGCGGTGCACGGACGCGAGCAGCGCGTTGCCGAGCGCGATTGCGTTGCTCGAGTCCAGCTCGACGACCTTGCGGTAGAATGAATCAGCTCGCGCGTATTGACGACGGCTGGACAGCAAAAGTCCCGCGCCGTTGAGGGCCGACACGGATCGCGGGTCGATCTCGAGCGCGCGCTCGTTCGCGGCGAGTGCCTTCGCGCGGTCCGTGTGCGGTCCGTCGCTGTAATAGGTTGCCTCGACCAGCGCCCGCTCAAAATCCGGCAGCCGGTCGCGCAGCTCGAACGCGCGCCGGCGGAGGGAGTCCGCGTACTCCGGCCGCGTGTTCGTGTTGCGGTACACGATGGCGGCGCCGCGGAACGCGAGCGCGAAGTTGCCGTCGAGCTGGATCGCCTCCTCGAATGCCGCCATTGCCCGAGGATAATTCTGCTCGGCGCTCGCCCGAACGCCCTCCGTGTATTTGCGAAGCGCCGCGAGTGACGACGTCGTCACGTGCTCCAGCCGCGTCGCGTCGTGAACGCTCTTGAGCGATTCACCCAGCTTGCCGCGCAGGCGGCGCGTCGCCTTGTCGATCGCCGGGATCAATTCCGTGGCATCCTTCGCCGCCACTTGATAGCTCGCGAGCTCGTCGCCCGTCGTGGCGGCGAGCAGCCGGAGCGTGAGGATGTAGCTCCCGCTCGCGCCCACCGACCTGATACTTCCGTTCACGATCGCCTTGGCGCCCTCCCGTTCGGCGAGGTTCCGGGCCGTCTGAAGGTCGAGACGTGTGGATGCGGGAAGTCGCATTCGCTGCAACGTCGCGGAGATCGTCGACGTCTGCACGACGGTGACCGCGCGCGACTGCTCCAGCCCCGCGCGAACGCCTTCGCTCACGACCGCGCCCAGTGTCGAGTCGGACGCCGGCGCGTCGAAGTCGGCAACGAGCACGCGATCGTGGTCCTTGATGACGCCCTTGGCGAGCAGCGATCCGGCCGGCCCGATTCCGAACGACCGCAGCAGCATGAATCCCACGACGAGCGCGGCGAATCCGCCGAGCGCGGCCAATCCGCCCAACGCCGCGCGCCGCCACGCCTCGCGTGTGCCATGATGGACGAACGCCGTCACGAGAACGAGCGGGAGGCCAAGCGCGAGCAGCACGAGCGTGCCGGGAAACACCCAGTCCGGCAGACCGATCGCACTGACGGCGAGCTGCGCGAGCCCCGCGATGACGAGGAAGGCGGCCGCGTACACGCCGAGCACCCTGACCAGCAGTCGTCGTGTGATGCCGCCAATCGCGGGCAGCGGCTCGCGCGCGTTAACGCTCGTATGCGTAGCGACGCCGCTCAGCGTCCGGAGCAAGTCGGTCGCCTGCTGCGGGCGCGCGTCAGGGTCCTTCTCCAGACAGGACGCGACGAGGACACTCAGCGCCGCGGGGCAGTCCGGACGAAGTTCGTCGAGCGCCGGCGGCACCTCCCTGATGTGCGCGACGAGCATCTTGTGCGGCGAGTCGTATTGGAACGGAGGCCGGCCCGCCAACATCTCGAACGCCATCACGCCCCAGGCGTAGATGTCGGCGCGGCGGTCGGTGCTCGGATCGCCGGCCGCCTGCTCTGGCGCCATGTAGGTCGGTGTACCGATCGACATGCCCACGCTCGTCAGCGCGGTGGACCTGCCGTCGCGCGCCGCGCTCACGGCCTTCGCGACTCCGAAATCGGTCACGGTGGCCGACCCTTGCGCGAGCAGCACGTTGTCGGGCTTGATGTCGCGGTGGATCACGCCGCGGCCGTGCGCGTACGCGAGCGCACGCGCTACGTCGCGCACGATGTCCACCGCCTCGTTGACCGGAAGCCTTGGCTGTTCGGTCAGCCGCTCGCGGAGCGATCGCCCCGGGACGAACGGCATTGTGAAGTACGGCAGTCCATCGATCTCGCCGGCCGCGAGCAGTGGCACGATGTGGGGGTGCTGTAGCTGTGCCGCGAGCTGGATCTCGCGCTTGAATCGATCGTTGTTGACACCGCTGGCCAGTTCTGGATGCAGCACCTTCACCACAACGTCGCGACCGAGCGCCGATTCGCGCGCGAGGAACACCCGCGACATGCCGCCGCCGCCGAGCTCGCGTCGCAGCTCGTACGCGGAGCCAAGAGCGGACTGAAGTTGCGCGCGCAGCTCGGGCATGACGGTCACGAAAATGGACCGGCTAATCTGACGGGCGGCCCCACTCCGCGGTAGAGCGTTGCGCTGCCGCGAATCGCTGCGCCATGCGCATGGCGTGCACAGCCGAGCGGCCCCGTCGTATCTTCTTCGACGCTCAGTCGACTCCGATACCCAAATGCAATACTCCGCTCTAGAGATCGAGACACAGGACGGTCGTTGCTCCGCGCACGCGTTCGCTCCCGACGGGCCGGGCCCCTGGCCTGGCGTGCTGGTGTTCATGGACGGGATCGGGATGCGCAGGTCGCTGCTCGACATCGCGGCGCGAATCGCGAGTGCCGGATACTATGCGTTCCTCCCCGACCTGTTCTATCGTGTCGGCTACAAGGCCGAGCATGGAGTGGATCCGTTCTCGGACCCGACAGCGCGGGCCGATCTGATGACGCGGATCATGCCCTCGGCGAGCGCCGCCAACGTGATGCGCGACACAGAAACATTTCTGAAGCACCTCGATGCGCAGCCGAACGTGCGGCATGACAGAATTGGCATCACCGGATACTGCATGGGCGGCCGGTTGTCTCTGTACGCCGCCGGACACCTGGGCGAACGCGTCGCCGCGGCTGCCTCATATCACGGCGGGGGACTGGCCACGGACGCGCCGGAGAGTCCGCATCGCCTCGCGCCGGGAATCAGAGCGCGCGTCTACGTGGCCGGAGCGATTCAGGACCGCAGCTTCGACGACGCCCAGAAGGAGCGACTCGAACATGCGCTCACGGACGCCGGCGTGGATCATCTCATCGAGACCTATGCGGCACGCCACGGATGGGTGCCGTCGGACACACCCGCCCATGATCCCGTGGCCGCCGAGCGGCATTGGGAAACGCTGTTCGAGCTGTTCGCGGCGACGCTTGGAGGCAAGACGATGAAATAGCGCAGGCCCGCCGAAGACCAGCGACGGACGACTCAGATCGAGTCGCCCGTCGCCCGTCGCCCATCGCCCGTCGCCCGTCGCCCGTCGCCTACCGATCCGCCGCCGCCGGCCGCTTCACGACCGTGATCTTGAGCTGCGACGGATACTGTTTGGAGTGATGGATCACGTTGTGCGCCACGAGCCCCGTGGTCTCATCGTAGTTCTTCCCGCCCGTGTTCATGTTGCGATCGAAGCGCGGGAAGTTCGAGCTCGACACCTCGATGCGAATGCGATGTCCGGCCTCGAAGAAGTTGCTCGTCGTCATCGGCTGGAGCGCGACCTTGTAGACCTTGCCCGGTTCCATCCACTCGACAGGCTTGTCGTAGCCGTTGCGGTACCGGAGCCGCTGGATCGTCTCGTCGAGATTGTACGCGTGGCCGTCCGGATACACGTCCATCACCTTGATCGTGATGTCGGTGTCCTTGCGATCCGATGACACGTACGTCGTGAACTCCATCGGCCCGCTCACCTCGATGCCTTCCTTGAGCGGCTCGCTCGTGTAGACGAGGACGTCCGGCCGAGCTTCGATCTCGCGCTGGTCCAGTGAACCGCCACTCAAGGCATTCGCCTGGCAGCAGACGTTGCCGCCGTGCGACGCCACCGGATTCATCGGATCATAGGCGAAGTTGTCCGGCTTGTCCGAGGACGGCGGTGTCATGGTGAGCACGCCGTCGCCGTTCATCGTGTTCGCCTTGCCGTTGCTCGAGAGGTAGAACGTCATCCCCTGCGCGCCGCGCGGCGGCCAGGTGTCCGACGACTGCCATTTGTTGATGCCCATCGTGTAGTAGCGGACCTTCGGCATCGTGTCGAGCAAGCCGTTGGATTCGCCCTTGAGGAAATGATCGAACCAGCCGTAGGTGAGCGCAGCGTAGTTGTACCGCGCGTCGCCCACGCTCCGCTCGCCGACGATCGTATTCTCGGCGGCCCGCGTGTACGAGCAGTGCAGCGTGGGAGCGATGATCGCGTACTGTTGGTTGGCGACCGCGGGATCTGCCGTCGCCCGCACATGATTGTATGTCGCAAGGTTCGGCCCCACGGACACGTCGTACCAGGACATGAACCAGAGTCCTGGAACGTTGATCTTCATGTCGTCGTGGAACAGGCCGCCGCGATACCATGCCGGATCATTGGGCGCGCGCTTGATCATCGCGCCGCCGGTGGCGATGCCGGGCATCGAGTCGGCGAAGATGCCGCGCGGCCCGTCGAGATTCTTGATCAGATCCTGCTCCGGCAGGTACGAGAAATTCTTGGCCCAGTCGGCCGGCGGGAGATGCTGCGCCAGGTCGAACGACTTGGCGGCGCGAATCAGCTCTTCCTGCGACGTGTTCGGCGGGAACATCGGCCGCACCTGATTCTGCTCGCCCATCAGCCAGTCGATGAAGAGCATCTGCACCGCGCCGCCGCGATACCAGTTGCCCTGCTCGAAGTACGGCTTCACCCGTCCCACGCCGGCGCCGAAGCCCTGCGGGATGATTGTGGCCAGGCCCTTTGGCGCCTGCGCCGCAACGCCCATCTGCCACTCGGCCGTCGACGAGCAGCCGATGAGTCCAACTTTGCCATTCGACCACGACTGCGACGAGATCCACTGAATCTCGTCAACGCCGTCCGTGAGCGGTGGGCCGAGGATGTCGTAGTTGCCCTCTGAGAAGAAATGTCCGCGCTCGTTGGCGCCAACGTACGCGTAGCCGCGCTTGACCGCCTCGAGCTGCGCCGTCATGTCGGCCGGCGCGCCGAGCGAGATGTCCCAGTAGTTCATGTTGTACGGCGTGCGGACGAAGATCGCCGGCACTCCGCCCGTCGCGCTCTTGGGGCGATACACATCGAACTGCATGCGCGTACCGTCGCGCATCGGGATCATCAGCTTGCGATCGATGACGGCGATTGCCTCGAGTGCTTTCTCGAGCGAGTCGCGGCGGGCGAGGAGAGCTGGATCACGCTGGGCACCGCGCCCCTGTGCGTGCACGGGGAAGGGAACGGCAGCGACGATGCCGATCGCGACGATGGCGACGCGGCACAGGAATCTCTGCATGGTGGCTCCTGGGGAGGGAAGAGCCGTCGCCTGCAAGTGGAGGCGGCGACCACGGCCGATGCCTACGAGCCGTGCACCATGTGATTTGACGGGGTTGCCCTGCCACCGCAAGCGGCGATTCGCCGACGGCGAGCCCGACCGAAAAACGCTCAGCTCACCGAATCGACGCCGATGACCGCCAGGTCGTTCGCCCCGTGGCCGCGCGAAATGAGTGCATCCACGCGGCTCGCGATCGCCGGCAGCGTCGCCAGCGGACGCGATCCGGCTGTCTCGAGCATCAGCCCCACGTCTTTCCGCACCATCGTCAGCTCGAAGCTCGACGCGAAATCCCCAGCGACCATGTTCTCGGCGCGCGCCGACAGGATCGGCGGATTGACGATGTCCCGAAGTCGAATCGCGTCGGCCGGGGAGAGCTCCGCGCCGGCGGCGACGGCGAAGAAATCAGCCGCGACGGCGCTCACGCCCACGATCAGCACGTTTCCGCACAGCTTGTATGCGGCGGCGAGGTCGGGCCGCTCGCCGAAGTACTCGACGCGCTGCGCCATGCGCGCGAGCCCGTCGCGCACGCGGTCATACAACGCGCGTGGTCCGGAGACGAGGATCGTGCCGGAGCCTGCACGTGCCGCGGCCGGTCCGATGAACACGGGGCAGTGCAGATAATTCACGCCTTCCGCGATCAGCCGCGTCGCGCGAGCTGCCGTTCGCGCGGGAAGCGTCGTCGTATGATCGAGGAGGATCGACTCCGGCGCGAGCCCCGGGCGCGCCGCGGAAACGACGTCCTCGACGACCGGATCATCCTTGAGCACGAGGTGCACGCGATCGGCGCCGCGCACGGCATCGGCCGGTGTCGGCGCAACCCGGATCCCGAACTGCTCGAGCGTCCGCGCCTTCTCGATCGTGCGATTCCAGACAGTGACCTGGTCGCCGCGCTTGGCCGCGGCTTCGGCGAGGGCACTCCCGAGGAGGCCCGTTCCGAGGAATGCAATGTGGGTCATGCGCGAAAACGTACGGTCGGCGAGAAGGCCAACCTGCCGAGCTCGCATAACGATTTGGGTCGAAACGCGAAGCCCGGCTGATCGCGCCTGGCCGTCAGGTTGGGACTGCGACGGTCGATGGCGCTCGCAAACGGCTCACGCGCAGCATTCCTCCTGCCGTTGTGCCCATGACGACAACGACCGGCATCGCACAGCGATACCAGACCGGAAAGCCCGGGGCGAGCAGCGCCACCACGACCTCGATCACACCCCAAACGATCGCGTATGCAACGGCACTCGCGAGTGGCGCTTCGTTTCCGAGCAACGACGCGATGTAACCACTGAGTGCCGTGATGAGCGCACCGAACACGAGCGAAGCGGCGAGCAGCACCGACGCGGCAGTCGCGTT
>DATISA010000101.1:0-36986 GCA_035469245.1 Gemmatimonadaceae bacterium
GGCCAGCGCCGGTACGGTTGCCCGCTGGAGCGCCGCCTCTTCCACGCCCGCCGGCACTCTGCGTGGCACCGAAGGTCACCGCTCCCATGGCGACGTTGAGCGTGTCCCAATGCTTTCCGGAAAACGGAAACGTGAAGTTCCTGAGCGCGACCGTGCCGCCGCTGATCGCTGGTCCGAAGTCACCATCCCACTGCAGGCCGACATTCTCGACCCGGTACCCCGTGCCGTCCGGAGTGAAGCGCAGCGTTCGATGGTCGAGATCGAACGGGCGCTCGGGTGCGACCGCGCCGCTGTCGAGCTCGAGGTGAATCAGGTTGCCGATCGTCGTGACCTTTCCGATCGGGTGGCCCGGTGGCCGCTGGGCCGGCAGGCAGGTCGGCGCAACGAGAGCAATGGCGATGGCGAGGTGGCGAAGCGCATTCATGATCGTGCTCGACTGTTGGTGAATGCCGGGGCTGAACAGGACAAATAGTGCCCGGCCCGCTCGGGCAGGCAAGATCGATCCCCAGCCTGGAGCGCCGGCTCGCGGGATGTAGATTCGACCTCCTCGTCAGGCCAGCGGGATTTCTCATGGACGCGACGTCCTTCGGCTCGGATCTGGTCCGCGACGTTCGACTCGGGTGGCGCGCGCTCGTCAGAACACCGGGGTTCGCGATCCCGGCCGTGACGGCGCTCGCGCTTGGTCTCGCGCTCCTCGCGACGACGCTCGGCGTAGTCAACGCCTACCTGATCCGATCGCTCCCGTATCCCGCGGCTGCACGGCTCTACCACGTCGTGTATGCGCCCGTCGGGATACCCGAGCCGCGCGGCATTTCGGCGATGGACTGGCGCGCGCTTGCCGACGTCGTCGAGTTCGCCGACTCCTCGGCAAGCACTCGATTCCTCGTCACCAACGGAGGCGCCACCGAAGAAGTCTTCGGTGTCCTCGCGGCACCACAAACGATCGGCGCGTATGGCGTTCGCGTCGCGTTCGGCCGCGGCTTCGTGCCGGACGATTTGCGGACCGGCGCCGAGCGCGTCGCGCTCATCGGCCACTCGTACTGGCGAGCGCGATTCGCCGGCGACTCGAATGTCGTCGGTCGGAGATTCCTCGCGAGTTCCGTCGCCGACACCGCGCCGCCGGGCACGTACCGAATCATCGGTGTGCTGTCCGGGGAGTACCGCGATGCTCGCGGCTACGCCCGCGGCGTGGTGGACGTCGTGACTCCCATGCGCGAGCACTATCGTACGTACGTCGTGCGACTCCGCGACGGCGTATCGCCCGCAGTCGCCGAGCGTCGATTGACCGACGCAGTGCGCGGGGTGGCGACCACCCTTCCCGACCGATGGCGGGGCGTGAAGCTCGAGTCACTCGACGAGCGATACAGCCGTTCGCTGCGCCCCGTCCTCGTCGCAGTGACGTTCGCCGCGCTACTCGTGCTGTTGATTGTGTGCGCGAACGTCGCGGTCCTGATGCTGCTGCGTGCATTGCGCCGGCAGACCGAGATCGCGGTGCGCGTGGCGTTGGGCGCGAGCACGCTCCAAATCTTCCGGTCGGTGGCAATCGAATCAGGCCTGCTCTCCGGCGTCGCCGTCCTCACGGCATTCGGAATCTCCGCCGCGGCGCTCGCGGTCGTCGCGCCCCACATCGAGATCGCGCTCGGACAACCCGTGCCGCGTGGCGCCGCAGCTCTTCGCATCGATCCCTCCGTCGCGGCGATCGTCGTCGCGCTCGGCATCCTCACCGCGATCACGCTGTCCGCGATACCGCTTCTGGCCCCCTGGCGGCATCGGCTCGCCGAGGCGCTCCGGCGCGGCGGACGCGGAGCAACCGACAGCGCCACGACGCGGCGCCTGCGCGCCGGCCTTCTTGCCACGCAGATGGCGGTGTCCGTCGCATTGACAGTCGGCTGCGGTCTGACGATTCGCAGCGCCCTGCACCTCGTGCGCACCGATCTTGGGATCGATACGCACAACGTTCTCCGCTCGCGGCTCGTCCCGCCGCGCCGCGCGTACCAAGACAGCGTCACTCTCACTCGCCTGAACGACCGCGTGGTCACTGCGCTTCGGAAGCGCTACGCCGATCGCGTCGCCTTCTCCAGCTTTCCGGTCCTGCTCGAGACGACACCGGCCACGATCGAGTCGCAGGGCACGCCGGGACGCGGACTCGACGCTGGTTCGATGGCGGTGAGCACGAACTTCTTCCCTCTGTTCGGCGTGCGGATCCTCAGTGGTCGCAATTTCGCCGACACCGATCGCGGCACGTCGCAACCAGTCGCGATCATCAGCGAAACTCTCGCGCGCCGGCTCTTCACGGGCACCGATGCGCTCGGCCAGCGCATCCGCATCATGGAACGGCAGGGCGGTGGCGATAACCCTGCCGCGGCCTTGCGGACAGTTGTCGCCATCGTCAGTGACGTTCGCCAAGCGTCCACAGATGAAGACCTCTCCGACGTCTACGTTCCGTTCTTCCAGGCCGCCAGCCGCTACACATCCGTGTACGTTCGGACGAGCGCGCCATACGAGAACGTGTTCGATTCGCTGCGAGACGTGGTCGGTCGGATCGATTCACGAATTCTCGTTGGAGCGTCGAGCTCGCTCGACGTGGTAGTGCATCGTCAACTCGGTGGCGCGAAATTCCTGGCCGGCGTTCTCACGACGTTCGCGATCGTCGCGACGATGCTGGCCGTCTTCGGCAACTACGCCGTGGTCGCGTACGCGGTCGAGCAGCGGGAACGAGAGATCGCGATTCGGATCGCGCTCGGCGCAACGCCGCGTACGCTGATGCGGATATTCCTTCGCCAGGCCATGGTTGTCGTAGGCATTGGGGTCACGATCGGGGCCGTCGGCGCGTTGGGCGTCGGACGCGTTCTTCGAGCCCAGCTGCACGGCGTTTCACCGTTCGATCCTGGGACTGTGGCGATCGCCTGCCTGGCGATCGGAGTCGCGGCGCTGATCTGCGTCTGGCGGCCCGCCAGGCACGCGACGACCATCAATCCGGCGACGTCGTTGAACGACGCATGACTTCGTGATATCCGATTGCGAACGTCGATGACCGATCAGCGTCGCCCCTCGCGTTGTCACTCGCAGTGCTCCGTTGGTGTCCGTTCCTCCGTTGGTGTCCGTCGCCCTGAATCGTTTGGACCGATCTTGGCGCGAGGGCCTCGAGCGCCACGCTGGCCGTAACGACTGGGAACGCGGACACAAACGGATCCGTGTGGCCCAGTCACCCATACTCCGTGAGGCTCATTAGACCACCAGCGCCAGGCGAATCCGACTAAATCAGTCAGGATTGCCGCCGGCTCGGCGTCATGGACGAGCGGCCACACCGCTGGTACGTTGTTGGCGATGCCTCCCCGCAGCAGCGGGCCCGGCTCGCGCGGATGCCCGCTCGTACTCGCGCTCAGTGTGATGAAGTTCGATCGCGACGCTGTACCAGTGTCGTCGCGCGCGCCACGATCGTACCGGCGCGCCGGCGCGACGGTCGTGATACGGCCGTGCTGACACTATCGCACGCCGTGACGCCCGACACGACCCCTTCGGCCGTGACCACAACGGCCGAGGAAAGCGAGTCTACGGCCGACCGCCGTACCGTGACGCGCGCCATGTGGATCGGCCTGTGGATCTGGCCGTCGTTCGCGCTGCTCGACGTCTACATGTGCTTCGTGGCGTATCCGAGCGCGCCGTTCAGACTGTTCATTCTGTATCGCGTGCTTATTCAGCTCGCGTTCGTCGGCGTCTATCGCGCCAGCCTTCGCCACAGGATGGAGCTCAAGCGGCTCTTCTGGCTTCAGAACGTCACGTACGGCGGCGCAGCGCTCGCCATCGCGTTAATGGCCGTGCACCTCGGCGGTATCCGCAGTCCTTACATGCACGGGATCTCGATCGTCGCACTCGTGCGCGCGGCGCTCGTGCCGACGAACTGGCGACAGGGTGTCAGCACTTACGCGCGAATCGCGCTCGCCTTTCCGCTCGTAATGGCCGTGGGTGCCGTACTATCGCCCGCCGCGCGTGTCGCGTGGTTCAGCTCCGAGTCGATCATCGTCTTCACCAGCAACTACGTGTTCGTACTGACGTCCTCGGTCATCGGGCTCATCACGGGCCACATCGTCTGGCGCACACGTGAGCAGTTGTACCGCGCGCGCCGCGTCGGCCGTTACCGGCTGCAGGCGCCCATCGGCAAAGGTGGGATGGGTGAAGTCTGGCTCGCCTGGGACCGGTCACTCCAGCGCAACGTGGCGCTCAAGATCCTTCGCATGGGCACGGTGTCGAGTCCTGAAGCCGTGCGCCGGTTCGAGCTGGAGGCCCAGGCGGCGGGACGCCTGCGCGGACCGCACGTCGTGCGTGTGTTCGACGCCGGCGCGAGCGAGGACGGCTTGTACTACATCGCGATGGAGTATCTCGCGGGAATGAACCTCGCGAGCCTCATCGAGAAGTTCGGCCCGTTGCCGCCGGCTCGGGCCATCCATTTGGCAATCCAGGCTTGTCTCGCGCTCGAGGAGGCGCACGCGGCCGGGATCATTCACCGCGACCTCAAGCCGCACAATCTCCACCTCACGCACATGCCGGATGAGCCGGACTTCCTCAAGCTGCTCGATTTCGGCATCGCTCGGCGGCTCGCCGCTGACTCGCAGAGCGAACGGATCACCATCACTGGTCTCATGGTCGGGACGCCAGCCTACGTCGCGCCGGAACTGTGGCTCGGCGCCGAAGCCGACGAGCGGAGCGACATTTATGCGTTCGGTGTCACACTGTATATGATGTTGACGGGCGTCACGCCCTTCGACGGCTGGTCGATGGCGGAGCTTCGGAACGCGCATCTGTCAGCCCGGCCGCCTGAGCTGCGACTGACGCATGACGACCCGCTGAGTGCCGGTCTCGAGACAATTCTGCTCCGCTGCCTCGCCTGGTCGGCGGACGAACGGGTGCAAACCGTGCACGAGTTGCACGACGCGCTGCTCGGACTGCACGATCCGAATGCCTGGACGGCGTCCGACGCCGAAGCGTTCTGGAAGTCGGCGGAGAAAGCGCGCTTCGGCTGACCGCGTCCGTCGCAAACGACGTCGACATGACTCACCGCGTCACGGCGGCGTTCGCGCATCACGCGCGCGACGGCGGATTGAACGGGCTTCGATCGATCAGCGTCCAGCGAATCGTCGGCGCTAGCGCGAACTCCTTCCACTCATCGATCGCGAGCGTCCAGTAGCGTCCCGTGCCGCCGCTCGGGTGCCGGATGTCCTCGGCGTCGAACTGGATCGCCGCATGTCCGGTGAGCGACAGCATGCGTTGCCGCTCGAAGTCGACGAGCGCGAGTCCCGCGCGCCTGTCGATCGCCAGATTGCCAAGTGTCTGGAACATGCCGTTTCCAGGATAGTCCGGAATACGCAGCGTACGCTCGCCATCGACGCGAACGAATCCCGCCTCCCCACCGCGGTGCGACACGTCGAGGCCGCGCTGGGGATGAATGCTCGCCACGAATGCCGTGTCGACCGCTTCGATGAAGCGGACGCGCGCCTCGTCCAGCGCGCCTCCGATCACCGCCGGCGCGACTGTCGCGCCGGAGACGTCGTCGAAGCGCTGCCGTCGTTGGATGTACTTGGGACAATTCCCGAATGCCTCGCGCACCTGAAGCTCGAGCCCGGCGTCGTCGAGGCGGCCGATCGTTCCATTGATGCGAAAGCGCCGTCTCGTCGCGAAGTCGATCACGACCATGGCGAACGGTGCATCGCGTCGGACGATTCGGCGCACGGGATCGTCGCCGACGGTCAGGTCGTGCGCCGTGACGATCTCCACACGCTCGCCGCTCGCGTCACTGCGAAAGACACCGGGAGCGCCACACCAGAGCGACGCCCACAGCGTCCCGTCCAATCGCTCCGCGCCAACGGCAGCGACGTCCCGACTGTCGATGAAGGCGCGCGCGCCGGAGACGAGCCGGTCGCGCAGCATCGCGCCATGGCGCAGCGCGATCGCGCGCTCACCGGCACGGTTCTGCACGGCGGCCTCGCCGGAGTGATAGACGTCGGTCTCGAGCATCGCCATGTCCGAGTCCCGCGCCGAGCCGAACGACGAAAGCGTCGCATCGAGCCGGCCGGCGCAGTGCTCAGAAGGTCAGCACGGGCCCATCGGCGACGTACCGCACGAGACTCGGCAAACCCGGCGTCCCTGGTACCCGGTTGTCGGCGATGAGCGGAACACCCGCGCGCTCCACGTCGTCTGTCGCTCCGAAGACGTTGGCGCAGCCGGCCGACGCCCCACCCACTGTGTCCTCGACCGCCTTGTACAACGTGTGTGCGGGATGATCGGGATTGGTCAGCAAGCCCGCCCAGCGTGTGCCGGTTCCCTGGAATACGATTTCGACCGGCCGTTGCTGCTGTTTGAAGTCATAGGCCGCGGCCAGTGCGTTGAATACGCGGCCGAGCGCCTCTTCGCCGCCGTTGGGATCCGCGAGTACGATGATCGTCGTCTTGGACATGAGTCGTGCGCCGCCGGGGTCAGGTGTACAGAAATGTACCGAACGATCGGTATAATACTGCCCTTCGGCTGGACCGTCAACCCGCGATTTCGATCGACTCGAACCGATGCACCCAAATCGATACGCGCGAATCGCGCCGGACTCGGCCACAGGCCGCGGCGCCAGAAGGGAAATCAGAGAATCATCATCGCAGCGAGTTACTGAATGTCCGAAACTTTCCTCGGCGCTGCGTTGTTACTCGTCGGGCCAACTCGGGCCTCGCCTGCGGCGCGCAGGCGACATGCGTGGACAACTCGCAACTGGAGACAGTCGAATGAACCTTTCGATGCTCGCGTCGGTCCGTCGGTCGGCAGTGGCCTCCGCCTCGGTGATGCTGGTCACGCTCGGCGCGGTGCCCGCGCTCGCGCAATCACCGCAGACGCTCAATCGCTACTCGTTCACCATCCAGGGCGCGGCCGGCTTGCCGCAAGACATCTGGGTCTCCGCGCTGGGCAGTAACCCCAGCGGATGGGAGAGTGGCGGCTCACTCTGCCTTGGGCCGCTCGCCCAGGGACTCGACATCGGTCAGCACACGACCATCCTCACCAACGTGATCGAGGCGGGCATCCTCGGCGTCGACGGTCAGCCAGTCGCGGCGGGCGATTACTTCGCGCCGGGAATCGAGGTCCCCAGCCGCAACTTCACGCTCACGAACGGCAAATCGTTCTACGTAATCATGGATGGTTTCGTCGCCGAGTCGAACATCCCGATGTTCCCGGCCGGAGCTCACGTGCCGTTCATGTTCACCTTCGAGTTCGTCGAAGGCCACGTCGAGCAGGAGATGGTCACCTGGACGCAGGACCCCGAGGGGAACTGGTTCCCGTTCCTCAACGAAGGCCTGCAATCAACCAACATCCGCGTCGTCAACTGACCGAGGCCACGCCTCACTCGGCTCGCATCACGCTCGCCGGGTCGACCCGCCCCGCTCGCCGCGCCGGTAAATACGCCGCGATCACGCCGACCAGCAGCAACACGATCGGCGCAGCGACGAACGTGAGCGGGTCACCCGCGCCCACGCCGTAGAGGAGTCCTCGCAGCACCTGCGAGCTCGCGAGCGCCATCAATAAACCGAGGACGGCGCCGACCGCCACGAGCATCACGCCTTCGCGCATCAACAGGCCGACGACCGCGCGCGGTTGCGCGCCCACCGCCAGCCGGATCCCCGCCTCGCGCGTCCGTCGCGCCACCGCGTAGCCGACGACGCCGTACACGCCGAGTATGGCAAGGGCGAGCGCCAGTCCGGCAAAGAGCATGAACGCCATGGCGCCGAGTCGCGCCGGAAGGAGCATCGCCGCGAGGTGGCGCGCCATCGTTTTGACCTGGATCACCATCAGCGCGGGATCGATCTCGCGCAGCGCGGCGAGCATCTGTGTCGCGGTGCGATCGGCATCGCCGTTCGTGCGCGCGATGAGCATCGCCGTGGCGGAGAAATTCTGGGCGAACGACGTGAAGATGAACGGCCGTGGGTCCTCGCCGAGCGACCGCACCTTCGTGGTTCGGACGACGCCGACGACTCGATACGTCGCCGAGTCGGTATTGAACGTCTGGCCAATGGCGTCCTTGCCGGGCCAGAACTGCTTTACCATCGCCTCGTTCACGACGGCGATGCGCGGCGCTGTCGTTTCATCGGCCGCGGTAATCCCGCGGCCTCGAATCACGGACACGCCAATAGCGTCGAGCAATCCCGAATCGGCGGCGGCGTAGTCGACGGCGAACCCGGTCTGCCCCTTGGGTGGCGTGAGACCGGGCACGTTGATGCGCTTCTCCTGATTGCCCAGCGGATTCAGGAGCATGTTGTCGATTGCGCCTACGGTGACCACACCGGGAATCTTCGCCATTCGTCGCTCGATGTTGTCGAGCAACAAGCGGCGCTGGGTCGAGTCGTAGCGATCGATGGGAATGGCCATCCAGACCATGCCGGCCGGCGCGGCCCCGAAGCCGGGATTGACGTTGGCGCGGGCCTGAAGGCTACGGAGAAACAACAGAGCCGTGATGAGCAGCGTGAGTGAGATCGCGACCTGGCTGACGACGAGCGCGTTTCGCGCCGTCAACCGGCGCGCCTTCCCGCCCCCGCTGTCCGCGTTCTCGTGCTTGATCGTCTCGACCACGCTGGCGCGCGTTGTCTGGAGTGCCGGAGCAAGCCCGAACAGCACGCCCGCGATCGCCGACGCCGCCACCGCGAAAGCCAGCACGCGCCAGTCGAGCGACACGTCGAGCGTGATCGGCAGCGGCACCGGGAGATCCGCTCGCAGCACAGCACGGAGTGCGACGCCCGAGACGGCGACGCCGGCCAATCCGCCGAGTGCGGCAAGCACGAGCGACTCGACGAGGAACTGTCGCACGAGGATGCCACGCTTGGCGCCGATGGCCAGCCGAATGGCGACCTCTTTTCGCCGATCGCGCGCCTGCGCGAGCAAAAAGCTCGCGAGATTGGCGCACGCGACGAGCAACACCAGGCCAACGACGACCATCAGCGCGGCCGCCGCCGGAACCACCACCGGATCGAGCAGTGGATTGACGGCGATCTCGGTCATCGGGACCACCACGAGCGAACTGTTCGCCGGCCAGTCGGACGGATAACGCTGCCGCATGTCCAGCATGAAGCGCTCGGCGGCTGCTCGAGCCTGGGCCATCGATGCGCCGGGCGCGAGCCGCGCTTTGAGGAAGGCGGAATGATTGCCGCGCTGCGCGAGCTGGTCTTTGACGTCGGGCTGAAGCTGGTTGATCATCTGAATCGACGCGAACACGGCCGGCGTGACGCCGCTGATCGTTCCGGTGTAGCTCGCCGGCGCGACCCCGACGATCGTGTACTGACGCCCGGACAGCCGCATCGTGCGCCCGACCACGCCCGGATCGCTGGCGAAAGCGCGCTGCCAGTAGTCGTGCGACAGGACTACGACGGAATGCGCGCCCGGTGCGCGGTCGTCGTCCGGACCGAGGAGTCGCCCGAGTGCCGGCCGAATGCCGAGCAGCGGGAAGTAGTCCCCGTTCACGAGCTCGCCGATGAGCGACTCGACGTGATCGCCCATGTCACGCGCCGCGACCGTGAATTCCGACATCGAGATCTGAGAGAACGTGCTCGCCGTCGCGCGCTTGAAGTCGACGTAGTCTGGGTACGAAAACGGCGCGTACGGCAAGTCGGCCTGTTTCTGGTAGATCTCGGCGATTCGTTCCGGCTGCGGGATGGGAGGCCGGCGAAGAAGGATCGCGTTCACGAGACTGAACACCGCCGTGTTCGCGCCGATACCGAGGGTGAGCGAGAGCAGCGCGACGAGCGTGAAACCCGGGCGCTTGCGCGCACGTCGGGTGGCGAGTCGAATGTCGCTGGCGATGGAGTGCACGAGCTCGGGCTCCTGAGGGCTTGGAGGGAATACGGTGGGGCGAACAGGAGAGTTTCGGCGAAGGGCGGACGGCAAAGGGCGAGCTACAAACGGCGAAGGTGCCAAACGGCGAAGGTGCCAAACGGCGAAGGTGCCAAAATGCGAAGATGCCAAACGGCGTGAACGGCGCGACTGCCAAGGATCGGAAAGATCGGCCCGCGCTGTTTGGCACTCCCGCTCTTCACGACGTTCGGAACCTCCGAAGTTCGGCTGCCGCGCCCTTAGTCATTTGCGCCGTTAGTCACTTGCGATATTCGTCGTCCGCTCTCTTACTTTGAGCCGCTCCCGCGAACTCTAAAAATGCACTCCCGCCCCCTCGCATTCGTCATTTTGGCACTGCTCGCCCGTAGCACCGCCGGGCCTCGCGCTATGCACGCTCAGGCGACCGCGCCGGATTCCGTGCGCATCGCTCGCCTCGCTTCCCTTGGCCGACTCTGGGGCGCGGTCAAATACTTCCATCCCGCGCTCGTTTCCCGGCCGGTCGATTGGGATTCGGCTTTGGTCGCCGCCATCCCGCGGGTGCGCGCCGCGACCAGCCGCGCCGAGTTCGTCGCCGCGGTCGACACGATGCTCGCCGCGTTGGGCGATCCGCTCACACACGTCGTCCATCCAGCCGCGCCCGAAGCGCGGCTCGCATCGGCGAAGAAGACGCGCTTCGATTGGCAGGCCGATAGCACGCTCGTCGTGACTCTCGGCGATCCATCGGATTATCCGGCACTCCTCGCGGAGCTCCAGCGCGGCCAGGCTGATATCGAACGCTCGCGTCGCATCGTCTTCGACCTGCGCGCCGGCGGCAGCAACGTCGAGTCCGGAAGTTTCGGCTATCTCTTCTCCGTCGCGGGTCTCAACGGGTTGCTCGCGCCTCGAGCGATCGCGTCGCCGAGCTTTCGCACCAGGATGTATTCCGGTTTTCCCACCCAGGTCGGTGGGACATCGGGTGGCTACTGGGCGGGGTTCAGCATCGTTGCCGGTGACGCGTTCGAGCCGCTGCCGAACAGTCCGGAGCGTCGCGTCGTGTTCGTGGCCGACCGCGAGTCCGACGTGCCGAGTATCGCGCTCGCCCTGCAGCAGTCCGGGAGCGGGTCGATCGTAATGGATGGCTCGAGCCGTGAGTTGCCTCGGCTCGGCAACAGCTGGCAGATGCGTTTGACCGACAGCGTGGTCGTGTCGTTGCGGACAGGTGACCTGGTGGCGCAGGATGGCACGCTCGGCGCTCGAGCGGACACCGCCGTGGCGACGCGCGGGGGCGGAGATGCCGCGCTCGACCTGGGTCTGCAGCTCGTGCATCGGCCCGCGCGACAGCCCGAGCGTGCCACCGAGACAAAGGCATTCACGCCGCCGCCCGAGCGCGCGTACGCGGAGATGCGCAATCCCAGCCTCGAGTACCGCCTGCTCGGCGCGTTCCGGTACTGGAATGCGATCAACTACTTCTATCCATACAAGTCGTTGATGGGCGAGGACTGGAACGCCGTGCTCGCGTGGGCGATTCCGAAATTCGAGAACGCGCGCGACTCGTTGCAGTACGCGCTGGCAACCGCCGAGTTGGTGAGCAGGATTCATGACTCGCACGGCACCGTGCAAGGCACGACGCTGCCGACCTATTTCGGCATCGCGCCCCCGGGACTCAAGGTCCGCTACGTCGAGGGCAAGGTCGTCGTCACCGAGGTCGATGGCGACAGCGCGGTGCGCGCGTCGGGCGTACGTCTCGGCGACGTCGTCGTTCGTGTCGACGGCGAGGCAGTGACGGCGCGGCGCGCGCACTTGGCGCCGTACCTCGCGTCTTCGACGCCGCAGGCACTCGACGCCAAGGTGTCACAACGCATTCTCAACGGCGCCAGCAACTCGACCGCGGCGCTGGGCGTCATCGGCCCCGACGGGCGCGAGCGCGAGGTCAAGGTGCCGCGCCGTATGTCGTTCTATCAGTCGATGCGCTGGACGCGGCCCGGTCCCACGTGGAAGGTGCTGTCCGGGAACATCGGCTACGTCGACCTCGAGCGGCTGACGGTTCCACAGGTCGACAGCATGTTCGATGCATTGAAGAACACGAAAGCGATCATCTTCGACAACCGGAGTTATCCGCAGGGCACGGCCTGGTCCATCGCCCCTCGGCTGACCGACCGCGAGGACGTGGTCGGCGCGCGCTTTCAGCGCCCGCTCGTGATGTCGCCTGACAGCACCGAATGGAACACTCACGCCTTCGTTCAGCTGCTCCCGCGCACCACCAAGCCGCGCTACCACGGCAAGACGGTGATGCTCGTAGATGAACGCACGATCAGCCAGGCCGAACACACAGCGCTCTTCTTCGAGGCAGCAAACGGCACCAAGTTCGTCGGCTCGCCGACGATGGGCGCGAACGGCGACGTCACGGTCGTCGTGCTTCCGGGCAATCTGATCGCCGCCTTCACGGGGCACGACGTGCGGCATGCGGACGGGCGGCAGTTGCAGCGGGTCGGTATCACGCCGGACGTACAGGTCCGGCCGACGATCGCCGGGATCCGCGCGGGAAAGGACGAAGTGCTGGAGCGGGCGGTTCGGCTGGTCGAGACGGGGCGGTAGGCGCGCTCCGATCTCGAAGTCTAAGACGCCGTCGCGAGCGCGAAGTAGAGATTTCTCGTCCCCACCGCGCCGCTCTCGACGACATTCAGTCCGGCATCGGTCAACACGCCCACGACGGCATCGAGCTTGACGTGCCCGCGGCGATGGATGTGGCCGATGAAACTCTTCTTCCCGCTTGGCCTCGCGCCAAAGTCGACGACGAGCGCGCGGCCGCCTGGCTTGAGCACGCGGCTCATCTCGCGCGCGCACGATTCGCGCGCCGCACGCGGCAGATGATGCATCATCAAGGTGCTCAGTACGACGTCGAACTGCGCGTCGGGAAACTGAAGCGCCTCGACGACGCCGGTTCGGAAGTCGACCTCGACTCCGGCGCGCCGGGCCTTGACCGTCGCTCTCGCGATCATCTCGGGCGACGGGTCGATGCCGGACACGCTGCCGCTCGGGCCCACACGATGCTTGGCAACGATCGCGAGCGAGCCGGTCCCGCAGCCTGCGTCGAGCACGGTCTCACCGGCCTCGAGACGAGCCTGCTCGATCAGCTTCTCGCGAAATCGACGCTCCCTGCCGAGCGTGAGCAGCCAGACGAGCGCGTCGTAGCGGGCCGCCCAGTGGATGACGCGTCCAGTCGTGCGCGAGCTTGGACTGCCCTGGTCCAGCATGCCGCCTTCGCGGGCCGGTGTTCAGCGTTCTGCAGGTCTACTGTCTAGGGTTCTGGCTGAGGTTCAGCAGCCGCACCGGATTGAACCTGAATCCGAGCGAGTAGCGGAACGTCGTGAGCCAGAAATCAGTGCCGTTTGGGATACTCCCCGGTGCGATTCGATAACTCGTCAAGCGACTACGCATGAGGGACACGCCGGTCGTGAGCGCGAGCGAGCGCGTGAGCGAATACTCGAAGCCCGTGCCCGTAACGCCGCCGAAGCCCCGGCTGTAGCGCGCGCCACGCCCGAGTGTCTGCCCGCCATTGTCGAACAGGCCGCCGAACTGGTCATACATGTGAATGAAGCCCGCGCGCAGGTCGAAGTACGGGCGAAGCGCGTGGTCCCACATCATCGGCGCGTAGCGTGTTCCCAGCTCCGCCGTCTCGGTGATCGTCGGACTTCCCAGCATCGACGCCGTCATGTCGACCGTTGCGGAAACATGATTGGTCACGCGGTACGACCCTCGCGTGCCCGTGCCCAGGCTGGTGTACGCCGTCACGCCTCCGCTGGGACTCGGCACCTGGAACGCGCTGACCATCGAATAGCCCTCGACCGACCAGTGCGATCGCTGGATCGCCACCGCACGCGCCACGTTACCTGGCCGCGGCGGAAGCTCCGCCGGCGGCGGCGTGGGACGCCGGCCGGCCCGCGGGATTCGAATCTGCGCACTCGCGACGGACGACAGCGCGAGCAGAGCGATCATGAAAAACGCACGGGTACGCATGACAACCTCGGGCAATGTGTCGCGCTCGCGGCTTGAACCCGCGATCCCTTTCACTGTGGGCTCGTCGGCTTCAAATCGCAAGCGGGAATTCTCTTATGGGTGTACTAATGACACACGGGCAAGGTGGCCTAGTGCGTGATCAGCGACTGCAATACGACAGCGGCCAATCCGAACGTTCGCGCCGACGCGAACGCGCCGACGACACTGAGAACGGGAATCGCGACCACCACGCTCACGCCGAGCAGGAACCGCGAGTCCCAGGTGAGCCGTCGGGGATGGATGCTCGAGACGCGAGTCAGCCAATCGTCGCGATTCTTCCGCCGCAGGGCGAGCAGCAGCGAGCCGACGACGGCGATGAGCGAAACAAGAGCGAGTGCGCGCCCAACGCTGTGCGGAAGGCGCTCGGACGCGGAGAGCAATGCCATGATCGCCACCGAGAGACCGAGCGAGGTCGTGAGTTGGCGCTCGCCGTTGCTCGAGCTTCGCTCGCCCCGGTCGGCTGAAACGCACGACGCCGTCTGCCGCCGTTCGGGAACCGTGTACACAGGCCGTTCCGCGGCCGAACGAATGATGCCACTGGTGGTGGCGCGGCGTACGTGCGGACCGTCAGATCCCGCGCGCATCGCGGCGACAAATGCCCCAGGCGTGGCGAAACGGTGAGCGGGCTCCTTGGAGAGCGCGCGCGCCACCGCCGCCGAGAGTCCGTGCGGCACGTTTGGCATCCGGCAGCAGAGCGGGAGCGGTTCAGCGGAGATGTGGCGCATGTAGACGAGGCTGGGGCCGCCGCTGAACGGCGGGTTACCGCTGATCATCTCGTACGCCATGCACGCGAGGCTGTAGACATCGCTCCGCCCGTCGATCGGCACGTCGCCCTGTGCCTGCTCAGGACTCATGTACTCGGGCGTACCCGGCACCGAGCCCGGCAGCGTATGGCGCGAGTATTCGGCGGCGTCGAGCGCCAGCGCGATTCCGAAGTCGAGCACCAATGCGTGTCCCGCGTGAAGCAAGACGTTCTCGGGCTTGATGTCGCGGTGAATCACCCGCCGCCGGTGCGCGTAGTCGAGCGCGGCACCGACTTCCTCGCAGATGTCGAGGACCTCGTCGAGCGGCAGACGGCCCACGCGGTTGAGGCGTATCCTCAGTGAGTGCCCCTCGAGGAACGGCATGACGTAGTACGGCAGCCCGTCTACGGTGCCCGAGCCGCACACAGGAACGATGTTCGGGTGTTCCAATTGCGCGGCGATGCTGATCTCTCGCAAGAACCGCTGGGCGGAGACCGAAGCGGCCAGCTCTTCGCGGAGGACTTTGATGGCGACGGTTCGTCCGGTCTTCAACTCGTCCGCCACGAAGACGTGCGACGCGCCGCCGGAGCCGAGCGTGGATTTCAGCCGGTACGTCCCGCTCAGGCTTTTTGCCAGATGCTCGAAACGACTGCTCATCATACAGCCCGCCTATGGTCGAGTGCGGGTTCATTGCCCATATCGAATAGACGGACGTGCCTGAGGATTTCTGTTGCGCTGCCTCCACAGCGGCGGGCGCCGCGGCGCGAACGAGTCGGGCGCTCACCCACCGCGAAGTTGGAGGATCGCCAGCAGTGCCGCGTGCACCTTTTCGAGCGCCTGATCGCTTGGCCCATGCTTCAAACCGTCATCGATGGACCGGAGCACCTCGGCTTCTGCGGCGGTGACGCCGCCTGCCGCGTCCGGCGGCCACACGAAGCGAGCACCAGGACTCGATTGAAAGAACGATGGATTGTGCGTCCGCGCCGCCAACTCCGCCGCCGCGACCCATTGCCCAAACGCGAACGAGGAAGAGTCGAGGAAGACGCGAAGACTACCCTCGGCGCTCGAGGCACGTTCAACTGATCGCCCGATGGCATCGGTCGACAATCGCGAGCGGAGTTCCGTGTATTGCAGGACAACTGTTTCCGAGAGGCCGACCGCGGTCAGCTCATCGATGACTTCGCTCACCAAGTTGCGGGCGAGCGCGGTATCCCGCCGGCCGAGCGCTACTTGAAGATCTACCGAGCGCACGCCGAGCCGGAACGCGTACCTGATCTCCGAACTGCCGCGCCCCGACGCAACGCGAACCGTCTCGGGCTGCGGACCTCCGCGAGTGACTGACCAGCGTCGTTGCTGCCAGTTCGCGCCCGCGTCGCCGGCGGAATTGCCGGTGAACGTAGCGTTCCGCGCCAGTGCGGTGGCGTACTGAAGGGCTCCGCCCGGCTCGGGGCGGCTGCCGTTTGACCTCGACAGCATGACGACAGCGAGCACGGCCGTAGCGGCGGAGGGCCACGCCGTGCTCGCCTGCTTCCAGAGTCTCGCGGCTGAAATCGGCACGATGGTGCGCCCCGACCTCGCCCGGCACACACGGAAGGCCGTCCCAAACAGCTCGAGCGCTTCGTCCGACTCGGCGAGCAACCCCATGGCGCGCGTCCGCTCGCCGGCCGACAAACGGCCGTCGATGAAGGCTGCCACGAACTCGAGATCAATGGTCGGATCATTCCAAGGCATCGCGCACCCCGCGCGTCGTGGCCGTGGGTTCTGGCGCGTGACGAGAACTTGTTCCATTAGACGGACGGCCCGTACAACTTCTTTGATGATCCGGCCCACACGGGACATGGGACGACCGGAGCGCGTGCGGCGGCGCCTCCACCGATTGGTATCGTGAGCTCGCCGTTCATCTTCGCCATCACGCCACTGGCTGAGTGCCAATTTGCCGGCGTACGTTAACCGGCTCGACGACGGCTCGAGTTCAACAGTGCCCACGCGTCGAGGTTCCTCAGACTGCATTCGACTTCCGGAAACATGGATCTTCGGGTTCACGCGGATCGCTCGCACCATCACGACCATCGATCGGCTTCCAGTGTTGAGCATGACTGAATCGCTGTGCGGCCGGGGTAGAGGACACGGCTGGTTGACGTTCGCGGCGCTGCTGCTGCTCGCGATCTCCGGCTGCCGTCGCGCCGAGCCCGACGTGCAGCTCGCGCAACGTTCATTGGACCTGCTGCTCGCCGACCGCTTCACGGCTGGGCGGCTGGCGCGTCAGACCGCATGGCACACCTGTGTCCCCGTGGATACCACGCTGGTGGTCGTTCGCGCCCGATGCGACGAGCCGTTGGTACAGGATACGCGATCGTTCGACCGCATCTCGACCCTCGCCAGTGACCTGCACCGCGTTGCTGGCCGGGATTCGGCGCCGCCGTACCTGCGCGCGTCGGCACTCGTCGAGCTCAGGACCGGGACAGCGTCGCCGAACGGAATCAGCCGCGCCGTCGCTTTGCTCGAGCGAGCGCGACGTGCGGCTCCGCAAGATCCCGAAATACTGAATGATCTCGCCGTCGCGTATCTCGAGCTTGGCCAACGCGACCAGCGACTCGAGTCGATGCTCCGCGCTCTCGACGCGGTCGAGCGCGCGCTCGAGTGCGATTCCGCACTGACCGCTGCTCTGTTCAACCGCGCGTTGATTCTCGAGCGCCTGTACATGATCGCGAGCGCGAGGCATGCCTGGTCGCGCTACATCGCCGTCGAGCAGGACAATCGATGGAAGTCGGAAGCCGAGGAGCACCTCGCTCGGCTCACGCCGAGTGCGAGCGACCCGTGGCGCGAGTTTCGAGAACTGTCGCCCGCCGATAGCGGCGCGGCGCCCGCCAGGATCGTCGCGCTCGTGGGACACGCGCCGCAGGACGCGCGCGACTCCGCGTTCGCGATCCTGCGGGAATGGGGGATGGCGATCCGCTCAGGCGACAGGACAGGCGCGACGGGCGCGCTCACGATGGCGCGCGACATCGCGCGCGCGTTCGACACGCTCCATCTCGACCGCGGGGTTTCGCTCGCCGTCGACGCGATCGACGGGGCCGCCGGCGACGCGAGCCGGTCAGTGGCATTGGCGAGCGCGCACATCGACCTTGCCAACGGGATTGCGCTGATCTCGAAGGGCTCACCCGACTCGGCCGCCCCGTGCATCACGCGAGCCGAGCGGGATCTGCGTCGCCTCGGATCGCCAGCCGCGCGGTGGGCCGCTTACTTCCACGCCGTGTCGGACGTCTATCGAGGCAAGTACCCGAGCGCCGACCAGCGGTTCGAGCGCGTGTTGGCCGAAGCCACGCCGCAGGAACCCGCGCTGCGGGGAAAAGTCGTGTGGGGAGAGGGCGTCAGCCAGCTTCGGCGCGGCAACTATGATGACGCGATTCGCCTGTATCGCGCGGCGAGAGACACCCTCGCCCGCGCGCGCGAGCCGGAAAACAGCGCGGCGATCTCCTACCTGCTCACCGAGGTCCTCGACCTGGCCGGCCAGTCCGCGCCGGGCCGCGATGAGGCCTACCCCGGCCTGAAGCGTCTCTCGCCTTTTCGCAGATCCAATTACCTCAACAACCACCTGACCAACGTCGCGTCGGTCGCGAGGCGCGAAGGCCTGGGGTACGCCGCGCTCGCCATCATGCAGGAGGTGCTCGACGTGGCACCTGGCGTCGGCAACCCACAGGTGCGTGCGTGGGCCTACAGGGCGGATGCGCGCGAGCTCATGATGCTGGGCCGGCTTGCGCCGGCTCGTCAGGAATTGAAGGAGGCGAGCCGCTGGGTCGACAGTGTCGCCGCGGGAACCGTTCGCAACCGCGTTCGCGCGGACGTGCAGTTAGTATCGGCCCAAATCACGCGCCGAGAAGACCCGCGTCGTGCGCGCGATACGCTCGCTGCCGTCGCCGCAGCATTGGCCGAACAGAAGTTGAATGGGCATGTTGCGCAAGCACTCTACGAGATGTCGATTGCCGCCGAAGCAGCCGGCGACCGCGACGACGCGCGCCGAACGCTCGCGCGAGCCATAGCCGCCATCGAGCGACAGAGTCGTTCGTTCAGGAGCCTGGAAGATCGGGCCACGTTCTCTGAGACGGTGGAGAACCTCTTCGACATGATGATGGGCCTGCAGCTGGCGGGCGATCGCTCCGACTCCGCGTTCACCTATCTCGAGCGCGAACGGCTCACGGCGTGGTCCGGCCAACCGACTCGCAGCGCGGCGTCGATGGCGGCGGCCGAGCCACCAAGTCTGGATCGAATTCGTCCTCTCCTGCCGCCGGACATGGTGGTCGTGGAGTATGCCGTGCTGAAGGACCAGCTGGTCGCCTGGACCGTGTCGAGGGATGGGTGGTCGGCGAAGGTGCAGCGCATCGCGCGGGATTCGGTCGCGGCGCTCGTCGACCAGACCATCGACGAGATGGAGAGCACGTCGACGGATTCCGTGAGTGCCAGCACCCGGCTCTTCGACCTGCTGGTTCGCCCGTTGAACATCGATTCCCGGCGCTTCCCGAAGCTCTCGGTGATCCCCGACCGCGAGTTGTCCCGTTTGCCGTTCGTCGCGTTGCGGGACACATCCAGGAAAAAGTATCTCGTCGAGACCTTCGAGGTGCGCACGGCGCCCAGCGCCGCGTTCCTCATGGCGGCGCTGACCCGGCGCGGGACGCGGTCTATTGCAGGTCGCGCGCTGGTCGTCGGCGACCCGCTGCTCGACACGGCGTCGAGCGCGCGGCTCGCGCCTCTTCCCGGTGCTCTGGACGAAGCACAGCGCGTGGCCAGCCAGTACCGCTCGCCCCAGCTGTTGAAAGGGCCACAGGCGCGGCGAGACTCGGTGATCGCGCTTCTGGCCACGAGCTCCGTGTTTCACTTTGCCGGCCACGCAATCATCAACAGCGACCAACCCGAGCTTTCCTACCTGGCGCTCGCGAGCACCAAGACTGGCGGCCCGGACGACGGACTACTGCGAGCTCGAGAAATCGGGAATCTGCATCCGTCTAACCTCCAGCTGGTGGTATTGTCGGCGTGCAGCACGCTGAATCCTCGACCAAGTCATACGGGCGCTATCGCGGGCTTGGCGTACAGCTTCCTGCGCGCCGGGGTACCAGCGACGATCAGCACGTTGTGGGACGTGAGCGACGCAGCCATCTCGGAATTGCTCGTCGACTTTCACCATCAGCTCGTGGGTGGCAGACCCGCCGCCGAAGCGCTTCAATCGGCGCAGCGCGCTGCGATCAAGCGAAGCGCGCCACGTGTGTGGGCGGCATTCATCTATACGGGGCCCTAGCGAAGGTATCTCCAACGAAGGAGGAAAGATGTCCTTTGAGCTGCTGGTGGAGTTCGCCGGATTGTGTCTCTACATGCGCGATCCGCGGGACCAGAAGGTAGCGATCCTGATGCCGGACGCTCGGAAAGACGCGCCGCCGCAGCACCCGGACGGAGAGGATGGCGAACCTCACGTCGGCTATATCCGGTTCGATCTGGCGAACCTCAATGTCGATGGTATGAGGCTCCCGTCTCCAGGAAAGCTGGACAATGGGTCAGGAAGCCCGCCCAACGAGATCATTCATCGCTTCAGTGGTCAGCAGCTCGACTTCGGCCTCGAGCCGGACGAGCGCCCGATGACGCTCGATATCGGCGTCCCGCGCTTCAACGACTTCGCCGGCGTGCTGAAGCCCGTGCGGGGACTATTTGCCGAGCGCCCGCCGCGCGACCTTCTCATGCGGACGATTATCAGTGGCGGAAAAATCGTGTCTGATCGAAAAGGAAAGACGTGGCAATTCTCGTCTGTGTTGCAGTCAGATTCGAGCAGCCCGACATACAGCGGCCAGTTCGCCGGCTTCACGCTCTGGCACCGGACGGTCGACGCCGATGGCCTCACGGTCACGATCTCGAACTTCGACGGCACACCCCCTCTGCAGATTCCACTGAAGCCGAGGGATATCGACGGACGGTCAGTCATCGCGATCAAGGTCGCGAATCTCTGCTCGAACAACCCCATGGAGTGGGACGAATACCCGATTCGCACCGTGGTCGAGCACGATCTCGATTTCAAGTGGCTCTATCGGTTGCTGCAGCCGGGCAATGGGAACTCGTACGAGGCAGCGTTGGCAGGCGCCGAACTTCCATTCCCCCGTGCAAAGCCGGACCAGCCGTTCGGTGACGAAGACTGCATGGGCGGCACCATCACCGGCACTTTCCCCTAGGCGGACCGTATGTCAATCCAGACCGACCAGTATGCACTCACGTCGGGCGTCGCTTCGCCCGACGAACGCGCGACACCGGAATTCCTCAGGGCCGTGGCCGAAAGGGGCGCGAGCGAAGTCGCGACAGCAGGCGCGCCGGGCCGGGACGGCGCCCAGTTCCCCGATGCCAACTGGGCCCTCGACAAGTGCGGCTTCAAGAAAGGGCGCGACATTCTCGATGCACGCGGCGACCCGGACCCGGGACCGATCGCCGTGATCGACGTCGGCTACGGTCTGCTCGATCATCCGTGCATTCAGGCTGTTGTCGAGGAAGGATTCGCGCGACGCAATGAGTCGTCGTCAGCCGTACACGCGGCGGAGGTGTCGGGTGTGATCGCCAACGCCTGTCCCGTGAAGAAGGTGCATGTCTACAATGTGGCAACGACAGCGGGGATAGACACGAGCCTCATCCTCGAAGCGCTGGCGAGGGTCGCGTCGTCGAACGCACGAGTGCTCAACCTCAGCATTGGCTGGCACCAGCGGAGCATCGGCTGGGAGAAACAAGGCCAACGCCTCGAGGACGCGATCGACGCTTGCCTCGACAAAGGCATCGTTGTCGTGGCGGCAATGGGCGAGTACGAGGAGCCGAACTACGTCGTCTCCTATCCCGCAGCGTTCAAGCGTGTTGTCGCAGTGGGCGCAACCGACCATCACGACCGGCGCCTGCCCGGATCGGCCGTCGGCGAGCACATCTGGATCGCCGCTCCCGGCGAGGACATTCCGACCGTTGCGGCGGACGGCGCGTTTGGCCTGCAACAAGGGACGTCGTTCGCAACCGCGCTGGTGTCGGCCGCGGCGTGGCTCGCGATCCGTGCCCGACCGAGCTGGAAGCCCGATCAAATCAGGGCCGCCCTGGGCAATTCCGCAGACGCCACGCTGGTCGGCGACTGTCCCAAAGAGCTGAAAGCACTCGCGCCGGCCAACGGCAAGTGGAATCTCGGCGTTGGGTGCGGCCGACTCGACGTGGCGCAGCTTGCGACAGTGGTCTAATCGACTCGAGCTCGCAAAACGAGCCGCCGGGCCCAAAGTCATGGATGCAACTCATGGCTTTGGGCCCGGCTTCTATTGTGGAGCGTCGTTCTGGCGATTCACGCCACCGTTTGGTGGGGATCTCTTGGTCTCTCAGCTACCGCGACGCCGAATGATGCCTTGTAGCAAATCACGCACGTCGTCGAGGACTTGATCATTCAGGCCTTGCTTCACGCGAGCGTCGATCGACTGTAGCGCCTGCCGGTCGTCCGCAGAGAGGCTGTCCGTCGACTGGGTGACGCGCCTTCCGTAACTGGATTGGAAGAACGATGCGTCGTGCGTGCGCGCGGCCAACGCCGCTGCCCCGACCCATTGCCCAAACCCAAACGACGCCGAGCCGAGATGATCGCGCAGCTTCCCCTCGTTGTCGGCGGCACGATCGATGGCCTGGGCGCGAGTATCGGACGCAAGTCCGGATTTCAGCGTGGCGTACCGCTCGGCGATTGACGCCGAGAGCGGGACCGAATTGAGAGTTTCCAGAATCTCGCCGATCACGCGGCCGGCTGCCGCGGTGTCTCCCCGTTGGAGGGCCACCTGAAGGTCGAGCGTCCGCACACCGAGTCGGAACGCGAGCGCCGACTCCGCGGCGCCCTGGGCCTGGCGGGTGGCGCTCGGTTGGCCGAGCGAGCCAGCGCCCCGCGTGGCCGCCCAACGTCGCTGGTCCCAGCCGTCACTCAGGCCGCTGGTAAAGTGGGGATCGTGCCCAAGCTCCACGGCGTACTCCCTCGCGGTGGCGCTGGACGGCCCGCGATGGGACAGCGTTGGTATGACCGCCAGGGCGAGCCCCGCTGCCGCGGCGATTGGAACCACGACCTTCCACTGCCGCCAGCGTCGGCGCGATGCGATCGGGACGACTGGCGCGTCGGACGCGGACTGCTGCTGTCGTAGCGCGTGCGCGTAAAGCTCCAGAGCCTCATCTGAATCCGCCAGCAGCTTCATCGCTCGGGCGCGGTCTTCTCCGGCCAAACGGCCGTCGATGAAAGCTGCTATGAGCTCGAGATCTACGTTCGATTCGCTCGAATTCATCTCGGACTCCACGGGATTTGAACCTCCGCCAAAGGACTTCTGGTGTGCCATCCTAAGTATGGACGGATTGACTTTCTACCTTTTCCCTGTCCACCCGCCAAACGGCGTCAGCCGGACGCCGGATCCTCGAGAAAGGCCGCGGATATCCCCTGCCCCACCAAGGTCTTACGAAGCGAGGCGAGTAACTGCCTGATTCGAGGATACAACCGCATCTGGTCCACGCCGAGCCCGCGGGCGATCTCGGCCACGGACAGCCCCTCGAAGTAGGCCATCCGTATGATTGCCCGATCCTCGTCGGAGAGTTTCTGGAGTGCCTGGCCGAGGGCCTGCTCCGCGATCGCCAGACGCTCGTACCGCTCGTCGGCCAGCGCCTGCGCGTCGGCACGCTCGGTGGATGGCAAGGCGTCCAACTCCTCACTGCCCTCGAACCGACGGGGCGATCGCCGCGGGAGCTCGGCCAGCATTGCCTGCAGCTTCCGACGGTCCATCGTCAGACCGTGCTTTTGCTCGAGCGCGCGGCACGCGGCGTCGAACGTGACGCCGTCTCGGTAGACCAGCTTCTCGAGCAGGATCGCCACGGTCCCAAGGTGCTTGGCCCGCGACGACGGAGTCCATTTCCCCCAGATACGACGCCGGTGGTCCAGGAATGCCTTGCTGATCACCACCGTCAGATACGTGGTGAAGCTGCTCCTTCCCTGGAACTTCCGGATGACGGCAAAGTCGTTCTCACACAGCTTGAGCCGCATGTCCGAAGTGAAGTCCTCGGCTTCGTGCTCGCGGACCCCGTTCCGGCGGCAGATCGACTGCGCGATGTGATCGATTACCTGCAGATGCTCTTGAAAGAGCTGTTCAGCGTCCATGCTTCATTGCTTGGACAATTGCGAGTGCGGCCAATCCGGCGGAATGTGCAGCGCGGAAGATACCCGGCCGCGCCGGGAGTCGGCAGGCTGGCAAACCGCGCACGCGGCAACGCGGTTCGGGTATTCATCGTCGGCCCATCAGCACCGCGACCAGCACGCCGAGCATGGTCACGGCCAGGCCGACGAGGAGTCGTTTCTTCGATAGAGGCTGTTTGCCCGCGTCGTCGAGATTGGTCCAGACCACGATGCTTCCGCAGTCGTTCGCGCGAGGTTGAAATTCGGCCGGCGCTGAAACGTCCGTGTAGACCTCCACGCCGATGATTTCATCCGGGCGGACCCACGCATCGATATCGCCGGCGCTGAGCTGCTCCATATAGTGGCCATCGAGGAAGAAAGAAGGTGCACACCAACCTACGCCTCCGCGCACCATGACGTTGGCTCGGCTATCGACGCGGATGCCGGGCATCACACGAAAGAGATCCGAGGTGACGATGGCCTGGCGCCGTGCCACGTCATCGGCCGTCAGATAGTGGCCTTGGCCGCGCCGGCGTCGATCCTCGAAGCCGGCCCGCTCACGGTCCATCATCCGAGTGGCGGTGACCTTCACCGTGTCGAGCACGGATTGGGTCGTCGACAGCGCCACTCGCACCGGCGCCGCGTCGTCGAGCACGTGCACCGGAAGCCGCACCGGGTAGAAACCGACGCCGCGCACCTCGAGCACCCGCGTACCCGCCGGCGCGTCCGCAATCGTCCACTCACCGCGCTCGTTGGCCCGCGCTTGCGGACCGTTGGCGATTCCGACGCTCGCGCCGGCGATCGGCTGACCATCGACCGCGTTGACAACCGTGCCACTCAGCCTGCCGTCGCCGGTATGCAGCAGACGCGGCGGACGCAGGAGCGTGTCTCCGGCCGGCGCGCTGTCCGCACCAGCGACCCACCGCGCCGGACCGAGATAGAGCTCGCGACGCATGAAGCCCTCGGCGGGCATCTCCACTTCGATCAGATCCGTGCTGTCGGCGCCCAGACCGGCGATGATCGCGATCGTGCCCGGTCTCGGCGTGCCGCACAGCGCGAACCAACCTCTCTCGCTCGTTGTGGCGACCAGACGCGGCGTGCGACGCTCGAGTCTTCGCGGGTTGATCACCAGCTCGACCCACGTCACGCTCACGGTTGCGCCGGCTACGGGCGCGCGGCTCAGGGCATCGCGGACATATCCGATGACGACGCCATTCAGCGTGCCCGCGCCGCAGATCGCGACTTGAAGGCGCTCGGCCGATGGAATCGCGAGATCGGCTTGCACCGAGCGGCCGTCGCGAACCACCACGTCGCGTTCCGGCGACTCGATGCCGAGCGAATCCAGCATCGGGTGAAAGAAGCCGAGCGTGTAGCGGCCGTCCGGCACTCCGTCGAACGCGAACCGGCCGCGCGAGTCGGAGCTAGTCGTGCGGCTGAAGCTCGCCGGATCGTCCGCGGCGACGAGTTGCACGATCGCGCCGGCGAGCGGCGCCTGGGCGATGCTGTCGTACACCACGCCGCTGACCCGCGTGCCCGGACCGGCACGCGTCGTGTCCGTAACCTGCGCGGCGGCAAGTCGCGCGAGCAGCAGCAGCGGGAGAATGCGCCGGAACAGCACGCGATGTTCGCCTGGCCGGTGTGGTGGCGCTCAACATGACATGACGACCGGATTCCCGCGAGCCCCGGCGCGGCCGGTGACTACGGCCGCTTGCCAGCAGGACCGTTCAGCCGCCCGTTCCCAATTGCCGCGTGAACTTCACGATGAGTGATCGCGTCTGCGGCCGCGTCCAGCGGAAGTACCCGTCGGCCTCTTCGCCATCGTTGAAGACGACGAAAAGACCGGTGCCTGCCGTGCCGAGCCAACCGAATCGTGCGTTCGCCGTCCACACGCGCTGCTGGTTGTTGTACTGCACCAGCGTCTGCGCGAACACGCGCGGTGTGAAGAAATACGCCACGCGCGTCCCGATCAGCTGGCGGATGAACGATCCCTCGTTGAGCCGCACGTCGTTGTAGTCGAAGATGAACGACGACGAGAGCGTGGCGCCCTCGCGGTATGTGAACGCGACGTTGCCACCGTTGCGCATGCCGTCATAGAATGGCCCGAAATCGCCGCGGAGCACGAACGAGAAAGGAGCGCTGGGGTTCGTCGACCAGTCGAGTCCGACGACCGCGTAGTCGTACGAGCCCACGGGCAGGGTCACGTTGGGGCCGATCTCGAACGGCGCCTTGAGGCCCTCGTGGAAGACGTTGAGCTCGGGCCCGAACTTTCCGCCGCTCGCGAACTCGAGCTCCGTGAGGTCGAAGTGGAACTGCGCGTTCAGCCAGGAGCCGTCCAGGTTGTAGTACCCCCGATAGCTCGAGTGCGGATCCCAGTCCTTGAGCCACTTCCACCCGGGCCGCACGAAGTGCATCACCGAGAGCTCGTAGTACCGGTACCCACCCGTGCGATTCAGGAAGCCGACCTCTGGATTGAAGTTGCTCCCCACCGCCACGACGCGCGCGCTGTTGTTCCAGCTCGACGTGGTGTACGCGCCGCGCACGCTGTAGCCGAGGTCGTCGCCGCTCTTGCTCGGCGTGACGGTTCGCGCGCCCCACCAGTCGAACGTCCACGCGTCGCTGGCGCCGAGCCGTCCGTCGAACCCGTACGTTCCATTCCGATCGCGCGAATCGCGCGTGGCCAGCCGCTCGACGGCGAGCACGCCGATTCGCGAGTGCGACGGCAACTCGCGCACGGCGCGCACCACGGAATAGCTGTTGGCGGGCTGGCCTCCGGCCAAGCCGTCGGTCACGATCTCGAGCGCGCCGACGTTGAGCCCCATCGCGCGGCCGGTGAGCCGCCCGCCGCCGCGGATCGGAACGGGCGTGCCGGCGGTGTCGATCCCGATGCGCCGCGTGAAGAACAGATCAACCGCCTGCGGCGTGCCGGCGGAGAACAACCCCGCGTTCTCGAGAAAGAACGGACGCTTCTCGGGAAAGAACAGTGAGAAACGCGTGAGGTTCGTGCGCTGCTCGTCGACTTCCACCTGCGCGAAGTCGGTGTTGTACGTGAGATCGAGCGTGAGACTCGGCGTGAGTCCGTACTTCGCGTCGCCGCCAACCTCGGTCGTGCGGCGCATCCGGGGATCGACCGCAAAGTCGCGGCGGGTGCCGCCGAGCACGTACGGCGTGACCGTGGCGAGGCGCTGGGTCGGGAGCTTGAGACCCTCGAGCGTCCCGGCGCGCGACAGCCGATAGAGGTTGAACTGTCGTGGAATGAACGCCCAGTATGCGTCCTCTCCCTTTCGCCGGATTCCGCGCGACAGGTTGAGGCCCCACGACTGCGTCGGGCCCCCGCCCGAACCGTAGCGCAACGTCGAGAACGGAATGCGGAACTCGGCGTACCAGCCAGCGGAGTCGTTCGACGTGCGCACCGTCCAGCTTCCATCCCAGTTCAGGTTGAAGCCACCCATCGACCCGGACTGGGCGCGCGATTGGCCGGTGACGCTGATGCCGCCGCCTTCGCCTTCCTTCGCGACCTGGCCGTCGTATTCCACCCCGGCGGGCGTGGTCGCGAAGACGAATCCGTTCTGCCGGTCGAGATAGGTATCGAGGATGATCGCGAAATAGTCGCTGTTGTCGAGCTGGACGTCGCGGATCTTTTCGCCGGGGACGATGCCGGTCGTGTCGCGGTCGAACAGCCAGGCGCCCACGTACAGCGCTTCGCCGTCGGTGAGGATCCGCACCTCGGTGCGCTCGCTGACCTGATCGCCCTCGTGCAGCTCGCGCTGCACGAACCCGTCGAAGACCGGCGCGCCGCGCCAGACTTCGTCGTCGAGGCGGCCGTCGACGACCGGCGGATGTTCGACGAACGTCGCGGTGCCGGAGCGCGCCACGTTGGGCGACGGGGCCGCGGACGACTGTGCGGCCGCGGAGGCCGCGGCGTACGCCAACAGTATGATCGAGTTGCGGAACAGTGACAGCGTGGGGGAAATCGGCATCGGCGAAAAATGCACGTGAGATCCCCGATGTGCGACTCCGCAACTTGCCTGACGGCGAATGTGTGCAGTGCGCGGCGGTGTTTGAGGTCAAGACGGGCCGGCGCCCCCGCAGCAGCCACCCACCCCGAAGTCAGCCCGACGCCGGTCTGACATCTCGGCGTGTCTACCCTTGACATCCGACAACACGGGTCCGATTATGTTGTCGAATGTCGAGGCATGGCCCCTTCGCGACGAAATGACCCAACAAACCGACCTCCTCCAGGGCACGCTCGATCTGCTCGTGCTCAAGACGCTCACCCTCGGACCGCTCCACGGGTGGGGGATCTCCAAGCGCATCCGGCAACTGTCACAGGACGCGCTCGACGTCGGACAGGGGTCGCTCTATCCCGCGCTCTATCGCCTCGAGGACGCCGGCTGCATCGAGGCGACGTGGGGCATTTCCGCCGAAGGAAAGCGCGCCAAGATCTACGAGCTCACGGCACTGGGCAAAAAGCAGTTCGCGAAGTCGCAAAATCAGTGGCAGTCGTTCCTGACCGCGGTCGAGCACGTGTTGAGCGCTACCTGAGACGGCAGGGAGGTCCCGATGTGGTATCGTCGATTGGCTCGGCGAGTTCGCGCGCTCCTTCATCGCGCGGACGTCGAGCGTGAGCTGGCGGAAGAGTTCCGATTCCACATCGAACAGGAAGCCGCCGAGCTGGCGAGACTGCACGGCCTCTCGCCGGACGAAGCGCGCCGGCGAGCGCTCGTCGCCTTTGGCGGCGTCGAGAAGTGGCGGGAGAGCCACCACGACGCGCGCGGCACACGGTGGCTCGAGGAGTCGTGGCACGACGTGTCCTTCGCCGTGCGGTCGTTGCGGCGCAATCGCGGGTTTGCCTCGGCGGTCGTGCTCACCCTGGCATTAGGCATCGGCGTGAACACGGCGATGTTCACGCTGTTGCACGGCACACTTCTCAGGCCGCTGCCCAACCACGACGGCGAGCGCCTCGTGTACCTGCGCCAATCGGCGCCGGCAGCAAAGCACGACAACGTGCTGTTCTCCGTTCCCGAGATCGCGGATTACCGCGCGGGCGCCAAGACCTTGTCGGCGATCGCCGAATACTCGGGGGCGGTACCGTTCACGCTCGTCGGCAGCGACGGGCAGCCGGTGCGCCTGCGTGTCGGCATCGTCAGCGGCAACTACTTCAGTGTGATGGGCCTCGAGCCCGTGCTCGGGCGCCTCACGAGCGCGCGCGACGACGGGGCGGCCGCGGCGCCCGTCGCCGTACTCTCATATGACTATTGGATGGAGCGTTTCGGCGGCGACCCCAAGGTCATCGGCCGCACGGTGAGGCTGAACGACATGGTCGTGACGATCGTGGGCGTGGTGCAGCGCGCACCGCTGTACCCACGACCCACCGACATCTACGCCAACACGGTCACGAGCCCGCACCACCTCAGCGCGACGATGGTGACCGATCGCTCCCATCGCATGTCGGAGCTGTTCGCGCATCTGGCGCCGAACACGACCGTCGAGCAGGCACGCGCGGAGATCTCTCGCATCTCGTCCAATCTGTTTCGCGATCATCCCGAGGCGTACGAGAAGGCCGCGCACTACGAGATCGGCGTGTCGCAGTTGCGGCAGGCGGTGAACGAGCGAGCGGCGCGGATGTTCTGGCTGCTCATGGGCGCCGCGGCGTTCGTGCTCCTGATCGCCTGCGCCAACGTCGCCAACCTCACGCTCATGCGCGGCGTGGGACGCGAGCGCGAAATGCTGGTGCGCGCCGCGCTTGGCGCCGGAACGGCGCGGCTCCGCCGGCTGCTCGTCATGGAGAACCTCACGCTCGCGTTGATCGGCGGCGCGATCGGCGTGCTCGTGGCGTTCGCGGGGCTCAAGCTGCTCGTCGCGTTCGCCGCGCAATTCTCGCCGCGCGCCTACGAAGTTCGCGTTGACGCAGTGGTGCTCGGCGTGGGACTGGCGACGAGTATCGCGGCCGCGTTCGCGCTCTCGTTCATTCCACGAATCGGTGGCGATCGAGCGCTCGCCACGTCGCTCGCTCCCGTGGGCCGGCGCTCGACACTGGGCCGCGGCCGTCAGCGATTCCAGCGCTCGCTCGTCGTGGCGCAGATCGCGGTGTGCATGGTGCTCCTCACCGGCGCGGGCCTGCTCGTTCGCACGCTCGCCAAGCTGCAGTCGGTGGACACCGGAGTGCATGCCGAACACGTGCTCACCATCGATCTGCCGCTGCAGGGCGATCTGCTGCGCGAGGTGATGAAGCAGCCCGAGAACCTCGCCAAGTACGAGCGAATCCGGGATCGCGTCGCGGCGCTGCCCGGCGTGGAGACGGCGTCGATCGGGTCGACCGCACCGCTGCGCAATTCGATGGCCGACTTCGACCTCAAGGCAGAGGGTCGCATCCTGCCGCCCAACCGTCCGACGCCGCATGCCGCGATGCGAACCGCCGACACCGGCTACTTCGCCGCCGCCGGCATTCCGCTTCTCGCGGGGCGCGGGTTCCAGTCGACCGACCGGCGCGGCTCGGGCCTGGTCGTCGTGCTCAATCAGTCATTCGCGAGGCAGCTTTTCGGCGACTTGAATCCCGTTGGCCAGCGTATCGCGTGGACTGGCCAGGTGCTGAAGTACACGCCGTTCACGGGCGACTGGCGAACTGTGGTGGGGATCGTGGGCGACACGCGCGACCGTGGGCTCGACAACGACCCGACGCCGACGGTCTATCTGCCCTTCGCCCAGGAGATGATCCTCAACGGCGCCCTGGTCGTGCGAACGAGCGCGGATCCGGCCGAACTGCAGGCGATGATCGTCCGCTCGATTCACGACGTCGCTCCGCGACAACTGATCGAGAAGGTTCGGACGATCGATCAAATTCGCGACGAGAATGTTGCCCCGCGGCGCCTGAACGCCCTCTTCATCACTTCGTTCGGGACGCTGGCGTTCGTGATCGCGATGGTCGGCATCGCCGGTGTACTCGCGTTCTCGGTGAGCTCGCGTACCGCCGAGATCGGCATTCGCATGAGCCTGGGCGCCGACGCGCGGCGCGTTCGCTCCATGGTGCTTGGCGAGGGCGGCGTGCTGCTCGCGTTCGGGCTGACCCTCGGCTTTGCCGCGGCGCTTTTCGCGGCGCGCCTGCTGCGCAGCCTGTTGTTCGGTGTGACGCCGCACGACCCCGTCACGCTCGGCGGCGTGGCGCTCGTACTGGCCGCCGTGGGCGTCGCGGCGTGCTGGTTGCCGGCCGCGAGAGCGGCGCGCGTGGATCCGGCGGTGGCGCTGCGAGCGGAGTAAGATCGTCGGCGCGGATCGCACGTCCAGATAGAATTTGTTACGGCGCCACGGGCGTTAACCGTCTTTCTCAGTGACCTCGCACAATTGGTCGCGCAGCGCGAGAGTCGAAGCGCCTCGTTGACGGACGACGCGGTCGAAGCAGTGTAGCGTTTCGAGCCCTCGCCAGAGTGCGGGTCGCGCGGTATCCTTGGCGCGACCTAGACTCCGTGGATGGATGAGCAATGACTCAAGCCGCAACGATCCCCTCCGGACGCGACGTCGCGTTCCACTTCGGGCGCTGGTGGCAATTGAGCCTGGGCGTGGTCTGCATGTCCATGATCGCCAACCTGCAATACGGCTGGACGCTGTTCGTGAATCCTATTCACGAAGCGCACGGATGGAGCCTGTCCGAAATCCAGGTGGCGTTCAGCGTTTTCGTATTGGTGGAGACGTGGCTCGTCCCGATTGAAGGCTATCTCGTCGACCGCTTTGGGCCACGGTTCGTCGGCGTGGCGGCAGGTGGCCTCGTCGCGCTGGCGTGGGTGATCAACTCCGGCGCCGATACCCTGCCGATGCTCTATCTCGGGGCGGTTGTCGGCGGAATCGGCGCTGGCGCGGTGTACGGGGCCTGTGTCGGCAACGCGCTCAAGTGGTTTCCCGACCGGCGCGGCCTGGCGGCGGGAATCACGGCGATGGGTTTCGGCGCCGGGTCGGCGCTCACGGTGTACCCCATCGCGACGATGATCAAGACGCAGGGCTACGAGGCGACGTTCTTCAAGTTCGGTCTCCTGCAGGGCGCTGTGGTTTTTCTCGTCGCATGGTTCCTCAAGGCGCCGGACGCCGAGTTCGCCAAGAGCCGGGCCACACCGATGCGCGGCACCGCCGCGGTTCGCGCCAAGGAATACACGCCGCTCGAGATGCTCCGTTCGGGAGCGTTCTGGGTCATGTTCGTCATGTTCGCGCTGACGGCGGTCGGCGGGCTCATCGCGACGGCGCAGCTCACGCCGATCGCGCGGGATTTCGGCGTGTCCAAGTCCTCGGTGTCCGTGCTCGGCGTGACGATGCTCGCGCTGCCCTTCGCCCTGTCGATGAGTCGCGTGCTCAACGGCGTGAGTCGGCCGTTCTTTGGATGGATGTCCGATCACGTGGGACGCGAGCACACGATGATGATCGCCTTCACGATCGAGGGCGGAGTCCTCCTGCTGCTCGGCAATTTCGGCGCGAATCCGATCGCGTTCGTGATCTTCACGGGGCTCGTGTTCTTCGCCTACGGCGAGATCTACAGCCTGTTCCCGGCGATCTGCGGCGACGCCTACGGCCGCCAGTTCGCGTCGGCCAATGCCGGATTGCTCTACGTAGCCAAAGGCGTCGCGTCGCTGTTCGTGCCCCTGAGCAGCGTGCTCGCGGCAACGACCATGGGCTGGCCCGGCGTCTTCGTCGCCGCGGCGATCATGAACTTCGCGGCCGCGCTGCTCGCGATCTTCGTGCTACGCCCGTTGCGCGCGCGGGATCGAGCGCCAACCGCGTGAAGATCGCCGTCATTGGCGCGGGGGCAATCGGCGGCTACGTCGGCGGCTGGCTTGCCGCGGCTGGCGAAGAGGTCACCTTCATCGCGCGTGGCGCCAATCTCCGGACCATCGCCAGCGATGGAATGCGCGTGATCGGCGAAGACGGCGGCGAAGTCGTCGCGCGCCCGCGCGTCTGCGAACGGACGAGCGACGCCGGCCCGCAGGACTTCGTGATTCTCGCGGTCAAGGCGCACCAGGTAGCCGCGGTCGCGGAGAGTGTCGCCGCGCTCTGCCGTGACGATACGGCAATCGTCACGATGCAGAACGGGATTCCCTGGTGGTATTTCCACAAGCACGGCGGCCAGTACGAGGGGACGGCCGTGCGGTCCGCCGATCCCGACGGGTCCATCGCCCGTTCCATCGGCGCCGATCGGGTGATCGGATCGGTGGTCTATCCCGCGGCGACACTGGAGGCTCCCGGCGTGGTGCGCGTGGTCGAGGGAAGGCGGTTCACACTCGGCGAACCGGACGGCTCGACGAGCCCGCGCGTTCAGACGATCTCGGCGGCATTCACGCGCGCCGGATTCAAGGCGCCGGTGATCGCGGACATCCGGAGCGAGATCTGGCTCAAGCTGTGGGGCAATCTCAGCTTCAATCCGATCAGCGCGTTGACGCACGCGACGCTGGTGGGGCTGCTGCAGTTTCCGCTGACCCGCGAGTTGAGCATCGAGATGATGCGCGAAGCCGAACAGGTCGCCAACAAGCTTGGCATTACTTTTCGAGTCGGGATCGACAAGCGCATCGCTGGCGCCGAGAAGGTGGGCGAGCACAAGACATCGATGCTGCAGGACGTCGAGGCCGGCCGGCCGATGGAGATCGAGGCACTCGTCGGCGCCGTCGTCGAGCTGGGCCGGCTGACGCAAACACCAACGCCGCACATCGACGCGGTGTACGCGCTGGTGAGCCTGTTGGCGAAGCGGCTGGCGGAGGCCAAGGGCAGGTTGACGTTGGACGCGGGTGGATCACTGGCAACGACACACACGGTACAACCAGCATGACGGCAGCAACGATTTCAGAGCTTTTGAAAGCAGGGGCCGACGACGCGCGGGCCCTCAGCGCCCCCGGCGGAACACCACTCAGCTATCGCGGCCTCCGCGCGCTGGTCGCCGACATCGGGGCTTCGCTCGCGACGCAGGGCATCGGGCCCAACGACCGGGTCGGCATCGTCCTCGACAACGGTCCGGAGATGGCGGCGGCATTTCTCGGCATCGGATCCGCGGCCACGGCCGCACCGCTCAATCCGAGCTACCGCGCCGAGGAATTCGAGTTCTATCTCACGGATCTTCGCGCCAAGCTGCTAGTCGTCGCGGCGGGCAAGGAGACGCCGGCGATAGTGGTCGCGCAAAAGCTGAACATTCCGATCGCGCGACTCGCGGCGCATCCCGAGCGGGGCGCGGGAACGTTCGAGCTGCGGTACGAGGGCGGGGGCGGGGGCGGTACGCCGCAACCCGTGCGTGCCGCCACGCCCGATGACATCGCGCTCGTGCTGCACACGTCGGGCACCACGTCGCGGCCCAAGATCGTGCCCCTCGCGCACAAGAACATCGCCGCGTCGGCCGCGAACATCCGCAACACGCTCAAGCTCACGGCGAACGACCGCGGCATGGTGATAATGCCGCTGTTCCACATTCACGGTCTCATCGCCGCGCTCTCGGCGCCGTTGTCGGCCGGCGGCGAGGTGTGCTGCACGCCGGGATTCAACGCCCTCAAGTTCTTCACCTGGCTCGACGAGGTGAAGCCGACCTGGTACACCGGCGTGCCGACGATGCACCAGGCGATTCTGCTGCGCGCGCCAGGCAATCAGGAAGTTCTCAAGAACCATCGGCTGCGGTTCATTCGTTCGTCGTCGTCGGCGTTGCCGCCGACGGTGATCGCCGAGTTGGAGCGTGTATTCGGCGTGCCGGTGGTCGAGGCGTACGGCATGACCGAGGCCGCGCACCAGATGGCGAGCAATCCGTTGACCGGTCCGCGCAAGCCGGGTACGGTTGGGCCGAGCGGCGGCCCGGCGATCCGCATCGTCGACGAGACCGGCACCGAGGTGCCACGCGGAGGCACAGGCGAGATCGTCATCAGGGGTCCGAACGTGATGACGGCCTATGAGAACAATCCGAAGGCGAATGCCGACGCGTTCTACGACGGCTGGTTCCGCACCGGCGACCAGGGCGTGATGGACGACGACGGCTACGTCGCGATCACCGGCCGGCTCAAGGAGATCATCAATCGTGGCGGGGAAAAGATCTCGCCGCGTGAGGTGGACGAGATCATCATGGAGCATCCCGCGGTGCACCAGTGCGTGACGTTCGCGATGCCGCACGACATGCTGGGCGAAGACGTGGCCGCGGCGATCGTGTTGCGGCAGGGCGTCGCCGCCACCGACAAGGAGCTGCGCGAGTTCGCCGCCGCGCGGCTTGCACCGTTCAAGGTGCCGAGGAAGATCCTCATCCTGGACCAGATTCCGGTGGGCGCGACGGGCAAGCTGCAGCGCATCGGACTCGCGCAGAAGCTGGGGCTCGCATGACGATGACCGCCGGCCCGACCTCTGTACCGGTGCACGCTCCGCCGCCGATCAATCCGCCAGAGCGTTTGCTCATGGGGCCCGGGCCGAGCAACCCGGATCCGCGCGTACTCGCGGCGATGACGGCAAATCCGGTCGGGCACCTAGATCCCTACTTCGTCGAAGTGATGGACCGGACGATGGGCGCGCTTCGCGCGGTGTACCGCACGGAGAACCATCACACACTGCCCATCTCGGCGACCGGCTCCGCCGGCCTCGAGACGATCATGGTGAATCTGCTCGAGCCGGGCGACAGCGCGATCGTGTGTGTGATCGGCTACTTCGGTCAGCGGCTCGCCGAGATGGCGCGCCGCGCCGGCGCCGACGTTCGCACGATCGAAGTGGCGCAAGGCGAGGTGGTCGATCCGGCACAGGTCGCCGCGGCGCTCGAGCAGCGTCCGGCAAAGCTCGTGGCGTTCGTGCATGCCGAGACGACGACCGGCGCGCTGCAGCCGATCGCGCCGATGGTCGAAGTGGCGCGTCGTTATGGGGCGCTCGTGGCGATCGACTGCGTGACCTCGCTCGGCGGCGTGCCGATCGAGATCGACGCGTTGGGTGTGGATGCGGCGGGCTCGTGCAGCCAGAAGTGCATAGGCGCGCCGCCGGGGCTGGCGCCCATCACGGTTGGTTCGCGCGCGATGGAGGCGGTTCGCGCGCGCAAGCACAAGCCGACGACGTGGTATTTCGATCTATCGCTTCTCTTTCAGTACTGGGGCGAGAAGAGCGGAGCGCGTACCCGCGCGTTCCATCACACGGCGCCCGTAGCAATGATCTATGGATTCCACGAAGCGCTGCGATTGATTCTCGAGGAGGGCCTCGAGACGCGCTGGGCACGGCATCAGACGGCGCACGAAGCGCTCGTGGCCGGACTCGATCGCCTGGGCCTATCACTCTTCACGCCTCCGGCGAACCGCTGCCCGACGATCAACGTGGTCAACACGCCGTCGGGCGTGGACGAAGCGAAGGTGCGTCGCCGGCTGCTGGATATGGGCGTGGAGATGAGCGGCGGGCTTGGCGCGCTCGCGGGCAAGGTGTGGCGCGTTGGCGTGATGGGCTACAACGCGCAGGTGCCGCGGGTGGAGCGGTTCGTAGGAGCGCTCGAGGAAGCGTTGCGCGCGGAGGGGTGGCGGGGATAGCGGCGCGGCGGATGGCCGATGGCCGATGACGGCGGCTCTAGTCCGATCCAGGTGCATCTGTGCGCGATGTGCCGAAGCCAGTCGGCGGCAACGAGATAGCCTCGAATTTCGTCGCTCGGCGATTTGGTGTCGACTCGGCGCGTTATGCGACATAGCTATGCTGTATAACACGCAGACTCGACGGCGCACGATCGAGCGATGTATATGCTGGTCAAACGGTTAGGCGGCGGTCGAGTTGGAGCCGGTGCATGTTACGCGACTTATGTAAGTCTGATTTCATGATTGTAAGTCGCGTAATTTCGCTGTCTAATTAGCGTTAGGTTGCTCCAGACAATGTCGGTCAGACAAATCCTTTTCACAGTCGGTGCCGTTGCACTCTCCGCGCACGTGAGCGCGGGACAGGCTGTTACCGCAGCTCTGGCGACTGCTTCTCCTCACGTTGCTCCCTTTCAGTTGGATGCGGCGCATCGGGTCCCGCCCAATGCCGCCGATACCGCCAAGCGACCATCGCGTCGATCAACCGTAACGGGAGCCGTCACTGGCGCGCTGATCGGTGGGCTGGCAACAGCGGGCTTCGTCTTGAATGCGACCGCGTATGATTGCGTATATAACGTCACTAGCGGATCGCCGTGTCCAAAGAAGAACTATGTGCTGCTCCACACGGTAACGATCGCTGCCGGCGCGACC
>DATISA010000102.1:0-4046 GCA_035469245.1 Gemmatimonadaceae bacterium
GAGCCTCGACCACCGACTCGTCGAGGCCGAGGGCGCGCCGGGTATCGTCGTCGAGCGGATCGGGGCTGCCAGTGCAGCCGATCGCGCGGGCGATGGGATGTAGTCGTTCGATGGAATCGGCCGCGGCAATCAGCTCGGCGGCCGCTCTGAGCGTCGTCACGCGGCCACGGTAGCGCGCGACGGCGCGCCATCCGCGACCACTCTGTTGCAGCCACAGTCATTTCGTGCTCGGCCGGGTGGCGGGCGGGGAGCTTACAGCCTGATCGTCAGTTCGCAGTTTGACCCGGCCGAAAGACAGGCTGAGACTGTACCCGGACTACGCCTCGATCTGAGCGGCGGCGCCGACACGTCGCCGCTCGATGTCGTGCAGCACCCCGTCAAAGTTGTTGCCGACATTGTCAGGACCTGTAAAGCCACGCTCGATGGCAGTTGGTGCGCGAGTCGCTACATTGCACATCTCATATTCGCTTTTCGAGAACAACCTCAACTCAGGCGCATGTCATTCCTACTGCGGATGCTACAAACCCGGAATCCAAATCGAGAGGGAATCCGAGCATGCCCGCGAGCGGCGTACGTGAAAGGTCTGCTCGCGTTGAGTGTCGTGTGCACCGTCTCGCTCGCCAGCGCGTGTTCCCACCCGACGGATCTCGTTTCGACTGGTGCTATCGTTTACGGGCGAGTGACGTTCGAGAACGGTCAGCCGGCCGCAGGCACCCAGGTGTCCGTCGAGCTTCTCTCGCAACGCTGTCCAGCGTCGATTGTCCTTTCGGATTCAGCTCTTCGAACCGATGATACGGGTAAGTTTCGGGCCCAACTCCTGTCGATAAACTTCGGCGGGGTGGTTTGCGCGCGGGCAACTGCTACCTCAGGCTCTCTTTCCGCAATCCGAGAGGACTCTGTCATGATGCACGCGAGTCCTTTCGACAGCGTCCGCGTCGACTTGGTGCTTCGATGAAGCGGGTGCGGATTCGAGTCGGCGGCAGCCAGGCGCAACGCGCCGGGGCCCGGTCGGTAGCCTGCGCCGCGACCACTCCGTTGCAACCACAATCATTTCCTGCTCGGGCGGCGCACGAAAGGCGCCGCGGTCACAGCCCGGTCGTCAGCGCGACACGTACGATCGCGATTTCCATTCGACGCGCTGCCCGCGAGCGAGCGCGCCCACGATGATCGCCAGGAGTACGATCAGTCCGAGCGGGTAGAGCGGGGCGTACAGCGGTGATTCGCGCATGGCCGCGTACACGGCCACCCATGCGAGTATCGTGAAGGCGACGACGATCGCCGACCATATCAACCAGCCCGACGACAGAAGGCCGACCGCCGACAGCAGGAGCGCAACGACAGGCGCGAGTCCGAACAGTGGAATCGCGAACAGGAGCGGCGGGTACAGCGCGCGTCCCACGCCGCCGCCCAGAGCCGCAGTCCGTCCGCCGGCGTAGATGTTCTTGCGCCACCCCGCCATCAACTCGCCGAGCGACGCGTACATGTGGGTGGAAATCTGTCGGTCGGCGAAGAGCAGGGCGATGCGACGACCTGCGCGCACGTATTCCTGCGCCATCGCGAGATCCTCGGCGACGCGGTCGCGCACGCGCTCGTGGCCGCCCATCGCGTCGTACGCAGTGCGACGGACGAGGATGAACTGGCCACTGGCGATCGCGTCGACGGGACGCTTGGCGTGACTCACGTGTTCGGTGCCGCCGTACCTGCTCCAGAGCAGCGCGAAAAGCTGCGGCTGGACGATGCGCTCCCAGAAGCTGTGCATCTCCTGACGCCCCGCGACGCTGAGCAGATCGGCGTCGCGCGCGCGGAGGGCGTTGACGGAGCGCGGCAGGAGATCGGGCGCATGCCAGGTGTCGGCGTCGGTGAAGAGCAGCAGCTCACCGCGGGCCAGACGTGCGGCAGTCGCGCACGCCCACTGCTTGCCGAACCAGCCGCTCGGAAGCTCCGGCGCCTCGACGACGCGAAGCCGGCCGTCGTCGCGCGCGATCACCCGCGCGATGTCACCGGTTCCGTCGTCGGACCGATCGTCGACGACGATCACTTCGATCGACGGATACTCGGTCGCGAGCACCGAACGCACGCATCGCTCGATGTTGCGGCGCTCGTTCCGCGCGGGAATGATCACCGAGACGAGCGGCGAATCCGGGGGCGCATCGGGCGAAACGTCATCGAGCGAACGGGAGTTCAAGCCGCGGACGATGGCGGCGACCGGCGGCACGATCCACGGCAACGTCCACAGCAGCACCGCCGTAACCGCCATCGTTCACGCGGGCTCGGCGGCCGGCTCGGCGCTCGGTGCGCGCTGGCCACGCGCGACGATCACCGCGGCCGCGAGCTGGCCGGTCACGTTCGCCGTCGTGCGGAACATGTCGGGAATCGTGTCGACGCCGAGGAGGATGCCGATGCCTTCGATCGGCAAGCCCACCGCTGTGAGCACCGGCACCATGGCGATGATCGAGCCGCCCGGAATACCCGGAATGCTGAAGCTTGTCGCCACCGCGGTCGCTACCACGGTCGCGAGCTGCGTGGAGCTCACGCTCACGCCGTACACGCGCGCGAGGAACAGTGCGCCCGTCGTGAGCCCGCACGTCGCGCCGACGCGGAACAGCACGACCGCGAGGGGAATGAAGAAGCTGGGGATCTCTTCCGGCAACCGCAGCTTGGTGCGCGCGCCGTCGATGAGCGCCGGCAGTGCGGCGAGCGAGGAGCGCGAAGAGAACGCGACCGCCTGCGCCGGAAGCGCGGCACGCGCGAATTGGCGAAGGGAAACACGTCCGCCGATCGCGGCGGCAGGGTAGAGCACGAACGCGCTGAAGGCCGCGGCGACGAGCGATACGAGCACGACGTACGCGGCCAGCGCTCCGATCGCCGACAGTCCAAGCCGTGCGACAAGCGGCAGCGCGAGGGCGAACACGCCGATCGGCGCGATCACCAGCAGCCATCGCACGATCACGAGCATCGCTTCGACGATGCCTCGGAAGAGGACGACCACCGAGTCGCGTTGCTCGCCCGGAATCGCGGCGAGCGCAACTCCCAACAGAAAAGCGAAGGTGATGAGGGGAAGCATGGCGCCTTCGGCCGCTGCGCTCACGGCATTGGGCGGGACGAGCGAGACCAGCCACTGCGCCGGCGTCTGAATCGCACTGGCGCTCGCCGCCGCGCTGCTGCCCGCCGACGCGGTCGCGGCACGAACCCGGGCGACACTCGCTTCATCGAGCGTGACGTGCGCGAGTACAGGCGGCGCCACGATGGCGGCGAGCAACCCCGACGCGATGAGCAACACGACGAAGATGACGATGCCACGTCCGCCGATGCGGCGAACGACGGCACCGCCGCCCGCCGTCGCGATCCCGACGACGAGGCTTCCGAAGACGAGCGGGATCACCGTCAGGCGAATCGCGTTGACGAAGAGCGTGCCCACTGGTTCGACGACGGCAACGACGGCGAGCGCCCCGGCGGGCGACGTCCAGTTGAGGACGAGCCCTGCCGCGACTCCAATGAGCAGCGCGACGAGCACGCGGGTCGAGAGCGACACGCGCGGAACATAGCGCGTCCCAGTTCGATCCGCGCCATCGAGCCACTGACGCACGAGAGGCCGCGAGCACGTGCGCCCGCGGCCCCTCGGGAATTGCAGGATGCTCAGCGCGACGACTTGTTGGTGTCGTCAGGAGTTCCGCTGCTGCCTGTGCCGCGGTTTCCGGAGCTTCCCGTGCCGCCCGGGGTCGAGCCGCTGCTGCCCGGTTTCGGGCTGCCGCTCATTCCGCCGGACGAAGATCCCGACGAGCCGGGCGTGCCGGACGACGACTGATCGCGCGAGCCCGCGCCAGGCGCGTTGTACCCACTCTGCTTGCTCGAACCAAGATCGCTCGGTTTCGACTGAGGGTTCGACGGATTGGACGTCGAGCCGGAGCCGGAGCTTCCGCTCTTCGACGAGCCCGGGATGTCCGACGAGGGCGCGTTCTTGCCGCTGCTTCCCGAGCCACTCGTCGAGCCACTCGTGCCACTTTGGTCGTTCTGGCGATCTGCCATACTACCTCCCCTGCAGGTTG
>DATISA010000103.1:0-23125 GCA_035469245.1 Gemmatimonadaceae bacterium
GCGTTACGCCGTCGTCGCGCCGAAGGCGCTCCCGACGCGAGGGCGGCGTTAGCCGCCCGATGCTCCCGACCGCGCGGCGCGCAAGCGCCGCGCTCCCAACCAGCGAAGCTCCCCACCGCCATGTTCCACGACCTCCGTCCCGCCGAAGTAATCGCCGCCGCAGATCGAATCCGGCCGCTCGTCAAGCGCACGCCACTGCTCCTGAGCAGCGCGCTCAGCGACATCGCCGGCGGGCCCGTCTACCTCAAGCTCGAGAACCAGCAGATCACCGGGTCGTTCAAGCTGCGCGGGGCGCTCAACTTCCTGGCGACGCTGCCGCCGGACGTGCGCGCGCGAGGCGTCGTCGCCTCTTCCGCGGGTAACCACGGACTCGGCGTGGCGTACGCGGCGAAGCACTTCGGCGTGCCGGCCACGATCTTCGTTCCGACCACCGCGCCCAAGGTCAAGCGAGACGGGATCACCGCGCTCGGCGCCACCATCGACACATCGCAGCCGCATTACGACGCGGCCATGGATGCGGCGAAGGCGTTCGCGAAGGCACACGGCGCGACGTTCATCAATCCATGTCTCGGTGAAATGCTGCTCGCCGGCCAGGGGACGGTCGCGCTGGAAATTCTCGGCGACCTGCCCGACCTGGCGACGCTTGCGCTCAACGTCGGCGGCGGTGGGTTGCTCGGCGGCTGCGCGAGCATTGTGCGGGCGGTCGCGCCGAGTGTCAGGATGGTCGCGGCACAGAGCGAGAAGACGGCGGCGATGTCACGGTCGCTCGCCGCGGGCCGCATCGTCGAGATCGAGAACGTCGCGACGCTCGCGGACGGGCTGGCGGGTCAGATCGACGAGGAAGCGTTCGACATCGGCGAACATGGGATCGACGACATGGTGACGCTCACCGAGGACGAGATCGCGCGCACGATCGCCTGGCTCTGGTCGGAGCACGGCCAGCGCGTGGAGGGTGCGGGCGCCTGTGCGGCGGGTGCCGTCTGGCTGCGGAAGCTCTCGACCATCGCGACCCCCGCCGCCGTCGTGGTAAGCGGCGGGAACATCGATCAGGCGCGGTTCGAAAGTCTCACACGCTGAGCCCCGGGATGCTCATCGTCGAGCATTCCGGGGAATCCGGTATTTAGAGAACCTGCAACTCGGGCCGGAAGCCGCTCCGGTTCAGCGGTTTCCGAACGTCTCGTTGCGGTCGTTCCGCGCGTTGACGTCGCCGCCCTGTGGCCGGCGCTCGCCTCCCAGTGAGCTCGTGCCGCCTCTGTTGCCCAGCGTATCGGCGGTCACGCCTTCGGTCTGATTCTCCAGCGCCACCTGACGGTCGACGCCCGGTGTACCCGCGCGGGTGTTCTGGAAGCTGCCCTCGAGCGAGCTTCCCGCGCCGCCCGTATTCGCCTGGCCCGGATTGCGCCCGCGTGACTGTCCACGCGCCTCGCCGCCGCGACGGCCGATGGCCGCCATGTGCTCGCGATTCCGGCTCACGGCAACGCCGCCCTTCCGGCCAGCCTCACGCGCCTCGCCCGAATCGAATTCGTGCGCCGTGCCTTTGGCATGCGCCGCCTTGCCACCCTTGCTCGCGATCTCGCGTTGCTTGCTGCGATCCATCGACGCGAAGCCGCGATTGCTCCGAGAGCGCGCGGACCCCTGGCCGTTGTTCCGCATGACGTCATTGTCACGCGGTGTTCCACGGTCACTGGTCCCACCCGCCGTCGTGCGATCGTCGTTGCCCGGTCTGTTCGGCATCCTGCTCCTCCTAGGAATTGGCTCTAACCGATCGTGGACGTTCAGTCCCGCACTGTGCGTTCGGGCCTGACGTCGTGCTCCAGGCCCCCCCGGGCCAAATACAGACAAATCGAATGCAAACTGCTTGCCGCGAAGGTGATGTGCTGAGACGCGCCAAATGCCCCTGAGAACGCGTTGCTGTCTGTGACGCGCACCACAGGGTCACATACATTCTTTTCCCGCGCGAGAGTGAATCCTCATCCCGCGGTCGTTTCCCCTCCCAGCAAACTCAGTACCTCCCCTGTGATGTAGCTGGAATCGACGTTACTTGCGAAGAACACGTAGGTCGGCGCGACTTCTTCCGGCTGGCCGGGCCGCTCCATTGGCACATCGGATCCGTGCCTCGCTGCCTTTTGGGCCGGCTTGTCCGCCACGTTGAGGGGCGTCCAGATGGGTCCCGGCGCCGCGCAGTTCACGCGAATGCCCTTTTCCACGAGATTCTGGGCCAGGGACTTCGTGAACGCGTGAATGGCTCCTTTCGTGGACGAGTAGTCGAGGAGTGAACCACTTCCCTCGAGCCCCGTGATCGATCCCGTGTTGATGATCGTGCTGCCCGGCTGCATCCGGCGGACCGCTGCCCGTGCCATGTAGAAGTAGCCGAAGATGTTCGTGCGGAAGGTGCGATCCAGCTGCTCGTCGGTGATGTCTTCGATCGAATCCTGATGATGCTGGTACGCGGCGTTGTTTACCAGGATGTCGATCCACCCGAATGCGTCGACCGTGGCCTGAACCGCCTGCTCGCAGAAGCTCGAGTCCTGCACGTCGCCGGGGATCAGCAAGCATCGCCGGCCCTCGGCGACGACGGCGCTCTCCGTTACCTCGGCGTCGCTCTGCTCCTGCGGTAAGTACACGATCGCGACGTCGGCGCCTTCACGCGCGTACAGCACGGCCACCGCGCGCCCGATGCCCGAGTCGCCGCCGGTGATGAGCGCGACGCGGCCGTCGAGTTTTCCCGATCCCTTGTAGTCCGGCGCCTCGAAGCGCGGACGCGGCGTGATCTTCGATTCGAGTCCGGGCCGGCGCTGGTGCTGCGCCTTGAACGGCGGCTTTGGCTTTCGCGACGTGGAGCGTCTCGTTTTCGGCATACGACGAATTGAAGGGAATGCCACGCGCCGCAAGAAGGGTTCCACGCCTCCGCTATATTCACGGCCATGTCGCTGAGCATTCGCCTCCTCGGAACCTCCGCATCGCGGCCGACCATCGAGCGCAACGTCTCGGCTCTCGCCATTCAGCGCGAGGGCGAGACGTTCATGTTCGACTGCGGCGAGGGCACGCAGCGGCAAATGATGCGGTACGGCGTTTCCTTCGCGCTCGAGGACATCTTCTTCACGCACATGCACGCCGACCACGTGCTCGGTGTGATTGGCCTGATTCGCACGATGGCCCTGCAGGGCCGCGCGGAGCGGCTTCGCTTGTGGGGTCCGCGGGGCTCGGCGCGCGTATTGCGACGCGCTGAGGGGTTAGGGTTCGAGCGATCGACGTTTCCGATCGACGTGCTGGAGCTCGAGCCGGACCAGCAGGTCGAGCGCAAGGACTTCGCGATCGTCGGCTTCGCGGTCGACCACCGCGGCTCGGCGTCGCTCGGCTACGCGCTGGTGGAATCCGAGCGCAAGGGCCGCTTCGACCCGGCCCGAGCTCGCGAGCTCGGGATTCCCGAAGGTCCGCTGTGGGGCCAGATCCATCGCGGCATCGCGGTGACTCTCCCGGACGGCCGCGTGATCGAACCGTCGGAGCTCGTAGGACCGAAGCGTCCCGGGCGTACGGTCGTCGTGACGGGCGACACACGGCCATGCGCGGCCACGATCGAAGCGGCGCGCGATGCGGATCTCCTCATTCACGAAGCGACATTCGGGGACGAGGAGGCGGCGCGCGCCCTGGAGACCGGCCACTCGACGGCGCGCGAGGCCGCCGAGGTCGCGCGCCAGGCCGGCGCGCGGCGTCTTCTGCTCACGCACATCTCGGCGCGCTACTCACGTGATGCGGTCGATCTCGAGCGCGAGGCAAAGACCATCTTCGCGGAGACGATGATCGGAAAGGACGGGATGGAGATCGAGGTGGCGTTCGAGGCGTAGCCTCCGTCGCGCGACGAGCCCGGATGGACGTGCTCAACGCCGAGCCGCCGAGCCGCACAGGCCTCCGTGCGCAATCGGCCCGCCTCTTGGCGTGCAGGCATCTACGCGTTGGGATACGGATGCTACGGATGAAGCGGATCCTGCGGATCGCTCCTCCTGGCGCGAGAGCTCCACGCTCAACGCGCCGGGTTTTTTGGGGACGGCCGCTCGGGAGGCCACCGCTGGCATGCCGAGCGGCTGTCCCAAAGAAAGGTTCGTCCGGGCGCGTGGCGAGCGGCGCCTTCGCGCCACGCAGGACGATCCGTTGGTGTCCGTTAGAGCCGTTTGTGTCCGTTTCCCAATTGTTGGGACTTCCCGAGCGGCGGTTCTCTGGCCCGTCACATCCTGACCGAACTGCAGGCCAGCGCGAGCGCCGGTGAATCGTGGCGATCAGCCGTCCGACGCCGCGGCCGGAAGGAGCGAATCCGGGCGTGATATCCTCATCGATCTCCGGTACAACCGAATCAGGTCGTCATCGGTCAGCGAGTCCAGAACCTTCGCCCGCGAGAGTCGCGATGTCACGCTCCGGGCCTCGGGCCCGTTGCTGATGAACCAGTTGTACCGGTCGAGCCGCGCGCTGAGACCGTCCGGGTGCCGGAAGATCACCATCGCATTGCTCGACCCGGGCAGGTCGACATCGATCATCCAATCGATTCCATCGTGCGAGCGCCAGGCTTTCATTGATCAGTTGCGGATTGTTCGAAAAGCACGACTCCAATCCTCGAACCTTCGAACCTTCGAACCTTCGAACCTTCGAACCTTCGAACCTTCGAACCTTCGAACCTTCGAGCCCTCGAGCCCTCGAGCCCTCGAGCCCTCGAGCCCTCGAGCCCTCGAGCTCCTCTAGCCCACCAACTCCGGATGCAGCGGCTGCCGTCCAGCATATCCGGCATCCAGCTCGTGCCAGAACTGGACCTCCGGCTCACCGAGGTGCCAGCAGAGCAGCACGATCCTGCCACCAAGCTCGCTTGGAAAATCGACCAGGCCGATGCGCGGATCCTTGAGCTGGATGCCGAGCGCTTCGAGCTCCTTTTGATAGCCGTCGAGCTCTCGCGCGTAGGCGAGCGCCTGCTGCTCGAGTTGGTCGGAACGCTCGTGCGGCGCGTCAGCGCGCGCCGTGGATGCAACGAGGTCGAGCTCGAGGATCGTTTCGCGCCATTGCCGGTGCTGCTGCACCACGTCCTCGACGATCTTCCGGACCAGCGGCAGTGTCCGATTCGCCTGCTCGACCGTGAAGAGTTGCATGGCTGGATATTAACCTCTCGTCCGAAGCCGTGCTCCGTGCTCGGCTTCGCGCTCTTCTAATCTCCGCTGGCGTCGGTCCTGTGCCGCGGCGTACCGCCGCTTTTCATCCGGCGTTTCCGGCATCAGCGACGGGACTTCGATGGGACGACCGTTCGCATCGACCGCAACGAACGTCAGATAGCAGGAATTGGTGTGCCGCCGTCGCCCCGTGAGCAGTTCTTCCGCCTCAACGCGTACGCCGACTTCCATCGAGCTTCGCCCGACGAAGTTCACGCTCGCCTTCATGACGACGAGGTCCCCCAGGTGAATCGGCTCGCGAAAGTCGACGCGGTCGATCGACGCGGTGACCACGCTCGACCGGCAGTGCCGAAAGGCGGCGATGGCCGCGCACTTGTCCATCATCGACAAGACTACGCCGCCGAACACGTTCCCCAGGTTGTTGGCATGCTGGGGCATCATGAGCTCGGACGTTTCGTGCTGACTCTCGCGCACAGTCTTGGACGGTCGCATGGCGTGACACGAAATGGAGGTTCGAACGTGGCGGGGTCGATCGACGGGCTGAGGCGACCCGCGTGTCGGCGCCGTACAGCGACGCGGCATTGAACGCTCGCATCAGCGCCCGTCGCTCATCGGTTCCGATTGGCGGACGATCCAGCCAGTCGATTCGGTTCAATGGTCCGTGGGCCGCGCCGAGTGGCCATTCGCGCTTGGCGCTGTCGGCGATCGAGAGAGTTGCGAACTCGCCAGAGGTATCGTACCGCGCGAGGACCGCGTAGCCGTTGCCCTGCCAGCGATCGTTCCCCTGCGCGTCGCTGGTGGCGCGTCCCATCCGGACCTCGGGCCACCACGCCGCCGAGTCGACGGCGATGGGATCCAGCTCGACCAGATTGCCCGACGCGCCCTCACCACGGCCCGGAATTCCGAAGACTACTCCCGGTGCGCCGTCGGCGTCGGTCAGCGTAAAGCTCTTCGCGTCGAACCTGAGGTGGGCGATGGCGTCAGCCGCCTGTCGCTCTCGCGGTCCGAGCGACGAACGCTCGCGGAGCACCGAATCGCGCGCCGATTCGTACTCGCGGCGGCCCGCGGCCAGCACGCGCGTCGCCTGCGCGGGCCCAATGACCTCCGACAGCACGGCTTCCCTGCCCGACCGGAGGTCGAGCACGCCGCGACGCGTCGTATGCCACGGATGCGAGCCCGGAACGTCCACGTCGACGTGGTACTCATATGAAAGGTAGGGGCCGAATACATCGAGTACGTCGACCTCGGCCGAGGCCGACGTACTCGGGTTCGCTTCGCCTTCGTCGTTCGGATCCAGTGGGCGCTCGTCCGGGTGGGCTCGGGCGTACTCGCGCGCCAATCGAGGCACGATCGTGTCGACGAAGATCGGCGTGCTGTCGTCAGTGACGAGATCGCGTCGATAGAGTCGTTCGCCGATGAGCATTGCGTCGTTGTACGAGTAGTCGTCATCAGCCGCGTAGAGCTCGTACCACCGACTGCCGAGCCGGGCGAGCACGATCGGCACGCCACGGACATGGGTCTGGCCGCTCGTCGTCGAGACCCAGAACGCGGAGTCGATGCTCTCCAGCAGGAACTCGGCACGTGGTGGTGGCGCTTCCGGAACGCGCGGGCGATTGCACGCGGCGATCAGGGCACCGAGCATGGCGACGCTCACGGCGACAACTCCGCGCGCGTCGCGGGGTAGGAAGGGCATCGTGGCAAATATACTGCACTAGATTGCGGCCGCCTTCGCCGCTCGAGAGTCATGCATCGTTTCTTTTTTGTTTTCGCCGCTGTCACGGCGTGCACTGCCGCCGCGGAGCATGCCGCCGACAAGCAGGCACCGTCCGCCGCCGGTGTTCCAGGTGTGGCCAGCGCAGCCGCTTCCGACAGCCCAACCGTCGCCCGCCGGGACACGGACGCGCAACCGACGATCGTGCGCGCCCTCTACGTGAACCGGTGGGCGTCGCAGAGCAAGCGCCGAATGGCGAAGCTCATTGCGACCGCCGATTCGACCGAAATCAACGGGCTCGTGATCGACATGAAAGACGAGTTCGGGCTGAACTACAAGTCGGCGAACCCGGCCTACGAGAAGAATGCCGGCACGGCGGCGCGGATACGCGACGTGCGGGCGCTCCTCGACACGCTCGCCGCGCACAAGATTTTCGCGATCGCGCGAATCGTCGTATTCAAGGATTCTGTCACAGCCGACCGGCACCCGGAGTGGACCATCCGCCGCACAGACGGCTCGGTCTGGCGCGACAAGAAAGGCCTCGCCTGGGTGAATCCGTATCACAAGGAGCTGTGGGACTACAACATCGGCGTCGCCGAAGAGCTGGTGAAGCTGGGGTTCCGCGAGATCCAGTTCGACTACATCCGCTTCCCTGAGCCGTACGCGAGCCTGCCGAAGCAGGTCTTTACGGGATCGGACAACATGTCCAAGCCCGAGGCACTTGCCGAGTTCCTGAAACAGGCCAAGACGCGCATCAACAAGCTCGGCGTGCGCTCGACCGCCGACATCTTCGGGCTGGTCACGACGGTGGGCGGCGCGCTCGAGGTCGGCCAGGAGTGGGAGAAGATCTCGCCCAATGTCGACGTCGTGCTACCGATGGTGTACCCGTCGCACTACCCGCACGGGTCGTTCGGCGTCCCTGTGCCGAACGCCGAGCCGTACAAGATCATCACGACCGCGATCAAGCGAGCGCGCGAACGTGACGAGAAGCTCGGCATCAAGGAACCGGAGCACATTCGCCCCTGGCTCCAGGCGTTCACGCTCGGCAAGCCGGAGTACGGCGCCGAGCAGCTCACCGCGGAGAAGAAAGCGGTGTACGACTCGGGCTACGACGGGTGGGTAATGTGGAACCCGGGCTCGATCTACGACGTGTACACGCCGGCGCTGGAAAAGACGCTGGAGTCGCGCAAGAAGCCGTGAGGCGTCGGCCGCGCGGCGCCGACGCGTGTCCGATCAGCGCGCCAGCGCGCGAACCGCATCGATGAGGCGCACGACTTCTTCCTCGCTCGTGTAGCAGCTACAGCCCACGCGCACGAATCCCTGAGGCGCGAGCCCGTACCGCTCGACGATGGTGGCCGCGTAGAAGTCGCCGTTCGACACGAACACGCCGCGGTTAGCCAGCGTCGCCGCGACCTCGTCGGTCGAGCGGCCGTCCATCGTGAACGACAGCGTTGGCGTGCGCGGTGTACCTGGCACTGGACCGTAAAGACTGACGCAATCGATGGCGCCGAGCGATTCCCAGAGCAGTTCGAGCAGCGCGGCGCCGCGCGCGTGCAGCACATCGTACGCGGCGACCAACGAGTCGCGCCGCGAGCGCGATCCCGATCCAGCCAGCGACGCCAGGAAGTCGACCGCGGCGGCCGCACCGACGATGCCTTCGTGATTCTGCGTTCCAGTCTCGAGCCGCTCGGGCGACTCCTGCGGCGCGGGCTCGAGCCGCGGCGCGTCGAGCGCCTCGATGCGATCGCGCTTGCCCCACAGGACGCCGATGTGCGGACCATAGAACTTGTACGCCGAGCAGGCGAGGAAGTCGCACCCAATCGCCTGCACGTCCACGAGCACGTGCGGCGCGTAGTGCACCGCGTCGACGAACACCGTGGCGCCGACGGCATGCGCCAGCTCGGTCGCACGTTTGACGTCGGTGATCGTGCCGAGGGCGTTCGACGCCGCGCCGATGGCGAGCACTTTCGTACGCGGTGTGATCGCCGCCTCGAGATCGCTCCAATCGAGCCGACCGTCGTCGAGGCGCATCTTCACCATGCGAACGGTGACGCCACGGTCCTTCTCGAGGGCGCGCCACGGCGCCACGTTGCCGTGGTGATCGAGCTCGGTAAGGACGATCTCGTCGCCGCGGCCCAGCTCGCGCCCGATGGCCCGCGCGAGGTGGAAGGTGAGCGTCGTCATGTTCTGGCCGAATGCGATCTCGTCGGGCCGGCCATTCATGAAGGCGGCGAGGGTCTCGCGCGAGTACGCGATGAGCGCGTCGGTCTCCTCGCTCGTCGGATAGCGCCAGTGCGTGTTGGCGTTGTGATGGTAGAGATAATCGTCGACCGCTTCGACGACCGGGCGCGGAACCTGAGTGCCCCCCGGGCCATCGAAGTACGCGACTGGGTGGCCGCGATGGATACGCGCCAGCGCCGGAAACTGGGCGCGGATTGCGCCGAGCGACACCGCCTGCTGCGCCCGAGGATCGGCCGTCGCCGTCATGCGATCTCCACTCCCGCCCACTGCTCGATCATCTTCACAGCCTCCACGTGGTCGGCGATCTCTCCGAGCTCGCCGCGGGCGATGCGGAAGAGATCGGCCGTGAGCTGCAGCACCGGGGCCGGCACGCGCGCTTCGCGCGCGACGTCGGCGGCGATGCCGACATCCTTCTCGAGAAGCGCGAGGCGGAATGTGCGGGGAAACGCGCGCGTGAGCACACGCTCGGGGAACAGATTCATCGACGTGTTCGACCGGCCGCTCGACGCATTGATGACGTCGAGCGCGACTTTGGGATCGACGCCGAGCTTGACGAGCGCGGCGAGGCCCTCCGCCGCGGCAAGAATGTGCGTCGCGAGGAGCGCGTTGTTCACCGCCTTGACCGCGTCGCCCGCGCCAACGTCGCCGCAGTGAACGATCTTCTGCCCGAAGGTCTCGAGTACGGGCCGCACGCGCTCGAGGACGGACGAGTCGCCGCCGACCATGACAGTGAGCGTCCCCTTCTGCGCACCGGTGGTTCCCCCGCTGACTGGGGCATCGATGAAATCGATGCCCCTGGCGGCCAGAGCGTCGCGGATGATGCGCGAGGTCGCTGGGTCGCCGGAGGTGCAGTCGACGAGGACCATGCCCTTCGACATGCCGGCGAGCAACCCATCGGGTGCCTCGAGGATCTGATGAACCTCCCGGGACGTGGGCATACAGGTGATCACGACGTCAGCGCCGCGCACCGCGTCGGCCGGCGTGGCGGCGTGCCGCGCCCCGGTCTCGCGCGCGAATTCCGCGGCGCGCTCCGTGGTGCGATTCCACACGGCGAGCGGCAAGCCCGCCGCGGCGATCCGCGCCGCCATCGGCCGCCCGATCGCGCCGAGCCCAAGAAAGGCGATGTTCATGCGGCAAAAGTTATCACGGAGCTAACTTTCGCGCATGATTACGCGGGTGCGCGTCGAGGGGATGAGTTGCCAGCACTGCGTCCGGGCTGTGTTCACTGCGCTCACGGCCGTGGAAGAGATCACGCGCGCGGATGTGAGTATCGGCGCGGTGGAGGTCGAGCATTCCGGAGCGGTGACGGTCGAGAAACTGCGCGAGGCGATCGCGGTGGCGGGATATCGCGTCGTCGACGGCGAGACGAACCGGCGGGCGCTGAACGTATTTGGCACGGCTGACGGGGTCGGCTCGGCTGACGGGGTCGGCTCGGCTGACGGCTAACGGCTGTCGGCTTGAGCTCCCGGCTGACGGCTGACGGTTCGAGCTGACGGCTGATAGCTGACGGCCGTGGTCAACAGCTGACAGCTCGGCCGTCAGCAGTCAGCTCGAGCTGACAGCTCGGCCGTCAGCAGTCAGCTCGAGCCGTCAGCCATCAGCCGCCAGCCCAAGCGGTCAGCTGCCCGCCGTGAGCCAAGCCGAGCGCCGTTAGCCGTCAGCCGAGTCAGTACGAGATCCAGTACGACCCTTTGACGAGAAACACATTCCCTGGGTGCGCGCGTTCGAGCTCGCCGAGCCCGCCCGCGGCGTGCCGCGCGTCAATGCCGCCCAGGCTCATCGTCCGCTCCTGCGCCCACACGAAGTACAGCGTCGACCCCGGCCGATACTCCCACCGCAGCACCGTGTTCGAGCGGTATTGCTTGAAGTCGAACGCGCCCGGATCGCCGCCATTGTACGGACGGTAGCGATCGGCCCAGTCGGCGGCCCGCGCGTTGGCGACTTCGAGCCAATCGCTGAAGTTGCCGCGGGTCGCGAATGGCGCGGCGTACACCTGGAGCGACAGCGTGGGTGTCGCCGTCACGCTCAGGCGGAAGGTTGCGGCGCGGGTCGTCTGGTCGAGGCGCGCCAGTGTGTAGTGCGTCGTGTCCGAGCCGATGGTCCCGTAGTTCCCGTTGGGCTGCAGGGCATTGATGTTGTGGCCGTAGTTGTACGACACGCTGCCCGTCACCCGGCTCGTGAAGCGGAAATCCGCCGAGGGGCCGCCGCTCCAGGTTCGTGAACGGCCGCCGTCGCCGCCCATCCAGTTCAAGTTCATGGAGGGAATCACCGACCACCGCGGGTCGCCCTGGACGCTCGCCCAGCCCCACGTCGAGCGGTCGGCGCGAGTCGCCGGCCCGCCGCGCGTGCAATTGTCGCAGTACGACGTGGCGGCCGCATTCAGTCCTTCACCGGCATGTAGCCACCAGCTGTTCTTGAGCTGCCAGTGCGTATTGATGTTGCCACCCAGATCGGTGCGCGTGCCGTCCCACGAGTAGTTGACCCACTCGTTGACGTTGAAATTCCAGAACCGATAGAACGCGCGCGGCGTGTTTCGATGGTATTGCCACCAGAAGAACTGGTTCCTGGTGTTCGCGCGTGAGAGATACCCGACGTCGTTTGGCTCGAATCCCGGCGAAATGAGCTGCAGCCCTCCGCTGAACAGCGTCGAACCGCCGCCGCGCTTGGCGAGAATCAGCTCGGCCGAATAGCCGCCGAGGCTCGTGCGCGCGGGATCGTAGATGAGGTCATCGTCGGGCCGCACATAGTTGTGCACCGGATTCTGCTGCGTGAGCGCCATCGCCGCGGCCGTGCCGCGGACCGCGCTCTGCGCGTAGTAGCCCGAGATCTGGTAGTTGCGATCCCAGAACTGATGCCGGAAGTCGATCCCGCCGACTACCGCGTCGGAGCGAAGAAATGGGTTCGACCACTTGTCTACGTTCCGGTGCACGTCGGTCACCATTGCGCCAATCGCGCTTCCGCCCTCGCGGAACTCGCGCTGCAATCGGCCGACGAAGTAGTTGGTCTGGGGCTCGATCGTCTCGTGCGACGGCGTGATCTCGCGCTGTGTCACCGCATCGAGGACGCCAAGCGAGACGCCGTTGGACAGTCGGCCGGTGAGCTTGGCGGCGCCGAGGATCGTCGACGCGGTGGGATTCGACTCGTCGGCGTACGTGTCGCCGAGCTGCGGGCTGCGGCCGATCCGCCGCGAGTAGAAGAGGCCCGAGCACACGCCGTCGCTGCACTGCGTGTCGAAGCGGAAGAGTCCCTGCCCTTCCATGAAGAACGGCCGCTTCTCGGGAAAGAACGTCTCGAACGCCGACAGATTGAGCACCGAGGGATCGGCCTCCACCTGGCCGAAGTCCGGATTCGCGGTCGCGTCGATCGTGAGGTTCGACGTCACTCCGTACTTGATGTCGGCGCCCATCGTCGCCTGGCCGCGCTGCACGTAGTCGTGCGCGCGCGCGACGTTGTACGACTTGGCCACGGTGTAGGGCGCCACCTCGAGCCTTCGCGGCGTCGCGATGTCGGTGATGCCGTCGAGCTCTCCGAGCTGCGAAGAGAGACTGCTCTTGGAGCGATCGTACACCGGCCACGAGTACCGCTCGTTGTACCGGGCGACGTCGCGCCAGATGCCGAAGCCGAAGGTGTGCGTCCTGTCGTTCGGGTAGCGGAGCTGGCTGAACGGGACCCGGAATTCCGCGACCCAGCCGAGCGAGTCGATGCGCGTGCCGACGTCCCACACGCCGTCCCACGAGCCGTCCTCTTCGTTGTCGTTGAGGATCGTGAAATCGCGTTTGACCCCGACCGGGTTCACCGACAGCTCGATCCCCGTGCGGCGATCGTGGTAGCCGTCGATGATGATCTTGAGCCACTCCGACTGCGTGCGAACGTCGCGGCGGCTGAGCAGGGCGACGAGGCTGTCGGGATGCGGATCGTACGCGCGAACCAGCACGTACAGGTTGTGCGCGTCGTACGACACGCGCGCCTCGGTGCGCATGCGCGGGTCGGCGTTCGCCACCGGATCGAAGGTGCGAAAGCCGTCGATCGGCTGCGCCGTCGCCCAGACTGCATCATCCGCTCTGCCATCGATGACCGGAGCCGCGACGGCGCGTGCGGCCACGGCGGTGGTGGCGCTCGCTGGCCTGGCCGCGCTCGCACGATCCGACGCGGCAATTCGCGTGGACGCGACGTTCTGTTGAGCGGCCGCGATTGCCGGCAGGAGCAGCGCGATCGCAGCGTGCCGGATGTCGATAAGAAACATGGGACACACGGTCGGATGGGTGAGTCGCTTGTGGCGGACCGAGACCCTCCGGCTCCGCGCTGTTGGAGGATCTGACAGCCCGCCGGACGAAATAGTTCGCACGAAGTTCCCAGGGGCTGTGTGGATTTCGTTAGATCTTTGTCTGCATTTCTCGCCTGTGAGGGTTGTCCCGTCGCGGCTGCCTTGGGTATCTTGGCGCCGCGAACCCAGGTGAGGACGAGGGGGCACCCATGACGCCACCGCAGCACAATCCAGAGGATCGTCCGGTCGCCGCGCTACTCGCTCCCGACATCGTCGCGCTCCTCGACGAGTCGCCGGCCGACATCGCCGCCGAGACGGAAGAAGTGCACCCGGCTGACCTCGCCGACGTCGCCGAGCTGTTGGAACGCGACCAGCTGCACGCATTTCTGAATGCGCTCGGGCCGGCGCGCGCCGCGGACGTGCTCGAGTATCTGGACGAGGAGCTGAGGACCGAGTTCCTCGAGGGGATCACGCCGCGGCAGGCGGCGCAGCTCGTCACGGAGATGACTCCAGACGATCGCGCCGACACGCTCGAGGAGATCGACGAGGAACACGTCGAGGAGATCCTCTCCGAGTTCCCCACCGAAGCGCGCAAGGAGACCGAGAAGCTCCTCTCGTACGAGCCGGACTCCGCCGGCGGCCTGATGACCACCGAGTTCGTCTCGGTGTCGGCGGACATGACGGTCGAGGCGGCGCTCGAGAACGTTCGTGCCGTGGCGCGGTCGGGAAAGAAGGAAGCCATGCACGCGATCTACACGACCGACAACACGGGGCGTGTCGTCGGCGTCATGTCGCTACGCGAGCTTCTGGCCGCGCCGCCCGGCGCCAAGATCAGCGACATCGCATGGACAGAGGTCGTGAGCATTGCCCCGGCAGCTGACCGTGAAGAAGTCGCGCGTGTGATCGCGAACTACGACCTCGTCGCCGTGCCAGTGGTGAGCGAGTCCGGTCACATTATGGGCGTGATCACGGTCGACGACGTGATCGATGCCATCCAGGAAGAGCAGACCGAGGACGTGCAGAAACTCGGCGGCATGGAGGCGCTCGACGAGCCGTATTCCACGATCTCGTTCTGGCGGATGATCAAGAAGCGCGCGGGGTGGTTGAGCGCCCTGTTCCTGGGCGAGATGCTCACGGCGACCGCGCTCGGGACCTATCAGAAGGAGATCGACAAGTCGACCGTCCTCGCGCTCTTCATGCCGCTGATCATCAGCTCGGGCGGCAACTCGGGCTCGCAAGGTACCTCGCTATTGATCCGGGCGCTCGCACTCCGCGAGGTGACGGTGCGCGATTGGTGGCGTGTGGCGAGCCGCGAGCTGGCGACGGGGCTGACGCTCGGGCTCATTCTGGCCGTGATTGGGTTCGTGCGCATCGAGTTGTGGCAGGCAATCTCCGCGCATCACTGGAGTTTTTGGGGCATCGAGATCGGACACAACTACGATCTCGTGACCAAGGATGGACAGACGATCACCATCGCGGGACAGCACTTGCAGCTCGCGTGGACCGTGGCACTGTCACTCGTCGGCGTAGTGCTGTTCGGAACGCTCGTCGGCTCGATGCTGCCGTTCGTGTTCCGGCGGCTGGGCTTCGATCCGGCGAGCGCGTCGGCGCCCTTCATTGCGACCTTCGTCGACGTGACGGGACTGATCATCTACTTCAACGTGGCGCTCCACGTCCTCCTGCGCTGAGCGCGCGACGAGCACGCGCCGGTGTTTACGGTAGACGCGCGCGCCGAACTGATGTATGGTTCCACACTGATCGGCTCGCCGTCGCCGATTCAGAAGTCCGAGGCACCGTGCAGCCGCAGATGCTGATGGTCACCCATGCCCTCATGGAGGCCCAAATGGTCAAGCGCGTGGCGATGTTCTTCGGTATCGTGTTCATCCTCGTCGGACTGGCTGGCTTCGCCGTTCCCGGCGGCATGCAGATGGGGGACGCGGCGAATCCGCCGATCCTGCTTGGGTATTTCCCGGTCAATCTCCTGCACAACCTCGTGCACATTCTGATCGGCATCTGGGGCGTAGTGGCATCGCGACGCATTGGCAGTGCCATCACGTTCTGCAAGCTCGCCGGCTTTGCCTATCTCGCTCTCGCTGCCGTCGGGTACATCGATCCAACCTTCTTCGGCCTGATCCCGATCGGTGGCAACGACATCTTTTTGCACGGGGTGTTCGGCGTCTTCCTCATTTGGGTCGGATTTGCGACCAAGGAAGAAGCCGGAGCGGCCGCCGCCGCGACCTGAGAGCGGCGGAGCCTTACAACGAGGACGGGGCGACCGCGGTCGCCCCGTTCTTTCGTTGTGTGGCCAGTAGGTTTCGTGTATCAACGGAGAGGCGACGATGGAACGGCTCAATTTGACGATAGAAGGAATGACGTGCGAGCACTGTGTCCGAGCGGTGCGCGGGCGGCTCGAGCAGACCGAGGGCGTGAAGGTCGACGACGTGAAGATCGGATCGGCCACCGTGGAGTACGATCCGGGAAAGACGAACGTCGACGAGATCGAGGATGCGATCGCCGACGAAGGATACACAGCCTTCATCGAGTAACGGCGGACGGCAAACTGCGGGCGCAAACCGCGAAAATGCCAAAGGGCGGACGTGCCTAAGAACGGAAATGCCAAACGACGAAGATGCCTAACGGCGTGAAGAGCGGAACTGCCAGAGAGCGGGAAACTACGAACGCGCACTTTCCGCCGTTTGGCACCTTCGCTCTTCACGCTTTTTGGCACTCTCGCAGTTCGGCATTTCCGTCGTTTGGCACCTCCGCCGTTCGGCACCTCCGCGGTTAGCGCCCGCCGTCAGCCGTCCGCCCTTACCGAGCACTGAGGATTGGCAGCACGCGTCTGTGCCCTTCATTATCCGAAATATTGATCAGGCCAATCTGCGCCCCGTGCAGCTCTCGAGCATAGTTGAATAGCCCGATCGTAAGTCCGTGCTGCGCGCCTTTGATGTGGTTCACGCTGCTCAGCGCTCCCCCATCGAACCGGCCGTCGCGATCGACCTTGAAGTAGGCGCCGGCAACGACGATCGCGTGCACGTGCTGGCCGCCGGCAGCTATGGGGCTCACGAGCACTCCCTGCACGTTCGGCGCGCCGACTCCGACGCCGCCAATTGCCAGGCCTTTGAGCGTACCGCCTGAGCCCACCCCCACTCCGCCGATCATCAAGCCGGTGGCGTCGCCGCCCGCGCCAACGCCCACGCCGCCGATTCCGATTCCCGTGAAGCTGCTCCCTCCGCCGACGCCGATTCCGCCGATCGCGATGCCCTTCACGGCGCCGGCGCTTCCGACGCCAATGCCCCCGATGCTGAGACCAGTGAGGCTGCCGCCACTGCCAACACCGACGCCACCGATCTGAATTCCGCGCACCGCCCCACCACTCCCGACCCCGACGCCACCGATCGCGAGCCCCGTCATGGATCCGCCGCCGCCAACACCGATGCCGCCGATCATGATCCCGCGCACATCACCGCCGGCACCGAGCCCGAGCGGTGCGATACCGATTCCGTGGATCGAGCGATCGGCGCCCGCACCGAGAATGCCGGTCGCGATGCCGTTGATGTCCTTGGCGCCCGTCACCGGGATGCCGAGCGCGAGCCCGTTCACTACTCCCGTCGCGGGCGAGTATGGATTCCAGATCGTGATGTTGACGCCGTTTACTTCCTCGAGCTGGCGGTCGCGGAAGTTGATGCGGACGCCGTTCACACGCGGCTTGTCGCCGATCGCGAGGCCCGTGTTGTTGATCGTGAGGTCGAGCACCTGGGCCGAGGCCGATGTGGCGGCGACGAGGAAGGCGATCGGGACGAGAATCCGTAGTCGCGCGAGAGCAGGGTGCATGTGGGAGCCGGGAAAGGTTCGCAGGAAACTACGCGCGACCTTCCGTTTGTGTTTCCCTCCCCAAAAACGGCCCGTTAGTCCGACCGAGCCATCTCCAGCGGCACTTCGCCGCTCTGCTCTTCGTCCCGGACCTCGGGCCAGTCTTCGAGCAGGCTGATGATCCCCGTCTCGAGCCAGGCGTGCTCGCCACGCATCACTTGCTGCGCGACTCGATACATCTCGCGGTCGTAGACTCCGTAGAATCGGTCGAACAGCAGCTCGACACGCGCGCGCGCGGCACGACAGAACAGATCGGCCAGCACCACCGCGTGGTCGTTCCCTTCCTTGCTGAGCATGTTCGCTCGCACGCAAGCCGCAGTCATCGCGAACAGCTCGGCGCCGATGTCGACGGCGCGAAAGAGCACCAGCTGGCGCCGCTCGAGCTTGGGCCCGAAGCGCACCATCGCGTGGAAGATCGCGCGCCCAAGCTTGCGCGTGTGCCGCTCGGCGAAGCGCATGTGGCCAGCGAGCCGGCCGAACTCGCCGAATGTGCCAACCATCTGCCCCTTTCCAACCCAGCGCGCGGGGTACCATGCGGGGTAGAAGCGCATGACACGCCCGAATGCCGCTGCCTTCTCGCCTTTTGACGCCTTCTTGTCGACGAGCGCGAAGGCGGTCTTGAAGTGGTGGTCCACCGCCTCGCGCGCGATGAACAGTCGCATGATCTCCGACGAGCCCTCGAAGATCAGGTTGATGCGTGCGTCGCGCATCGCCCGCTCGATCGGAATCGGCCGCTCGCCGCGCGCACGGAGTGAATCGGCGGTCTCGTAGCCGCGACCGCCGCGGATCTGCAGCGCGTCGTCGACGATGTGCCAGCCGTGCTCCGTGTTGTACATCTTGGCAATTGCCGCTTCCAGCCTGATGTCGTAGTTCCCGCGCTCGGCGAGTGCGACAGTGAGGCCGGAGATCGACTCCATGGCGAAAGTGTTCGCCGCCATCATCGCGACCTTCTCCGCCACGGCTTCGTGCTTGCCGATCGGCGCGCCCCATTGCACGCGCTCCTGCGCCCAGACGCGCGAGGCCTGCAGCAGCGCCTTGCTACCGCCAGCCACGCTCGCCGGCAGCGTGAGGCGTCCGGTGTTGAGCGTGACGAGCGCGATCTTGAGCCCCTTTCCCTCCTCCCACAGCACGTTCTCGCACGGCACGCGCACGTTGGTGAAACGGATCACGCCATTTTCGATCGCCTTGAGCCCCATGAACCGGCAGCGGTGTACGACTTCAACCCCCGGCCAATTGGCTTCGACGATGAACGCCGTGATCTGTTTGCGCTGCTTGCCGTCGATCACCGCGTCCGGCGTACGCGCCATCACCACGAACAACTCGGCGCGCGTGCCGTTGGTCGTCCAGAGCTTCTCACCGTTGAGGACGAAGTATTTGCCATCGTCCGACGGGTTGGCGCGCGTGTGCATGTTCGCCGGGTCCGAGCCGGCGTCGACCTCGGTGAGCGAAAAGGCACTGATGGCGCCCTTCGCCAGTCGCGGGAAGTAGCGGCGCTTTTGATCCTCGTTCCCGAACAGCTTGAGCGGTTGCGGGAGTCCGATCGACTGGTGCGCGGACAGGAGAGCGGTGAGCGAGCCGTCCTTGGACGTCACCATCGCCATCGCCTTCACATAACTCGAATACGACAATCCGAGCCCGCCGTATTCCGTGGGGATCTTGATCCCGAACGCACCCATGTCGCGCAAATCCTGGACGTATTCTTCCGGGATCTCGCCCGTGCGGTCGATCATGTCCGAGTCGACGCGCTCGAGAAACGCCCGCAATCTGTCCATGAACGGCTTGGCGCGGGCCGCTTCCTCGGGATCCTCGCCGGGATGCGGATGGATCAGGTCGACGCGAAAGCGTCCGAGAAACAGCTCGCGGACAAAACTGGGTCCCGACCACTCGCTCTCGCGCGCCGCTTCCGCGACGTCGCGTGCCTCCTGCTCCGATGCGAGGGCCGGGGCCGGGGATGTCTGTGACATGGGTTACTCACTCAAACGGATGGGTGGGGTCAACTTGGATGCACGGCGATGCCGCCGCTCGGATCCCCTACCTGCCTCCTACCCCACAATGCATCGTCCGCGCCCAAGTTCGCTCACCGACTCCGCGGCGACTGGCGACCAACTCGCCGACTGGCTGCTGATCCACTGCCCGTTCTCGACCCTCGCACTGTTGACGCTCGTCCTGGTCGGATCGGCACTGCCGTTCGCCCGGCCATTCGTGATCCTGCTCCTGGCGATGATCGCCGACGTGCTCCTCAGCTTCGTCCGGCGGGGGCGTCGGGCGCGGCGAGCGGCCGAGCCGCAGCCGATCTCTCGTCACGCGCCTGTCTGATCACGAAGCCGGCCCCCGCCAGCGCGACCAGCGCAAAGCCGAACCACTGGATCGCGTAGTTCAAGTGCGGCCCTTCGTCGACCGGCGGGATCGTGAGTCGCGCCAGCCGATCCGGTGCGATCGCCGAGTCGCCGAGTACCACGACGTAAAACGGCGCCACCGGGTACGGTAGCGCTTTGGACACGGCGTCGTAGCCGAGTCGCGCGACTACGTTCGGCCGGTCGGAGTACGCAGACCCTTTGCTCGACGGCAGTTCCTCGACGTAGCCGCTGAACGTCGAATCGCGGTCGTGCCACTTCGCGAGGTCCACGCTGGCGCCATCCGGCGCGTAGACCCAGCCACGATTCACGAGAACAGCGGTGTCGCGGCCGGCCATCCGAACCGGCGTGAGGAGATTCACGCCAGGCGAGCCGCGGTAGGACCGCGCGGCGTACACGAGCTCGTGCTGATAATCGGGGGTTCCCGCGACGCGCACGCGACGGAAGCGCACGGCCGACGTGTCGCGCGGCAGAGACTCGACGTCAGCCTCCGGCACTTTGAGCCGCGAGAGCACGAGCGCGTTACGGGCGCGGCGTTCCTCGCGCCGGTGCAGTTGCCAAATGCCGAGTCTCACGAAGATCGCCGCCGCGACGACGGCGATGCTCACGAACAACCAGAGTCGCTTCCCTTTCACTGGACGACGTCCGCATCGAACACGGCGGTCCACGGCACGCCATGCGCCTTCACCTGCACCCAGAGCCGATAGCGACCGGGTTTAGGAAATTCGTACGGGAGCGAGAACTCGGATGATACGGGCATGGTCACGTTCGTCGCGGCGGAGTCGATGCGCAGCCGGCCGCTCGTCGTGGTGTCGCCGCGATCGCGCGCCACGAACACCTCCTGCGCGGCCGATGACACTGTACCCATGGGGTGCAGATGCACGAACACGCTGCCGTCGTTGTGCATCACCACCGCATGGGCCGACATCCCGAGATAGGGCTCGAGCATCGCCGGCGCGCCATCGCGCGTCCGAACTACGAATCGCAGATCGACCGGCTGCCCCACGCGAAACGGACTCGCCGTGCCGGCCCATGACAGCACGAGATTGCCGTTCTCGATCGGAGCGCTCGCGCCCGGCCACAGTTGCGTCGCGCCAGGCGCGACCGACCACGCGTCGTCGCGATCGCTCGGCGCGGCGGGCGAGTTGGGCAGCGGTGGCACATCGACGGAGGTCGTGACGGTCAACGTCGTTCCGTTTTCGAGCGCGAGGTCGCCAAACAGCCGATACCGACCCGCCGGGATCCCCGGCACCTCGGTCGTGAAGCTCAGCGAGTCGGTCTGCACCGGATGCAGGTGAGCGAATGCCGCGAGGTCCGGATCCCGGACGAGAAAAATGTGCATCATCTTGCCATGGTCCGGGATCACCGCGGACAACAGAGCGCGGTACGCCGCCGTGTCGCGGAGCGACAGCCTGAGCGTGCGGTGCACTCCGCTCGACCCTTCGGCGTCCGACGTACTCACGACCGCATCGACCGCGGGCGGACGGTACATGAAACGTTGATACTCGGCGTCGACTGAGCTCCACCACTTGGCGCCGCCCAGAACGAGCAGTCCGAGCACGGGAGTGGCGACTCCCGCAACGAGGTTTGCGCGCCGCCGTGTCCGCGCGTCGAGCTCCTTGCCGGGCGCCAGCAGGCTCTCACCCGAGGCGGCGCGAATGATCGTCACCAGGCCAGCAAGCAACAGCGCGCCGAGCACGGCCAGCAGCACGCCGAGTCCGCGCGACAGCCCGAGCCGGCCGGTGGCGAACGAGTTTACGGGCACGATGGCGGTTCCCTGGCCGCGCGCGCCGGATACCGTGACGTACACGCTGTACGCGCCGCGCACCATCAGCCACAACTGCCCGGTGTACACGTTGGGCCGGCCCGGCGTGCGTCGCGCCTCGTCACCCTGCGGCGCGCCGTTGACTCCGACACGCGAATACACGGGCCGCAGAACGACGCGCGATGCGTCCGCCGCATCGACACGCACGATCACGTCGGCGAGACCGGGCACGACGCTCGGCGGCCGCACGATCACGCGCACCGGATATGGACCGGCGTCCCCATCGAAGATGACGTTCGGGCTGCCGATGTCGGCGGTGGCGATCGCGACGAGCGCGAGCGCCAATGCCACGGCCCGGAGCCGCTTCATCGCCGAACCTTGGTCATCCAACGCCCGCGAAGCAGGCCGTACGCCGCGGAAGCGCTCGCGATCGCCATGGCAATCAGCATATGGATCGGGAACGGCCATGCATGCGGAGACGGAGGATCGAATCGCCGCGTGAGCGCCTCGTATCGAGGCGGCATCCAGTACACGAAATTGTCCGCGTTGAACAACGGCGTCCGCGCGAGCGGGTTGTGCACGAGGAACGACGCGAACGGCCACTGCGCGGCGATGAACGCGAGCACGAACACGACGCCGAGAATCATCGCCAGGCGAATCGCGCCGAGCCGGTCACCGTACCGCTGCATCACGACATCGATGCACACCGCCGGCGCGACGATGAGCAGCGGGAACGAGAGCGCGACCATGTGCGTGACGTGCTGGTAGATCGGCCCGAGCTTCGGCGTCGCCGGAAAGAGCTGGATCACCCACATCAGCACGAGCATCGTCGCGGTGTAGAACATCGCCGCGGCCGTCGCTGCCCAGCGCAGCTTGATCGCGCGCGCCATCGCGGTGAGCGCGAATGGAAACACGGCCGCCGTGAGCTGGTAGAACCACGCGCTGTGCATCATCCGCCGCTCGCTGTACTCCGTGAGGAACACGGCGAAGTTCATGATGAACAAGCCGGCGGTTCCCGCGAGTACCCACGCGAGTCGGCGCTGCGCGTGCGCCGCGGCGCGGTTCTGCTGGGCTAGCGTGAGCAGCAGCGCACCCACGACGACCGAGAAGATTCCCAGCGCCAGCACGGTGTGCGGCGGACTGACGATCCTCACGTCCAGCCCGTAGGCGTTGTGCCACCAGTTGTCGAACGGCGCCGAGGTGAGCATCGCGCCGCAGCCCCAGATGCAGATCCATGCGCCGAGCGGCGCGCGGAACCCCCAAAAGCTCACCGATGCATTTCGCTCATCCTCGGTGCCGCGGAACGTCGTCTTGAGCGCGACATAGCCGGAACTGATCCCGGCGATCAGCCCACCCGCCTGAATCAGCAAGTGCGCCGCCGTCCAGAACGTGTCGCGGCCAATCGACATGTGCCAGGAGATGTCCCAGTAGACTCCCGTCATCACGCACACGGCGGCGAAGACGACGGTGTAGGCGTGCCACAGCTCGACCGACGCGGCGCGGTCGGTGGCTTGAACTGCGAGGGGAGTTCGGGGCTCGATCGCGATGGCCATATGCGGAAGCTATTTGGAAAGGCAAACGGCGGACACCATCGGGCTGGCGTCGGCGTGGTACGGAAGGGTCAAGACGGGCCCGACGACAGTCGGCCGACATCCGACATCCGACATCAGACGGTGACGCCAGACAACGGCGTCGAGCGTTGGATGGTACCGATCAACGCCCATGTTCCTGGCTACCGCCGTTGTCTGATGTCGGAAGTCGGATGTCGGC
>DATISA010000104.1:0-45407 GCA_035469245.1 Gemmatimonadaceae bacterium
CGGGCCGGTGAAATCAAGGAGGCTCATCCACGAGTGGGTCGTTCGCCAACCAGCGCGTGGAGACATCTAACGGCGGACTACGCACGTAGTAGCTGTGGTCGATCTATTCTCGGACCCGGGTTCAATTCCCGGCGCCTCCATGACAACGCAGTCTAGTAACGAACAGCGGCGTCCAGAAATGGGCGCCGTTGCTCGTTTTACGGGCTTAAGTCGTCCAGAAGTTTGGCCAAGCGTTCGGCCGCCCACAACTCGCCAGAAGCGAGTCCGTGATCCACACTACCGACGATTGCGGGATTGCAACCGCGCTCGCTCAGGGTTGGCTCGATGAAGTCGTGGCGCTCAGCGATTCGACGCACATCGCCATCGATGCAAAGTGGATCGTGTTCGGCAGCGCCTCAAAGCTGAGATCATTGTTTCGCCTGGCCGACGGTGCCGTGCCGTCCGTTGAGTTGGTCTCCGGCGGCGAACGAGCCATGGACGAGTACACAGGCCTTCACGGATCTCCATTCACGATCGTGGTTAACCCGTCCGACTCAGTTGCCAGTCTAAACGGTGGCAACTGGGTTCCCGATACTTCGCAGATCCGCCGATGGTGCGCAGGCGCGGTGTCCCGAAATGCGCAATAGACCTTCTTACGTCGTCATTTCGTCGATGGCGCTCGCAATGTGCGGGTGCGGCTCTTCCGCGGTTCAGGAAAGATTGTCACGCTCAGCTGGAATGCCGTGGCCGGCAGATACAGTTCTCCGTGCCGGCTCTTTGCCAGGAGCGTTAGTCGGTCCCCTTGCAGTTCTGTCGGTGGACGCGAACCGGCTGTTGGTGAGTGACGCCGTTTCAAGTCGCCTCTTGCTCATCGACTTATCCGCCGGCACGAGCGTACCGGTCGGCGATCGTCACTACAGGCCGGCGGCACCGCTCTTTCTCAAGCGACTGTCGGATTCAACTGTGGTTGCCGCGCGACCGAATGGATTTGAAGTGGTCAGCCTCGTCACTGGCCGATATGCGAGCGCCGAAGCGCCTCGCAGCCCCTGGGATGATGGCGCGGTCGGATCATTCGCCGTTCGCGACAAAGATGGCCTTGCCGTTATGGCGCCAGCAGCCGCGAGTCTGTTCTACCCTACGTTGTCACATTCAGAATCTGCGACGACAAGCCTGGAAGTGTTTCGTTGGGGTGAACGGCCTCGATACTTTGGCCCACCCATCGTTGGCCATAGCGCACGCTACTCAGCGTCGCTTCGTCACTGGTCCGCTGTCGCGGGCTGGCACGGCGATACCGCCGCCATCGTCAACCTATATACAGCCCAAAAATGCACCTACCGCGTTGATAGCCTCTCGATGGTGAGCGCGACGGGCTGCGCGTCGCTCGGCCAGGCGTTCAAACCGCGACCTGTGGAGGACGAGCCGCTTCCATCGAGACAGGTTGTCATACAACCGCAGCTCCGCGACGCGCTGGAACTTCCGGACGGCCGCTTGGTGGTGCTTCGCTACTTGACGTACATCTGGAACTCGTGGAAGCCGTGGGACCACACTGGTGGTCATTTTCGCGGCTTGATGGCAATCGAGCTCTTGGACTCTTCTGGCAGTCTTTTGTTCTCGGCGCCATTACCGACGGACGAATGGCGTGGGCTGGCGCTGACCTCCGATTCACTAGGGGTGCTGGTATTCGGTCCTGGGGACGGCGAAAACCCGGCCCTGCCGGTGTTGCTTCGATACAAGGTGCCTCGAGTTTGACGCACCGACTGAGTCGGCATCGAGGCATTTCTGAGTCTTGCGTTTGTCATTGTGAAAATGCGAACGCGAGCGCGCGCCGGGGCGATGGTCACCGGCATCCACACTTACTCTAGGAGGGGCGATGCGAAGGCGTCTGCTGATGGGGATGTTGGTCCTGAGTAGCGCGATGTCCGCTCTCGCGACGACGCGGGCGCTGGCACAGGACTGCATCGATCCGGACGGCTGCACGGACGGGGCCACGAAGTACTGTAAGGCTACGACCTGTAGTGGCAACCCCTGCATTCTTTGCGGAGGTGGGTCGCAAGGAGTTTGCCAATTCCACGGCGACTGCCAGTAGACAGAGCTGGTTTCCGGCCGCGAGGCCCAAAGGGCCTCGCGGCTTCCGTTCGATCCCATGCCGGATCGCGAACCAAGACAAAGCCGAGGCACCGGTGAACATCATCAACGACTTAAGACCGCGGCGCTTACTTTCGGTTGACGGGCTGCTTGCCGTGGCATGTGCGCTATGCATCGGCGTCACACTGTGGAACGTCAAAGCTCTGTGGGCACACAACAAAAAAGCCACCTCGAAGCTGGTCGCGAACTGGCAAACCTATGCATCCGTCGGAAATCGAGTCGGGGCGAATCAGGCGCCGGTACAAATCGTTGCCTTCGTTGACTACGAATGTCCATTCTGCAAACGAATCGATCCGGACCTGCGAGCTGTGCAAAGGCAAAACCCCGCACAGATCGCGATCATATATCGAAACCTTCCTCTCGTGAACATCCACCACAACGCCCGCGTTGCTGCCATGGCCTCTGAATGCGCCGCGGAACAGCACGCGTTTGAACAATTCAGCGCGGCACTCTACAACGAGTCGCAGCTGGTTGATCGTCACGACTGGGTGGCAATCGCAGTGAAGGCAAGAGTGCCGGCAATTGATTCGCTCGAACGTTGTGTCGACCAGGAGCGCTTCCGCTCCCGGCTGGTCGAGGATTCCGTGGCCGCAAAGGCGCTCGGGGTCGTTGCTACGCCAACTCTGTTAATAAACGGCCGACTCTTCGCGGGAACGCTGACAGCAGCGGAGATCGATCGTGAGATTCAGCTCGCGCTCGGAAGACGATCGTTCTGGACTCGTATCTTCGGCGGTAGTTGAATCCGTCCATTAGATGCGTTCAACTATCGTTGAAGTGTTGAGAAGCCTCCAAGCTCGACCGCTCTCCGCGATTGGTGCAGCGTCAATCATGGCGGCCGCTCTCGCGATAGCGGCTTTAGGTTTCGCCGCGGTCGATTCGGTCGCCATCGAGCGTCCACCATTTCCGGCGCCAAGCAACTTGATCCAAGTAACGGAGCACCGAGGATCTTGTGCCGAATGCGAAGACCTGCTCCCGGAGAGGCTGCTGTACGCTTGGTCGGGGATCAAGTTTCGGACCGTTTCGGAACTGACGTATGTACGACCGCTAGAAGCCGTCGTAGCCACCGACGGGGAATCACCGATTCGATTGCGCGCGACGGGAGATGAGGTCTCGGCCACCTTTTTTGACGTTGTTGGGGTCAAGCCGATGCTCGGATCGGTATGGCCGAAGGCCAACGAGGTCGGTGCGCGTGTCGTCGTACTCGGGTATGATCTTTGGCGGCGCCTCGGAGCGGATCGCGCTGCAGTAGGCAAGTACGTTCTTTTGGGCGGACAACGTTTTGTAGTCGCCGCTGTTGCGCCCTACAACATGCACCTTGTCAACGGTGCCGAATTCTGGGTCCCTCCGAGTGATTGGGGTCGGGGAACGGACATCGACGTCCCTCGGTATCTCGGGTTCGCGCGACTAAACGGCCGAGCGGAACCGCTCGATTTCCTCATCGATCTGCGCGCACACGATCCGGACCTTGCGGAGCATCGTAACGGCAGGCCGTACTTGTTCGTGAAGCACGCCGCCGTGGTTGACCAGTCGAACGCCGAAAAGGCGTGGATCCTCTTCGCGACCGCTTGTCTGCTGCTCTTCATTGCACTCCAGAATATCGCGGGTCTGTTTCTGCTTCGAAGCGTAGCGCGTCAGCGCGATGTTGCCATCAGACTTGCGTTCGGTGCAAGCATTCGCGACGTGTCGCTCTTCGTTCTTGCCGAGGGACTGGTCATTCTCGCGTTTGGCGGATTCGCTGGTCTGTTACTCGCCCGTCTCGGTGAAGGCGCGTTCGAGGTGGCGATCGGAACGCTAGGAATGTCCGGCGTCCCAATTCACGTCGGGGTGCGCGCTTGCTTGCTCGGCTTACTCCTCACCGGCGTCGGCGCCGCAACGACCGCGTTACTCCCAATTCGCCATCTTCGGGCGTTGGACATACAATCGATCCTCAGAGAGAATTCTCAGCAGGTGACGGGCGGAATCTTCGCGTCGAAACTCAGGCGGCGCTTGCTCCTGACCGAGATGACGCTCGCGGTTCTACTGCTGAGCATGACCCTACTTCTGTCTTGGACTTACCGGGCAATCACCCGGACAGATCTCGGTGTGGACGCGGATCATGTCGCGAGCGGTTCGCTTGTACCAGTGGGAATAGTGTCCGATAGTCTCGCAACATCGCCGATTCATACATCTCAGTTCCTTTCAGCAATCGGCGCGATACCGGATGTCGAGTCAGTCGCGCTTTGGCAGGAACCTCGCGTGCGGATTCTGCGGGAATCCGGTTCCGAGGTACGCGGAGTGGCCCAACAGAGCGTGAGCAGTGACTTCTGGAGGCTGCTCGGCGCCGAGATCATACGAGGCAGGGCGTTCAGTAGGGCAGAGCAGGAACAGCAGGCGCCGGTTGCGGTGGTCAACCAAGAGACGGCGGATTGGCTCTGGCCGGAATCCGACCCTGTTGGCAGGCACCTTACCGTTTTCCGCCCCGGACACCCGGATAGCACCTATACTGTAGTCGGTGTTACCAGCATGAAATCGTCACTTCAGGACGGCTGGTTGCTCCTCCTGCTCACCGGTCGCCTTCGCAAATCGCCCGTCGTGTTTGTTCCAATCGCAAGCGATTTTCGCACGGCGCTGCAGTTGGGTTTGCGCACCTCGGGGTCCCAGGCACCTGCGAGGATCGCTGTCCGTGTTGCCGCCGGCCTCGCGCCTCAATGGCTGACGAATGAAGTCATGCCGCTGCGTCAGCGTTTCGCCGGTCCATTCGCCGATATTCGCCGGAACGCGTTACTCGGCACCGCGATGACTTCGCTTGCAGTCGTGTTGACAATGATAGGAGTCTATGGCGTTCTCGCAGAGGCGTCCCGCAATCGGCGACGAGAACTCGCCGTCAGGAGCGCCATTGGAGCGTCCACGGCCAGTCTCATCAGCCAACTCATGCGCGAGCCGCTGCTCCTCGCGCTCTGGGCGTCTGCGATCGCACTCGTGGTTGTGGTTCTTACCGGTCCGGGTGTATCGGAGCGCCTCTTGACCGACGCACTCAAGACGCCAGCCGCATCCCCAACGGTCATTCGCGAGCGCCTTTTCGATAGTCTGATCGTCGCCAGTTCGCTCCTGACTCTGGCAGTGGTTGCCGCATCGATAGTCCCCGCAATCCGAGCCGCACGGGTCTCACCTACCGCTGCGCTTCGCGAATGAGTCGAGTTTCGCCAGCGCGCTGATCGTGTGCTCGGTCCAGGGATGGAAAGACGTCCGGGTGCTATCAGAGGTGGTCTAAGGATTTAAGGCAGGTGGGATAGGTGAAAATCGGCGCTCCACGAGGCGATACTCTCGCCGACCACGAGGCGCTTTCCCCGACGCGACGACCCCGCCGAAATCACTCACCCGCGTTCAAGGCGAAGGTGGCCTTAGCGGCGCTCGAAGGCGATGCGACACTCGCCGAGCTCGCGCAGCGCTTCGACGTTCACCCGAACCAGATCACCGAATGGCGGCGACAGCTCGTGACCCACGCCGCGGACGCGTTCACCACAGACGGCGAACGCCGCGAACCGCCCGTCGACGTGGAGGCGCTCCACGCGAAGATCGGGCAACAGGCGGTGGAGTTGGACTTTTTGGCCAACGCGCTCGGACGCGACCGCGGGCCGAGCGGCAAACGATGATTGATCGCCAACACAAGCGTGCCGTCACGCGCCAAGCGGCGTTGTCGGGCTGTCGCGGGCGTCGGTCTACTACGCACCACGGCCGCTGGCCGAGGCCGATCTCGCGCTCATGCGATAGATCGATGGGCTGCACCTCGAGCTACCGTTCGCCGGCGGCCGGATGCTGCGCGACCTGTTGCGTGGCGAGGGCGTTCCGATCGGGCGCAAGCACGTGCGCAGGCTGATGTAGCGCATGGGCAATCACCGCCATCTATCGCCGGCCGAAGACGACACGGCGCCATCGCGCGCACCCGGTCATCCCGTATCTCCTCCGGAAGCTGACGGTGACACGGCCCAATCACGTGTGGGGCGCCGATATCACGTACCTGCCCATTGCGCGCGGTGGTGATCATGGACTGGGGGAGTCGGAAGGTGCTCACGTGGCGCGTGTCGCTAACGCTCACCGCCGATGTCTGCGTCGCGGCGCTCCAGGAGGCGCTCCACCGTTTCGGCACGCCGGCGATCTTCAACACCGATCAAAGCCCGCAATTCACGAGCACTGAGGTCCTAGGCGTGTGGCACGCGCACGAAATCCAGATCAGCATGGACGGCCAGGCCTGCCGGCGCGACAACGTGTTCGTCGAGCGACTCTGGCGTTCGGTCAAGGACGAGGAGGTCTATTTGCACGCGTATGAGACGGTTTCTGACGTTCGCGCCGCGGGTTCAATTCTCGCCGCCCGATCGTCAATCCGACTTGACTAAAGCCGCGGCGAGCCCTAGCCATCACCGGTTTCGCAAGCGTATGTACTGGCGTGACTGAGGCGCATCACCGCAACGCTCGAGCGATCCGCCGCCATGGAGTTGCGTGAGGAGTTGCAGCACACGCTGGGATCGACCTACACGTTGGAGCGCGAGCTCCAACGCGGCGGCATGGCGCGCGTGTTCGTTGCGACCGACACACGGTTGCGGCGTCGCGTCGTGGTGAAGGTGCTTGCACCCGAATTGGCTGCGGACGTCAATAGTGAGCGCTTCCAGCGTGAGATCCAGCTCGCGGCGTCGTTGCAGCACGCCAACATCGTTCCGGTGCTCTCGGCCGGCGATATGGATGGAGTGCCGTACTACGCGATGCCCTACGTCGAGGGCGAGTCGCTCAGGGCCGCGCTGAATAAAGGCGGGCTCTCGATCACTGAGACGGTGAGCATCCTGCGCGATGTCGCACGCGCGCTTGGTTATGCCCACGCCCGCGGCATCGTGCACCGCGACATCAAACCGGACAACGTGCTGCTCTCGCACGGTGCCGCTGTTGTGACCGACTTTGGAGTCGCAAAGGCGCTCTCTGTGGCCCGCGCCACTGGTGGAGAGTCAACGCTCACGCAGGCGGGAATGGCGATCGGCACTCCAGCTTACATGGCGCCCGAGCAGGCGGTCGGCGATCCCAACATCGACCAGCGCGCAGATATCTACGCATTTGGGTGTATGGCGTATGAGCTGCTGTCCGGTACGCATCCTTTCGCTCACGTTCGGTCGGCGCACGGCCTGATCAGGGCGCATATCGTCGATGAGCCGTTGCCGCTCCAGTCGGTTCGTGGCTCAGTACCGTCGCCTTTGGCCGACCTCGTGATGTGCTGTTTGGCAAAGGATCCGTCTGAACGCCCAGCGACGGCTCGGGACATCCTGAATATCCTCGACAGCGTCGGCGGCGAGGTTACTCGTGCCGGACCAGCGCCAGCGGCTGTGGCGCTACCGCCTTCGCCGCAAGACAGGTCGGTTGGCGTGATTCCCTTCGTGAATCTTAGTGCCGGCAGCGAAACGGACTACTTCAGCGACGGTATCACGGAAGACATCATCAACACGCTCGCGCACGTGCCCGGCCTGCGCGTTGCCTCGCGCACGTCTTCGTTCATTTTCAAGGGAAAGACAGCGAACGTTGCCGAGATTGGCGCGGCGTTGCAGGTCGCGACTGTCCTCGAGGGCAGTGTTCGGCGCCAAGGAAACCGACTTCGCATTACGGCGCGGCTTGTGAACGCCGCGAACGGCTTTCCGATGTGGTCGGAGCGCTTCGACCGAGATCTGGAAGACGTGTTCGCGATTCAGGATGAGGTCTCACGAGCAATAGCCGACCAGCTCGCGCTACAGCTTGCCGGGAAAGTCAGAGGATCGCGAGCCCATACGGTCAATGCTGAGGCGTACGACCTGTATCTGCGCGGCCGCTACTTCTGGAGCCGTCGTGGTGCACACCTTCGAACTGCGATCGACTACTTCACCCGGGCTTCGTCGCTCGATCCACACTTCGCCGCGCCATTGGCTGGTTTGGCCGACTGTCATGTGTTGCTGGCATCGTACGGGTTTGCGTCAGCAACCGAGACTGCCGAGCCTGCGCGCACGGCGGCGTATCGAGCACTGTCGCTCGACGACGCATCCGCCGAATCGCATTATGCTGTCGGGCTGTACGAAGCGTATTTCAGTTGGAGACTGGAGCTGGCTGAGCGCCACCTGCTGGCGGCGACGCGGATCAATCCATCGTCGGCGTTTCCTCTGGCGCACTTATCTCATCTGCTTGTCTCGCTCGGCAGAACTGACGAGGCGTACGGCTGTGCCGAGCATGCATGCGCGATCGATCCGGTGTCGCCACTCATCAACGGAATTGCCGCCTTGGGTTTTATCTGTGGCCATTTTGCCGAGCGGGCGCGGCGTGTCGCCGAGCGTGCCGTCGAGCTCGACGAATCGTTCGCGCTGGGCCAGTTCTGTCTGGGTTTGTCGCGCCAGGTGGACGGGCGGCTCACCGATGCAGAGGTCGCGTTTGAGCGCGCGGCCGCCAATTCTGCTCGCAGCCCGTTGATCCTTTCGCAGCTGGGCGCGTTGTACGCTCGCAGCGGACGTCGGTCGGAAGCGCTTCAAATCGTCGAGGAACTAGGGACTCGGAACTGCGACGCCCACTTCGGCGCCTTCGTTCTTTGGGACCTTGGTGAGGAGAATCGTGCGCTTGACGCTTTGGAGCTGGCGGCTTCGAGTCGAGCTGCGAATCTCTACGCCGTCGCAACTTTGTTCGGCCGCTCTCTTCTCGTCGACGTCCGCTGGCACGACCTCTTACGACGGCATGGCCTAACGTCCGTCGCTGAGGGACATGCCCAGCTTGCGCGGCGGCTACCTGGGTAGTCGCACGTCGCACGTCGCCTGGCGGCTGGGCCCTGCGGCCGGTCGGCGGGTTCAATTTCTTCACTTCGGAATCTTGGTGTCCGTTCTGGTGTCCGTTGATGTCGATAGGAGCCGACCGCGAGGGCGAGGAAGTCCAACAGATCGCGTGAGCTGTCAGAGTGAAAACGACAGAATGTTGGACTTTCCGGGTCTAAGCGGGTCGCCTGATAAGCGTGAGGTCGTCGATGATCGAAGCGAGTCATCGTACAAGGGGGTATTTCTGGGGGTATCTGAGCACTACCATGTGCGATCCGCACGCGTAACAGGCGATTCATAAATCACTTACAATCAATGGTTCAATTCCCGCGCGGCCTCCATGACCAAGCAGTCCAGTATCGAACAGCGGCGCCCAGAAATGGGCGCCGTTGTTCGTTTTCGCTATGTGAAGCGGCCAGCCTTCCGAGGCACCAAGCCCGTGCTGAACGGACGCCCCGAACCGCCGCGGTCACGCCCAACCGTCTCGCGCTCTTGAAGCCTCAGCGGCCGCGAAAGAGGAAGAGCAACCCAGCCGCCGTCATCGTCGCCTCGATGAGCAGCACGAACACGCGCTCGGGCAGTCGATCGAGGATGCGCTTGCCGGACCACGAGCCGAGCACCATCACGGGACCGAGCGCGAGCCCGGTCAACGCGGCGTCTCCGGACAGCACGGCCGCCTGTCGGTAGGCCGCCAGCTTCACGACGTGCATGATGACGGTGGCGAGTGCCTCCGTGCCAATGTAGGCGCCCTTCACCAATCCGTAGGCGAGAAAGAACGGCGCCATGAGCGGACCGACGCTGCCGAGGAGCGCGGAGAGAAAGCTCGCGCCGGCGCCGATCGCTGCGAAGGCGCGCACCGGCGGCCGCGCGACGGCACCCGGCCGCCAGTGCCGCCACGCCACCACCAGGAGCAGGAAGAGTCCGAGGAGCCGCGTGAGCCCGGAGAGCGGCGCGCGGGCGAAGAGGAGCCCGCCCGCCAAGGCGAACGGCACACCGCCGAGTGCAAACCAGCGCACGACGCGGTAGTCCAGCTCGTGCCGGTTGAACCAGACACGGCTCCCGTTCCCGATGAGCTGCGCGACGGTGAGAATCGGCACGGCGTCGCGCACCCCGTACACGACGACCAGCACGGGGAGCAGCACTGCCGCCCCGCCAAAGCCCGTGACCGCGGCGAGCGAGGAAGCGACGAGCGCCGTTGCGCCGACAGCGAGAAGCTGCCAAGCGCTCAACACAGTGCGTCGCGGCGGGTGTTCAACCGCGCCGCGGCGGCGGAAGCAGCCGCGTCGAATTGAGAATGAACGCGAGCTCCGACGTCACGTGGATGAACGCGGCGAAGAGTGGATTGAGGAACCCGAATGCGGCGAGGGCCATCCCGACCGCATCAACGGCGAGTGTGCCGGCGAAGTTCTGCATGATGATCCCACGCATGCGCCGCGCAAGGCGCACCGTGTCGACGAACTTTGACAAGTCGTTCCCGATGAGCACCACGTCGGCGCTCTCGCGGGTGACGTCGGTGCCCGAGCCCATCGCCACGCCGACACCGGTGCCACCAGCGCTCGCGGCAGTCAAGGCAGCGGCGTCGTTCAGACCGTCTCCCACCATCGCGACCTTGCGTCCCTCGCGCGTGAGCCGCTCGACCTGCGCGACCTTCTCCTCCGGTAGCAGCTCGGAGACGACGTCGTCCACACCCAGTTCGCGGGCGACGACGGTCGCTGCGCCACGCTGGTCTCCCGTTAGGAGCACCGTGCGGATGCCCATCGCGCGGAGCGCCGCAACGGCAGACCTCGACTCGGGCCGGAGCGCATCGGCGATACGGATCGCACCCAGCAGGCGACCACCGCGAGCCACGAGCACCTCCGACGATGCGTCGCCATCGGAGCCTATGATGCTGTCGGTTGGAATTCCGCGGTCGCGGAAGAAGTCGCGGTTACCGGCGACGATCTCATCACCGTCTAGCTGCGCCACGACTCCGCGTCCAGGCACGGCGCGGAAATGCTCCGGCTCGGGCACAATGACCTGCATTGCGTAGGCACGCGCAAGAATCGCTCGGGCGAGTGGATGCTCCGACCGCTGCTCGGCGATTGCGGCTGCGTCGATCACAGCGGTCGCGGTGACTCCGTCGGCAGCACGGATCTCGGTGACCTCGGGCGTGCCGAAAGTGAGCGTCCCGGTCTTGTCGATCGCGACCGTGTCGACCGAGGCCAGCGTCTCGAGAAAGCGGCCGCCCTTCACGATCGCGCCCTGTCGCGCCGCGCGTCCAATAGCGCCGAGGATGGCGAGCGGGGTCCCGGCCGCGATGCCGCAGGCTCCAGCGACGATGATCACCGAAATCGTCGAGCGCGTGTCGCGCGTGACGACGTACGTGACGATCGCCGCACCGATGGCGAAGTAGACGAGGTAGCCGGCGAGCCGATCGGCGAGGCGCTGCACCGGCGCGCGCGAGTGCTCGGCCCGCTCGACCGCTTCGATGATTTTCCCGAAGCTCGTGTCGCGGCCCAGCCGCTCGGCGCGGACCTCGAGCGCGCCCGCCTGGTTGATCGTCCCCGCGAACACCTCGTCGCCGACCTTCTTCTCGGCGGGCATCGGCTCGCCAGTGATCGTCGACTGGTCCACGTAGGAGTGCCCCGAGATCACGGTGCCGTCCACCGGCACCTTCACGCCAGGATTGAGCAGCACCGCGTCGCCGATGACCACCTCGTCGAGTGGCACCTCCATCGCTTCACCCCCGCGACGCACGACGGCAGTGCGAGGGAGGTAGTGGAGGAGCTCCTCGATCGCGTGGCGCCCGCGCTCGACCGTCATGCCCTCCAGCACCTCCGCGACGAGCACGAAGAGCATGATGATGAGCGCGGTGAAGAACTCGCCGATGACAAGCGCCGCGACAAGGGCGATCGTCATCGACAGCTCCATCGTCATTCGCCGCTCGACCAGGTTCTCGACGGCTTCGCGGAAGATCGGCCAGCCGCCCACGAGTGCGACGGCGGTGCCGATCACGCTCACGTGCGAGAACGGCTCCCACACCCGGAACCAGACAAGCGCCGCACCTACGGCGACGAGCGCGATTCGGGCGAACTCCGGCCAGTCGGCGGCGTGGTGGTCGCGGTCACCACTCTCGTGCGCGTGCTCATGACCGGACTCGGGCGCGTTCAGTCGCTCTTCGGCCTGGTCGGCGAGGGAACTGCCTGCCGCCGCTCGCGTGCCGTCGTTGGCGTCCGTCATGGATCGTGTGTTGTCTGCGCTCACCCGCGGCGACCGAGCAGACAGTCGAGCGGAACAAGCGTCAGCCCGAGGCGCCGGGCGCTCCACGCGAACAGCGGGAAGACAATGGCGAGCGCCAACAGGGTACGAACGGCAGTAGCATTCATATATCGATACCGAGCAATCTAGCGCTGTTGCCGCAGCCGTTACGCTGCTCGCGACGTCAGCTCCACTGGCGGTTGCCGTGCATCAGCACACCGTTTGTGAACTCGAACTGTCGGGAGCGCGCGCGGAGACGGCAGAGGGCATTCGTCTCAGACAGGAGTGACTATGCCTCGGGTCGCAATGATGATCGCAGTCATGCAAGGACGCTGGTGGTGTCCGATGTGCGGCAGCTACGGCATGGGAGGCTGGGGCATGATGTTCATGGGGATCTTCTGGCTCGTCGTCATCGGCGCGCTGGTCTGGCTGGTCGCGCGGTACGCCGGTCGTGGCGGCGGCGGGAACGGCGGCAGCGAAGCCGGCCGAGGCGGGGACGGAGCGGAGACGATCCTGCGCGAACGGTACGCCCGCGGCGAAATCGACGAGGCGACGTACCGGCGCATGCTCGACGAGCTGCGGCGCGAACGTTGATCAGCGGCCGTCCCCGCGACGTGCTCCACCGTACACTTCTCGTCGGCGCGCTCGTCATCGCCGGATGCAGCGGTATGTCGGGCGAGTGGCGTTCGGCCTGAAATGTGTTCGACACGCGCTGGTTGAAGCGAGGCGTTGGTCGGGCTTTCCATTTCGTGCCTTGCCGAGAAGCGGCTCGGCAAACCCGACTTCGACCGGACATTAGCTTCGAGGTGCGGGGCACATACCATGGACGACGAATCGGTGTCTGCTGCGGCGGCGACAAACGGGCGCCGCTTTACGTTTTACCGGAGCAGTGAATTCTAGGGAGTCGCTGTCTGTTCACAGCGTTGGCACTCTCCTCGCGTCGACAGGATCGGCCGAGTTAGTGGCGAGTTGGTCTTGAGGCCATCGGGTTTAGCTTGAATTGCATGCGTCGCATTCAGCGAGTCACCGCCGCCATCTCAGCACTACTGACGATCCATCTCGGGCTCGCCAGTGGAATGGCGATGTGTCCGTTCGGAAGTGATACGGGCAGCGTAATCGCCCAGATCGCCTCAAACCACACCGCGCATGCGATGCCGAGCGGTGGGTATGATCACAGCCACGCGGTAGTGCCGTCGTACCACGAGGAGTCGCCGCCAGGTCAGCCCACGCATCATCATTCCCACAGCGGGTCGCATTGTGCGACGCCGTGCAGCCCAGCCGGGTGCGCGCCGCTCGGCCATTGTGTGTCCGCTTCAATGCGTGGCACGGCGCCTGAATCGGCCGGGCTTTTTGCTGCCCAAAATCGCGTCGTGCAGTTGCACACCGACATTCCGCGGTCGGTAAGCATCGCTCCAGAACCGCCACCTCCGCGCGCCTAAGCTTCCCAAACAAACCGCCGACCACGGCCCGGGCGGCAAACGCTCGCGTCGCGTGTGCTCGCGCGCGCCACTCGCGCGTCGCTCTCAACTACTACGGGAAGCCGAAATCCATGTCGCAGTCCTCGCAGGTCCGTTCGCATTCGCGAAGTGCGTCGTCGCGCGCAACACTCTTCGTTGTGCTGATCGGAATTCTCATCGTCGGCACTCCGCTCCGCGCGCAACATCAGCATCCACCCACAAGACCTGATTCGTTACGGCGCATGCCGGCCGATTCGATGGCGAACATGCCCGGTATGAAGCAGGCCGGCCACGACATGCACGACATGATGGCCGGACCGCTCGGCATCTCTCACGTGCGCATGGGATCAGGGACTTCGTGGATGCCCGACTCGTCGCCCATGCACACGAACCACAAGATGTTCGGCGACTGGACCGCGATGGTGCATGGGGTCGCGTTCGGTCAGTACGACTACCAGGGCTCGAAGCGTGGTGACAAGCAGCTCGGCATCGTAGACTGGGAGATGCTGATGCTCATGCGCCAGATCGGCTCCGGATTGCTACACCTCCATGGAATGGCGAGCCTTGAACCTGCGACGATAGGTGCAAAAGGGTACCCGCTGCTCTTGCAGACCGGTGAGTCGTACAAGGGACAACCGCTCCACGATCGCCAGCACCCGCACGACTTCATCATGGAGCTCGCGGCAATGTTCCAGCAGCCGATCGCGAAGAACCTCGCGGTAGAGCTGTATGGCGGACCGGCTGGCGAGCCGGCGCTTGGCCCAGTCGCATTCATGCATCGGCCATCGGCGCAGAATGATCCGCTCTCGCCACTCGGTCACCACTGGCAGGATGCCACGCATATCTCCTACGGCGTGGTAACCGCGGGCGTCTATTCGCACCAGTGGAAGTTGGAAGGCTCCTGGTTCAACGGGCGCGAGCCGAACGAGAATCGGTGGAACATCGATCTCCGCAAGTTGGACTCGTACTCCGGCCGACTCACCGCAAACCCTACGGGTCGACTGAGCCTCGCCGGCTGGTACGGGTACTTGCCGAGCCCCGAGACGCTCCACCCTGAGGAGCAGGTGCACCGCTACGGCGCATCGATTCTCTATGGCGGTCGCGGCATGGCCGGAGGTTCGTGGGCCAGCACGCTGCTGTGGGGCGCGAATGAACATGCCGGCCTCGCCGAGAACAGCGTTGTCGCCGAGACGAACCTCGAGATCGGAGAGAAGAACTCGGTGTTCGCGCGCGGCGAGTATGTACGAAAGAGCGCGGAGGATCTCGTTCTGCCGAGCTTCGCGCCGGATCGCCAATTCGACCTCAATTCACTTGCCGGTGGCTACGTGCGCGAAGTTGCCTCGATCCCCGGTGGCAGCATCGGTATCGGCGGCCGCGCATCAATCAACTTCATCCCGCGCGCGCTCGAGCCGTCCTACGGGACGCGCACGCCGGCGGGAATCGACGTCTACGTGCGTGTGCGGCCGAAGCGCATGTCGACTGGATCGATGGGCGGCATGCCGATGTCGATGCCAATGTCAGGCGATACGACGAAAGCTCACACGCTGCCAGGCATGAAGATGCCGCCCGACTCGATCAGGACGCGTAAGCCATGAGCGCGAGCGCGACTCACGCCGGGCCGTCGGGCCGGAACGTGGTCGGCGCCCAAGCTGCGAACCGTGCCGGGCAGGTCGTGGCAATGGCGGCTACCGAGCACCACTGAACAGCCGTCGTTCAATCCCGCCGGTCACATGGTCCGGCAATCCCCGACGGAAACACCGTGCTCCCCCCGACTGCTGCGCCGACGGACAGCGGCAAGCTTTGCTGAGCGCAAGTCCGACGGTCACGTCGTCGTTATGCCTATCATTCGCCGTTCTATCGCCGCGTTGTCCGGCCTGTTTCTCCTGCAACTCCTACTGCTGGGGAGCGGGACGTTGTGTGCGATGCGTCATGGAGAGTCGAGCGGCGCTGCGTCCGGCCATGCGATGCACATGGCGGCAACGGCACACCAGACGGCCTCGGACGAGGTCAGAGTCGCGAACGCGGATGACCACGGCGCTCCCATGAGCCCGGTGCACTGCGCCGGTACGGGCCACAACGACGGTTGTCGACTGCCGTTCGCTCCGGGACAGTGCTCGTCGATGTCGGCCTGCGACATCAGCGCGACGCCCGTCGGGACGATTGCAGCATCGACTTACCTCCACACGATTGCACTCGAGCTGCCATCACTAGCGCTCGAGCACTCCGGCCCAACGTTCGCGCCGGAGCTTCCCCCTCCGCGCGCCTGACCTCCTCGCTCAAGTAGGAGCGCGAGGTGGCACGCGCCGCGCGCGCCGCGGTGCGAGCCGCAGCTGCTCAGCGCTCGGTGCCGCACGGCAACTAACCAGATCTTTGTCCGCAGAGGGGGGGCGGTATGAGTAAGAGCAACGCACAACACCTGAGCTCTGAGAATACATCGCGTGGCGCAAGCCACGGTATGTCGCGTCGCGCGTGGATTGGAATCGCATTCGGCGGCGCGGCGACAGCGCTGGTTGGTGAACGCTGGTGGCGATCGTCCAACCCGACAGTCGCGACTGCAGGTGATGTCCCGATTACAGTGTACGCGAGCCCGAGTTGTGGTTGTTGCCACAAGTGGATGGATCATCTGAAACTGAGCGGCTTCCAAGTCACGGTCGAGGATGTCGTCGATGTGACGCCAATCAAGTCGAAACTCGGTATCCCGAAGGACCTCTGGTCTTGCCACACCGGAATCGTCGGAGGGTACGCCATCGAAGGTCACGTACCGGCAGATGTCATTCAAAAGGCATTGGCAGAGCGCCCGACCATTGCCGGGCTAGCCGCGCCCGGCATGCCGAACGGTGCTCCCGGAATGGAGGGTGCGACCCAGGACCGCTACGAGGTCATCGCGTTCACCACCTCCGGGGAGAAAAACGTCTACGCGACACGCGGGTAAGACATGACACGAGCCAGCGTCTTCGCACGCTTGTACGATGTTGTGATGACCGCCGCAGACCGCATCGGTGTCGGCCGGCGCAGAGAGGTGCTGGCGCGCGGCGCTCGCGGCTTGACTATCGAGATTGGCGCGGGCACAGGGCTGGAATTTCCGTATTACCCGGCCGAATCACACGTCATCGCGGTCGAGCCCGACGTGGCGATGATCGCGCGAGCGAGGACGCGACGCAGTCAGGCGGTTGCGACGATCTCGCTCGTCATCGCTGACGCGCGGGCGCTGCCTTTCCGCGATGGGGTGTTCGACAGTGCGGTATCGGCCCTCGCGTTCTGCACGATCCCGCAGCCAGCGCGGGCGGCCGCGGAGATCCGGCGCGTGTTGAAGGAGACCGGTGGGGCACGGCTGCTCGAGCACGTGCGTGCAGCACATCGCCCACTGGCATGGCTTCAAGTCGCCATGACGCCAGTCTGGCGGCGGCTCGCCGCAGGTTGTCATCTCGACCGCCGAACGACTGAGCTAATTCGCGCTGCCGGCTTCGATGTCACAATCGAGCGGGCGTCGATGGACGGTGCGGTTGTCGAGCTCATCGCCCGCCCGTCAAATGCCCTACGCACGGCGGGTCAGAGCAAAAAGGCTCAGCCACTCCTCAGCGTGGATTCAGGCTCGGGAGGCACTCTGTAATGAGTCCGCAATGTAGCTCAGAGGACCACGTGCAGTGGGGCCAATCAATGCTTGCGCGCGCAGTCGCTATCGCCGCGATCGCGATGTTCGCGGGGTCATGCGTTCGCAATCCGTCCCTGCTGCGTGGCGCCGCCAGTATGGTCGCGCCAGCCCGCGCTGGCGTGTTCGTGACACCCGCAGACTTCGACGTCAATCAACTCGCAAGTGCAATCGACTGCGAAACCGAGACGACGCCGATCGCTCGAGATGCTTTCAGGCGCGGGCTGGTCGTTGAAATCCCTGGAATGGGCCAGAGCCCTCCGGCCCGCTACTCCAAGACGGACGTGTTTGGTTTTCGTGCGTGTGATGGCAGCGACGTCAGGTTCGTGGAGGGCGAGAGCTATCGTCTCGAGCGCGCAGCTCCACTGTATCTCTACGAACGGCAGCGCCGCTTCCGGCTCGGCAATAGGGGCTCACGTTTCGTCTACGACCACTTCTTCAGCACAGCTGCCCGCGACTCGCTGCGCCCGCTGACCCTGTTGGCGTTGAAAGAAGCGTACTTCACCAACCACCGGTTTCACGATCTACTCGATCTCGCATTCCGAAGTAACGACGAGCTGATGCGCTACGACGACCTTCATCACGAGTATCGCGTCGCTTGGCTACTTCGAGAGACGTTGCCATCACCCTTGCGCTGCGACCCTCGTGAGCTCGATACACCGCTACCATAAACGATTATCCAGGACACGACCATGACAAAGATGAACAACCGAATGCGCACGACGTGCATCCTCAGTACAGCTGCCATGGCGCTCGCACTCGCAGCGCTACCCGCTTCGGCGCAGCAGCCCGGCATGGGCGGCATGCACGGACAACAAGGGCAAATGATGCAGATGCAGAACATGATGAAGCAGATGAACGACATGTCGGCGCGGATGCAGCAGATGCAACAACACATGCAGGACCAGATGAAGCAGCTGCAGGGCATGCAGATGAGCGCGGGGCATCACGCGATGCAGGAGTCAGTGGATCACATGGCGGCAATGACGACTCAGATGAAGGGCCTCGCCGAACAGATGCAGACGATGATGAAGGACAACGACATGATGAAGGAACCCGCGATGCAGCGAGACATGAAGGACATGCAAGGGCACATGTCGTCGATGATGAAGGACATGTCGCAGATGGCCGATGCCATGCAGCAGATGCAGAAGCGGATGGAATCGCAGCACATGGCGATGCCAGCCAAGAAACCATAACGCGAACACCACACCGGAGGATCCTGTGTCGTTCCCAGCGCGCGCTGTGCGACTAATTGCGATCTGCGCAATCGTCGTCGACGTCCGTCGCGCAGCACTCGCCCAATCCCAGCCACCTAACCTCGCCTGGATCGGGAGCATGCAGTACGCGACCGGCGACTACATCTTCACGCAGCGTACATGGAGCGCGTATCTGTCCAACGGGCTCACGTGGAGCGGCAACAGACTACGTCTGACCGCGACCCTGCCTATCGTGGTGCAGGACGCCGGATGGGTGCAGTATGGTGGCAGCGGGATGATGCTCCCCACCGGCGGCATGGCCGGTGCCTCCAGCTCAGGCGACGGCACGAGTGGCAATGGCACCGGCGGAATGATGGGCGGAACGATGCACGGAGGCACGATGACTCCATCATCGAACATGCCGTTCAGCCATGTCGGCATCGGCGACCCGGTCGGCCGCGCCGAGATTGCGCTCGTGCCCACTGACGCGGGCACCACGCAATTAAGTCTCGTCGGCTCGGTCAAGGCGCCATTGTCAGATGTGAATCACGGCTTCAGTACCGGCCAGTGGGATGTCGGTGCCGGCCTCTCGGCGAGCAAGTCAATCGGCACAATGATGCTCTTCGCTGATGCGATGTACTGGTCGCTCGGCAATCCTGCCGGCGCGTCACTCCGCGACGTCGTCGCATACAGCGTCGCAGTCGGGCACGCGCTCCCAGGCTTCCATTGGTCCGTGCTCGGCAACATCACGGGGGCGACAAGCTACTGGCCCGGCCTCGACGCACCGGTGCAGGCAGGGATCGGCGTTGGATATCGCCTCGAGTCGGGCAGTAGCCTCAACGCGCTCGGTGCATTCGGTCTCACGCGCACGGCGCCGACGCTCTCGCTCGGATTGGGCTGGCGCGTGCCGATCGGACGGGCACGATGACCACCGATGGAGCGGACGCAGTCGGTCTCCTGATCTCGCGGTGGCGACAGGACCCGGGCGCCACCTATCAGACGTGGTTCCTCTGGGATCAACGACTCAAGAACTTCCGCTCGATTCGTCGCGGCCTCGCCGAGGTCGTGTCCGAGATCGAGGCGGGGACGTTCGGCAACGTCTACAAAGGCTCGTCGCTCGAGACGGTCGTAGGATCCATCGCCGAGCAACGGCAAATGTTCAAAGGAGCGGATCACGCGTGGCTGTGGAAGCCCAAGCTCCGCATTCCCGACATCTACGAGAACCGCGATAACCAGCTCGTGTTCGGGCGGTTCTTGCACGCGTGCTCGTGCTGCTCGACGGAAGCCGCCGTTCTCGACCACATTCGCGCGCTAGCGCAACGCGAGATCAAGGGGCTCGGGCCGACGGCAGCGAATCTCTTGTACTTCCTGCACCCGACGATCACGCCGCCGTTCAATACCGCAATCGTGAATGGGTACAACGCGCTCACAGGCGCCAAGGTGAAGCTGGGGAAGTGGGATGAGTATCTCGCAATGCGAGAGGGCATTCTCGACCTGAACGCGGAACACCGTGAGCTGCTGTCGAACGATCTCGGGGCGATAGCTGGACTGCTCTTCGACATCGGCTCCGGACGATACGCAGCGCCGCCGCGCGACGACAGTGCGACGGCCCGCGCCAAGTGGGAGGCGGACCTCGCGCACATCCGCGACGAAGCAGCCAAGGCCGACAAGGCACTCGCCGCAGCGGCCGAGGGCGATCGAACCCACACGGAAGTGCAGGGCTGGCTCCGTGATCTCGGCAGCGCGCTTGGCTTCGATGTCTGGATTGCGGCGAACGACGTCAATCGGTCGTACGACAGCGGCCGACTCGGCGACGGGTGCATGCGGGCGCTGCCGGCGCAGGTCGAGCAGTCATCGGGCGTCGACGCGGTGCGCCTGATTGATGTGATCTGGTTCGAGCGACAGAGCGGGCGCGTTGCCGGAGCATTCGAGGTCGAGCACACGACATCGATCTACTCCGGGATCGTCCGCCTGCTCGATCTCGCGCTCGGCGGCATCGATCAGCCGGTGCAGGGGCTGTATCTCGTGGCGCCGGATGCGAGGGAAGACGACGTGCGGACGCAGCTCGCCCGGCCGGCGTTCAGCCGGGTCGCAGACCTTCATGTCCGGTTCCTGCCGTATGGCGAGCTGGAGAAGCACCGCGAAGCCATGGCGCGATTCGGTACAGGGATGAAGGCCGTGGAGTCAGTCGCGAGAGTGCTCAACTGACAGCGGCGGGCGACTTGAACGCCCCGAATTGAAGACGAGGATGGCCTGAGCTGCCGCGGCATCGGCTGTCTTTGTGACGCGCGTTGGCTAGCATAGCAACGCCGATTACGGGAAACACCTGACATGGAATGCTCAAATAACCGGACTCATTGAGGCGGATGCGCAACGTAGACTGGCGCCGGTAAGCCGGGGTTCCTCCCACACGGAGTCCTGAATGCGCGAAGGACCGCTCAGCAAGAAGGGTGATTCCATTGCAGACTATTCCGGCGCTGTCCACAAGCGCCGAGCGTTTTTGAAGACCCTGGGTGCTCTTGGCAGCGCCTTCGTAGCAGTCGTCATCGGAGTTCCAGCCGCCGGGGCGTTCCTGACACCAGCCTTCAGGCGCCGTCCTCGAAAAGAATGGACGCAGGTCGCCAAGGCCGACCTTATCGACATCGACGTCCCTGTCAAAGTCGACTTCGCCGAATCGACGAACGACGCGTGGGTGGAAACACGTGCCCTGCGCACCGTGTGGCTTCGTACCGAGGACGGCGAAACCTTCACGGCGTTCAGCGGCACATGCCCCCACCTCGGCTGCAGCGTGAACTTCGAGCCCAGTCGCAACTCCTTCGTTTGCCCGTGTCACCACGGAATCTTCGACATGAAGACGGGTGCAGTGCTCGGCGGCCCGCCGCCGCGGGGCCTCGATCCGCTCCCCGTTCGCGTAAACAACGGACAGGTCGAGGTGATACTCAAACAGTTCCGATCCGGCGTCCCAGAACGAGTCGAGGTTTGAAATGGGCGCCGGCCGATGGCTTGATGAGCGGCTCGATCTGACGAGCGTCAAACGCGCACTGTTCGACCGCGAGGTGCCCGACCGTCTCACGTGGTGGCACACGTTGGGGAGCGCGACGCTCACGGTGTTCATCGTGCAAGTCGTGACGGGCACGGTGCTGGCGACGTACTACGCGGCGTCGCCGGATCATGCGTACGACAGCATCGAGTACATCCAGCAGACCGTATTCAGCGGATCGTTCATCCGCGCGATCCACAGCTGGGGCTCGAGCTTCATGGTCGTCCTCGTGATCGCGCACATGCTTCGGGTATTCAGCATGGGCGCGTACAAATACCCGCGCGAGCCGAACTGGGTGCTCGGCACGTTCATCTTCCTGATCGTGATGGGGTTCGGGTTCACGGGCTATCTACTGCCGTGGGACCAACGTGCCTATTGGGCCACGCAGGTCGGCACGAACATGGCGGGCACGGCGCCGGTCATCGGTCCGATGCTTACCGCGATTCTGCGCGGCGGCTCGCAGCTCGGCGTCGCCACGCTGTCGCGCTTCTACGCGTTTCACACGTTATGGCTGCCGATGGCGCTCGGCGCGATGATCGTGATCCATCTCGCAGCCGTGATCCGGCAAGGCATCGCGCCGCGGACCGCCGCGTTGGAAACCGACGCCCCGCCCAGGACGAGCGACGCCTCGTACCCGGCGTATTACCGCACGGCATACGCCGCTACCAAACGAGGTGGTGTTCGCTTCTGGCCCGACATCGTCGCCAAGGATCTCATCGTCGCCTCGCTGGTCGTCGCGCTCCTGGTGTTGTGTGCGCTCGCGTTCGGCGCGACGCTGGAAGCGCCGGCCGATCCGACGGACAACTCGTACGTTCCAAGGCCGGAGTGGTATTTCCTGCCGCTTTATCAAATGCTCAAGCTGTTCCCGGGCTCGCTCGAAAGCGTCGCCGCGCTCGGCATCCCGTTGCTTCTCGTGCTCTCGCTACTCACGTTGCCGCTCTTTGACAGGCGGAGTCGCCGTAATCTCCGCCATCGACCAATGGCGCTGACCTCGGTTTCAGTCCTGCTTGGCGGATCGGCGTTGCTGGTTGGCGCCGCTTTCCGCGATGCTCCTCCGAAAGTCGTCGCCGAAATCGGTCGACCGCTCACCTCGGCAGAGCGCGCTGGACGCGCACTGTTCAAACGCCAGTGCGAGACGTGCCACCGCGTCCAGGGACTCTCGGCGCCCGATCGAAAGAAGACGAAGGACGATGGTCCCGAACTCACGGAGATCGGCCTGCACCACTCGGGAGCATGGCTGCACAGCTTCATCGAAGATCCCACCAAGTTCCACGGCGACAGCGCACGGATGGGTCGATTCGGCCCGCCGGTGCTGACGCACCAGGAGATCGAGGAGGTTTCGCTCTATCTGTCGAGCCTTCGCGGCCCGCCAGGTAGCAACCTGAAGGCCGACATCCAGGACACTTTCCCAGAGCCAAAAGCACCGGAGGCAAGCTCACCGGCCAAGAAGCCGAACTGAGGTTCGTCCGTGGTACGGTCGTAATCGGCCACGCCGATCGCACCGCTTCAATGAGTGGCCACTCTGAACCAGGAGATTGGTATGCGTTTGCACATGGTCGCTGCCGTGACTCTTGGCGCCGCGCTGCTCGCACCCAGCGATGCGCATGCAATTCCCGCTTGGGCACGCAAGTACAACATGAACTGCAGCGGGTGTCACGCGCCCGCCGTACCGCGGCTGAACGCCAAGGGGTACTTGTTCAAGTGGGCCGGCTATCGAATGCCGGAGGAGATCGGCGAGAACCAGGAGGTCAAGAACTACTCCGAGTACGTGGCCGCTCGGATGGACTTCCGCTACATCTACCGCAAGACGGAGAAGACGCCGACGACCACGAACTCGCTCGAGCTGGATAACGCGTCGCTGTTCGCTGGCGGAGCGATCGGCAAGTACTACGGCGCGTTCTTCGAGTTCGAGCACGCGATCGACGAGCCAGTGGAATTGCAGAACAGCGTGTACGGTGTGTGGGGGAAAGAGAAGGCTTTCGGCGGGGTCCGCGGAGGTATGATGCACTGGTTCCTACGCGGTGGCGTGGCCGGATTCGACCGTCCAACAGGGATCAACACCGTCACGGTCCTGGGAAGTGCTCTGACCAGAAACGGCGTTCCGTTCAAGTTCAGCCAGGATCAGCTAGGGGCCGAAGCATTCTACGTGATGAACAAGAACCGGCTGTCGTTCGAGGTCCTGAATGGCCTCGACCGATCGGGCATCGAGGGGCACTCGCCAGATACCAAGGATTTTGTGGCGATCGATCAATACATCTATGACGCGTTCGGTTCAGGGATCGCCGCCGTCGCATACTTCGGCGCGATCGCCAATCTCGACTCGACGCTCGAGCAGACGTCGCACTATACTCGCTTCGCTGTTTCGGCGAACAAGATCTTCAAGAACTTCGAGCTGCTGGGCGGGTACGCCTATGGGAAGGACAACGACTTGCCGGTGGGCGCCACGTTCAAGTCGAGTTCCATCACGGGATCCGGCTTCTGGGGTTACGCTGGCTACACGTTCCCCTCGTCGCTCACGGCGTTTGGCCGCTATGAGTACGTGGACTCGAACAAGGACATAGCCAACTCCGGGAACGTTCGCTATGCAATCGGCAGCGTACTGCCGGTGAATCTGCCGGAGTATCTCCGCCTGGCCGCCGAGTACACGCTCGATGCTCCGCGTCCGACAAATAGCCTCAAGAAACACGCCTTCATCGTGCAAGCATTGCTCAACTTCTAAAGCAGGATGGCAACCGTGACGACATTCAACCTTTCCTTGACCCTCGTCGCGTGCGCCGTGGCTGGTCTGGCCGCGAGCTCGCCGACACCTCGGCCGGCGAGCTCGCTGGGTCGCACCGCGATGCACCAGGACGCCGACGGCAAGAAGCTCTATCTCAAGAACTGCCGTCAATGCCACAGCACGAGCGGCGAGCCTGACGCCGAAAGCAAGGCCAAGTATCCAAAGATCAAGTCGCTGAACGACGCGGCGTTCCTGGCCAAGCTTTCTGACGACTCGATTGCCAAGGTGATCAAGAATGGCGCGGGGAAGGACATGAAGTCCTTCGGCGATCGGCTGAACGCGGAAGAGATCGCGGCCGTCGTGAAGTACGTGCGAACACTGCCGTCCAAGCCGGCGAAATAGTCCGGCGTTCAGCAAGCGTCGGCTCGAGCACGAGGTCCGGTCGGCCGGGACCACGAGCGCATGACTTCGAAGTCATGCGCTCGTGGTCCCGGCGTCGATCCGTCGTTCGCTCAGGCCCGCTCGTGATGACGCCCTTGGAGCAGCTCGAGTTGTTCTCCTCAGCTCGAACCTTTCCTTCCTCAGGCTATCGGCGCGAGGTGGAACGACCGCTCCGATCGGCTTCACGGCTTGTCGACACCGGGTCTCGTCAGGTGGGCGTTCTCGGCGCGCCCAGCGCCATCGCGGCCCGAGCGAGGTCGGCGGACAGATCGATGCCGTTTGAGAGATGGGGAATCGTATTGCACGTGACGATCCGCGCGGCGCCGGCAGCCCGCAGTTCGTCGAAAGCGCCCGGTGCGAACACGGCGTGAACGCCGATGCACTCGGGCGCGCCGAGGCCAGCCTCGAGTAGATGCCGAACGGTCGCGATCATCGTTCGCGCGGTCGAAATGATGTCGTCGACGAGAACCGGCGTGTGGTTGAGCCAGCGCGCGGCCTCGGGAACGCTCACTGAAACATCGCGATCGCCACGTCGTTCCTTGCGAAGCGCGGTCCATGGTGCGTCGGCCGCCTCCGCAACCATGGCGACCCACTGCGCGCTTTCTTCATCTGGGCCGATGAGTACCGGATGACGCACGTTAGCCTGGATCCACTCCGCGATTCGGGGTGCGGCGTGAACGACATGCGTCGGGATCGAGTAGATCTCGCCGAGGGCGGACCGACGGTGCAGATGCGGATCGACCGTGACGAGCCAATCGAGGTAATCCGACAGCAGTTCGGCGAAGTACGTCGATGTGAGCGCCTCGCCTGGTTCGAACCGACGGTCCTGACGCATGTAGGCGAGATATGGTGCGATCAGTCCCACGCGCGCGGCGCCCAGGTCACGTGCCGTTGATGCGAGGAACAACAGGGCGAGGATCTTGTCGTCCGGCCGATCGAGCGTGCAGACGAGCGCGACCTCGCGCCCATTGATCGATTCGTCCAGTCGCACATAGCTCTCGCTATCGGGAAAACGACGAATCGTCACCGGGAACGGTTCGGCGCGGGAATCGGAAATTGCGAATTCGCGGAGGAGCGGGGCCAGCAGCGGCTCGTTCGTCGGAAGCGCAATCAGTAGCGTCGGCGCAGTCATTTCTCGTCGACGATGCTCAGGATGTCCGGATTCGCGTCGACGAAGGCAAGAGCGTACTCCACCTCGCCAGGAGATTGCGCGTGGAGGACGAACAACGGCTGCCCATTGCTCACCACATCACCGATTCGGACCAGCATCTCCAGGCCAGCGGCTGGCGCATCAGGCGCACCAGCAAGCTTCGCGGTGCGCGCCAGACGGCGGTTGTCGACGGCAGCGAGTCGACCTGTCTTCGGCGCTGTGACAACGCGCGTCAGGGGCGCGATCGGAGGCGCACGCATCCCGCCCTGCGCTTCGCAGATTGCCTCGAACTTTCGGAGGGCTCGCCCGTCCTCGAGAATCGCACGAGCGAGCCCGATGCCTGTTCCCGGCGCCGCGCGGCCACCGGTTTCGATGATCCTCCCAGCAAGAACGAGTGCTCGGTCCTTGAGGTCGGGCGGGGCATTGGGGTCGCCGCGGAGGACCGAGAGAACGTCGCGCGCCTCGAGCGCCGGCCCGACACCGCGGCCGATTGGCTGCGTTCCGTCCCCCTCGCACACCTCCACGACCAGCCCAACATCCCGACCCACGGACGTGAGCAGAGCCGCCAGCGTCGTTGCGGCCTGTCGGTCGCGCACCTTTGCCGTTGGCCCGATGGGCATGTCGATCACGACGTGCGTCGAACCGGCAGCGGCCTTCTTGGAGAGCACCGACGCCACGAGCTGCCCCTCGCTGTCGAGATCGAGTGGGCGCTCGACGCGAATGATCAGGTCATCGGCCGGGCTCAGATTCACCGCGCCGCCCCACACGATGCAGCCGCCCTCGCGGTCGACGACCTTGCGCATCGCGGGCACATCCAGTTCGACCGGGGCCACAGTTTCCATGGCGTCGGCCGTCCCCGCGGGAGATGTAATGGCTCGAGACGACGTCTTGGGCATCGTCAGTCCGGCAGCGGCGACGATTGGTACCACGAGCATCGTCGTGCGATTGCCGGGGAGTCCGCCAACCGAGTGTTTGTCGACGACAATCGGTTGATGCCAACGCAGGCGCTCGCCGACATCGACCATCGCGCGTGTCAGGCCTACTGTCTCCGCGAGATCGAGCCGACCGCCAGCACATGCCGAGACGAACGCGGTCAGCTCGATGGCGGAGTAGCGCCCGGCGACGATGTCTCGAATGACTGCGGCGAAATCGCCGTCGGCCAACCGCTGGCCGTAGAGCTTTCGTCGAACGAGCGCGAGTGACGTGAGCGGCGGTGGGTGCGATAGAACCACCTCCTCACCGTCCTCGGCGCCGAGGCGCGACCACGCGACGTCGGAAAGGCTGATCTCTTCGGGGAGAAGGATCGTATCCGTGACGACGTTCAGAGTCGCGATGACGGATCGATCGTCGAGCGACACGAGCACGCGCGATTGCGCTTCCCACCCTTCCGACCGGCACACGGGACAATCCGCCGGCATGTACACGACTGGCTCCTGGTACGTGTCTATGCCGAGCCGTCGGAGTCTCAAGACGTTCGACGCGTGCTCGTGTACGGTGCTCATGATCTGACTCCGCGCTCGGCTTTGGCGAGCGTCATGAGAAATCCAAACGCGGGATCTTTACTGTCCGAATGACGAAGCAGTTCCCAGTTGTCATTCAGGTATCGACGCAGGAACTCGACGACATGGCCCAACGTGATCACGAGATGCGGTGAGCCCACCCGGCCGTCGATTCCGGCAAAGATCACCGTACGCGCATGATGCCCGTTTGGCAGCGTGCCGTGTCCTTGCCGTGAGAGTGTTTCCGCAATCGCTGGCGCCTCTTGGCGTGAGCAGCACCCAAACTCGGCGAGCACCGCTCGCACGACGTCAGGGTCGCTGGCGGCCTCATTTAGCTCGGCGCGGCCCTCCTTCACCTCGCCGATCAACATATCTGGAACGTCGGGCGTGGTCGCGAGTGCCACATCTAGCGCGACGATGTCCGCGTCGCGGCCGACGCGCGTGCCCGGGACAAGCCTCCCAGCGTTGGGAAACCTCACCGCCAAAACGTCGAGATCTGTCGCGGTCCGATACGCGCCGTCGCGCTTGGTGACGATCACCGGATACTCGGTAACGGTGAAGTACCCGTTCAGACGCAGATACGTCTGAACCAGCGCGACGGCATTGTCCATCCTACGCGGCGCCGTGTGAGGGTGCCTGCGGCCTGGCCGCAACCACGCCGCCAAACCGCGGAATGAACCGCGGCGTTCGCGCGGCATACCGATCCCACTCCGCGCCAAATGTGGCGCGCACTTCCGCCTCCTCGTGGCGGGCGAGTCGGACGTACATGAGTACCAGGATCGGGAACATCACCAGAGTCACGACGGTCGGCCACTGCAGGAGGAAGCCGAGCATGATGAGGATGAAGCCATCGTACTGCGGGTGGCGGACGTGCGCATATGGACCCGTCGTCGCGAGTTTGCCCTTGCGCTGCGCGGTGTACAGCACGTTCCACGATGCGGCGAGCACGAAGAAGCCGACCGCGATGGTGACGTTGCTCAGGAAGTGCAATGGGCTCAAGTGCGGATTCCCCTTCCAGCCGAACACCGTGCTCCACAGATGGCCTGCATCGTGTGACGTCAGATCGATGTCGGGATACCGGCGCGCGAGCCAGCCTGAAAGCACATAGATCGTGAGTGGGAATCCGTACATCTCGACGAACAACGCCACGATGAACGCCGAAAAGGCGCCAAACGAGCGCCAGTCGCGCTTGGTCGATGGCTTCGTAAAGCTGAACGCGAAAATGATGAAGATGAAAGAATCGATGAAGACGAGCGTCCAAAGCCCGTAGGCGGGCGGGTTGTGTGGCATGGCATGGCCCTCACCAGGATTCGCGACCGCTCGTCGCAGTCCGATCGTGCTCGGCTCCGTGCTCACGATGCGAGACATGGCCGCCGTGGCCATGCCCGCCGTGGCCGAACATGTGGAGTAACGGACAGGCGAGCAGTAGCAGGTATGGAAGAACGCCGAGCATGTGGGCTCGGTGCTCCTCGAATAGCAGGAACGCGGCGATCGCGAGGAAGCCAGCGAACGCCCACCAGATGCGAGAGTACGAGTAGGTGCTGGGCATATCATGCCTCATGGTCAGACCAGCTACGGCCCTGGAGGAATGTGACGGTTGGACGGCATGCACGCCGATGCTTTCGACAGCCGTCACGAGATCCGCCTCCGTGCACCGCTCGGCGTCGTATTCCACGTACGCCGCCTCGGTTGCGGGATTGACATATGCGCGCGCCACGCCGGGTACCCTGAGCAGCGCCGTTTCCGCCGTCCGGGCGGTGCTGCCGGCGCACTCCAAGTCTGAAAGAAGCAGCGTCGCGCTCTTCCGTGTCACTGTAGCCTCGAATCGCTCCACGTGATGCAATGTGCGGCATGTACCTGAGGATGACCTGAAGGCCGCGTGAACGCTGAGGAAGACCGCCATCGGTCGTGCACGCGCTTCTCAGTTGTTCCTCAGCAGAGCCTCAGGTGGCGGGTACATCTTCACGCTGCGGGCCTGGAGGCCGCCCGAGAACGGCACTAACGGAGCTCTAAGATGTCGATCGGCCTAACTTCGAAATTCGTCGTTGCTGCAGGAATCGTCGCTAGTGCGGTGATCGCAGTGCGAGCGCAATCGACACAGGAGCCCCTGGCGCCGGACATCGTCGACCGGGCGGAGACGGCGATCTGGGGGAAAACCCTGCAGGCCCATCTCACGATGAGCGTTGCGACTCCGCGATGGACACGCACGTTGGAGCTGACTGCGTGGATCGAGCGCCCGCGTCGATCGTTTATTCGGATTCTCGCCCCGCCGAAAGAGGCCGGCATCGGGTCGCTTCGCATCGGCGCGGAGATGTGGAACTACCTGCCGACGGTCGAGCGGACCATCAAGATCCCACCATCGATGATGCTCCAACCCTGGATGGGATCTGACTTCACGAACGACGACCTCGTGAAGGAGAGCAGCCTCCTGAACGACTACACCCATCGTACGACCGGAACCGACACTGCAGCGGGCGCGCCAGTGTACGTCGTGCAATCGACACCTAAACCCGATGCTGCCGTGGTCTGGGGCAAGATCGTCACCCACGTTCGTCGAGCGGACTTTCTCCCCGTGCGCGAGGAGTACTACGACGAACGGGGCACGCTCGTGCGCGTGATGACGTTCTCCGACATCAAGATGCTCGGGGGGCGTCTTGTTCCTACTCGATGGGAAATGCGGCCCACCGCAAAGCCGGGCAATGTGACAACCGTCGTCATGTCACGTGCGACGTTCGATGCGCCCATCTCAAGCGACATCTTCACGCAGCGCAACCTCGAGAAACGGTGACTTCATGAGTGCGACGATACTACCTGAGATGGCGGCGCACGCGGCGCGCGAAGCTGTGCCTGATGGTGTGGTTGTACGGCTCGAGGGCGTCAGCAAGGTATATGAGCGCGACAGTCTCGCGGTGAACGCCCTCGCCGGCATCGACCTCGAGATCTACAAGGGGGACTTCGCGGTGCTGGTGGGCCCTTCGGGCTCGGGAAAGACGACGTTGTTGAACGTCATCGGGGGGCTCGACACGCCCACGACAGGGCGCGTGTGGGTGGCTGGAACGGACATCGGCGGGATGTCGAAGTCTGAACGGTCGCGCATGCGATTGACGTCGATTGGCTTCGTCTTTCAGGAGTTCAATCTCATCCCGGTTCTCTCGGCGATAGAGAACGCCGAGTTCGTGATGCTGCTGCAGGGCGTGCCGCCTGAGGACCGGCGTAGCAAAGCCCAATCGTTGCTCGAGGAGCTCGGGCTCAAAGGAATGGAGCATCGACGACCGAATGAGCTCTCCGGCGGCCAGCAGCAGCGGGTCGCGGTCGCACGCGCGCTCGCGGCAGAGCCGCTGATTCTTTTACCAGACGAGCCGACAGCAAACCTCGATTCAAAGGCAGGCGCTGCGCTCATGGATGTCATACGGCGATTGAACGCGGAGCGTCATGCGACGTTCGTCTTTTCGACGCACGATCCGATGGTGGTCGAGCGGGCGCGTCGGGTAATTCGCCTGCGCGACGGTCGGATCGAGGCTGATGAACGTCGGGACAACTGAGCCGGAGTGAACCATCATGATTCGGCCTCCGATGCTCGCCACGTTGGCTCTACGCAATGTGCGCCGGAACGTTCGTCGGTCCTTGATCACAGTGCTGTCGATCACGATCGGCCTCGCTGCCTTGACGTTCCTGTGGGCCTTCCTCGACGGCATGAACAGCGAGATGGTCGAGAACACGACGCGATACTTCGCCGGCGATGCCCAGGTGCACCTCAAGGGGTATCACGCTGATCCCAACCTCGATCGCACGATCAGCCAGGCTGGTCCGGTGTTCGACGCGATCCGGCAGGACCAGGACGTGGCTGCAGCGTCTGTGCGCCTGGAAGGGAAGGCGTTGGCGAGCCACGGCGACAAGTCGCGCGGCGTTCTTCTCGTCGGAGTTTCCGCCGTGGAGGAAGGGCGAGTCACGTCCTTGTTCAATGCCGTCGAGAACGGCGCGCCGCTTCGACCGAGCGACACGACCGGTGCGCTGGTGGGCGCAGATCTCGCCGCCGCGCTGGATGTCCGCGCCGGCGACGAGCTGGTGCTCGTCGGCCAGGCATACGACGGCTCACTGTCTAGCGCGCGTGTGCCGATTCGCGGTGTGTTCCGCACGAAGATCGACGAGTACGATGGGTATCTCACCGTGCTGCCACTCCCGGCGGTGCGCCAGTTCCTCGCGGCACCAGGCGGCGCTACCGCCGTGGCGGTGCGCCTGAACGATCGTGGCCGTTTGAATCCTGTCCTCGATCGCCTCGGTCGTCGACTCGGCGCGGGCTATGAGGTGATTGGCTGGCCGACGTTGCTGCCGAAGGTCGCGGTCAGCTTTCGCTATCACGTCGTGATGGGATACGTGCTGCTCGCCATATTCTTCGTGATCGTCGCCGCCGGCGTCGCGAATCCGGTGCTGATGGCCGTGCTCGAGCGCACACGCGAGTTCGGGGTCATGCTCGCAGTGGGCATGAGTCAATCGCGCCTCGCACGGCTCGTGGTGTGGGAGGCGATGATCCTCGGCCTCCTCGGCCTCGCGCTGGGGAACGGCATTGGCCTGGGAGCCGGCATCTACTTCGGCCACGCCGGGATCAACCTCAGCGCATACAGCGCAGGCCTCCGAACCATGCCAGGCCTGTCTGACGTCATCCGTCCTGAGGTCCGGCTCGAGCGAAGCGTAATGCTCTCGGCGCTCGTGTTCGCGATCGCCGGTTTCGCGGCCCTGTACCCCGCGTTCAGGTCGGCGCGGCTCGAGATTGTGGAAGCCATTCGAGGGATCGCTGGTGGGCGCACCAGGGCTCGTCGACAATCGGCGACCGGTCCGCACACGACGCAGGAACGCGTCCCGGTGTTCCTGATGATCGCGGGGCGCAGCCTGTGGCGAAATCCGAGGCGCACGTTGATCACCGCCGGCGGTGCGGCGTTCGCCGTGTTCGCATATGTGCTCCTGTTCGGCTACTACGACGGCTTCGGCGAGCAGGCCATCGACACCTCGACGCGCTATCTGACCGGACATGCCCAGATCGAGCGTCCCGAGTTTCGGACGAACTACGCGCCGGAAATCGCGATCGAGCGACCCGAGGAGCTGATCGCGAAGGCACGTGGCATCAAGGGCGTGGTCGGCGTAGCGCCTCGCGTGCAAGCACAGGCGATCGCGAGCAGCGCGACGAAGTCGGAAGGCGTCGCCCTAATCGGTATCGATCCGGTTCGTGAATCAGCAGTGACGTTTGTTCATCAGACAGTGCGCCAAGGCATGCCGCTTCGGCTGGGTCAGGATCGGGAGGCGCTCATTGGCCGCAAGCTCGCCGAAAAGCTCGACGTCCGACTCGGCGAAAAGATCATCATCATGGCGCAGGCCGCCGATCATGAGCTGGGCACGGCCGCGTACCGGGTCGCCGGCATCTTCACGACCGAGAGCGCGAGCTTCGATGGGAGTATCGTGTACGTGACGCTACCGGCAGCTCAGCAGCTCCTGGCGCTGGGGGATCGCGTATCGACGATCAACATTCGTCTCACCGATCGGTCCCGGCTCGATGCCGTGATTTCGCAGCTACGGCCGGTGATCGCGACGACGGGCTACAGCGTGGCCCCCTGGCAGGCGCTGATCCCGTCCGTCGACGAGATGGTGCGCGTGCTGAGCGCAATTCGACTGATCGTCACGGTGATCGTACTCACGGTCGTGATCATCGCAACGATGAACACGGTGTTCATGTCGGTCACTGAGCGCACGCGCGAGCTCGGGGTGATGTTGGCGCTCGGAACGCGGCCGTGGGCGGTCGTGCGCATGGTGCTCTACGAGACAGCAGCGACAATGGCGCTCGCCTCGGTGGTCGGTTACAGCGTGGGCATCTTGGTGGTGAGCTACCTGAGCCGTGCCGGGCTCGATCTCTCGGCCTTCTTTGAGAACTACGATGCGATTCCGGGGTTGACTGGAATCGTGTATCCCCGGCTCATGTGGGCGAGCATTATCGGACCGGGGATCCTTCTCATCATTGGTGGCCTGGTGGCTTCGACGTATCCCGCCGGGCAGGCAGCGCGCCTCGATCCGGTAAAGGCGCTGCGGCACACGTAACCATGCGATGCTCGCACGTCGACCTGATCGTGGCGCTCGCGACCCTGTTGGAGCTCGCAGGCACTGCTACGGCCGGATCACAGGTGAGTGATGAGCCCACGTGGAAGCTGTCCGGCTATTACCTCAATCTGTACACGCAGTCGCGGACCGTTGTCCCTGCGCCGGAGTCGTTCACGTTGGATCTGAACCGGCTGCGGCTTCGACTCGAGGGGAAGCCGACGGCGAGTGTCGGTCTGGACGTCCAATACGACAACGAAGCTTTGCTTGGCAGCTACATCAGGACCACGCAATTCACTCTGACCGACGCGCGAATCGCAACGAGCCTCGATCTGACTCACGATTATGCGACGCGCGGCGACCTCGTCGCGCGTCACGGCCTCTACCGGGCGGTGCTGAGCTGGTCGGGCGGAAACACCGACGTGAAGCTTGGCCGTCAGCGGATTCCAATCGGCACGGGATACTTCTGGAGTCCGATGGATATGCTCAATCCAATCGACCCGACGCGACTCGAGCGAGACTACCGCGTCGGTGCGGATGGGCTGCTCATCCAGCAGAAGCTCGGCGCCGTAGCTCGCGTGGAGGGTATCTACGTCCCGGCGACGGCGCGATTGTCATCTGTTGGCGCTGGTTACCTCCACGGGAACTTGCGCGGTACGGACTACTCGCTCCTGGTCGGGCGCTTTCGCGGAGACGATGCGATCGGCATCGACGTGAGCACAAGCCGTGGTGGACTGGGGATTCGTGGCGAGGCAACGGCCACGCGAGCTCCAGAGGACACGCGTTACGCGCGCGTGCTGGTCGGCGCCGATTACGGGTTCGCCAATTCGGCGACGGTCACCGTCGAAGGCTATTACAACGGGCAGGGCACGTCGGACGCCGTGCACTACGATGTCGCCGGGGTTCTCGCGGGCCGAGTGCTCAACGTGGCGCGATGGTACGGCGGCGTTGGGGCGTCGTATCAGGTGACACCGCTCGTGAAAGCATCGGTGTACGGCGTGCTCAACGCTGATGATCGCAGCGGGGTAGTGTGGCCACGAGTCGAGTGGTCGGCACGATCGGACGTAGACCTGGTGGCCGGGTTTCAGCGGTTCGTCGGCGGCGCCGGCACGGAGTACGGCCGCATGAGCAACCTGCTCCATGCGGAGGTCAGGTTGTTCTTTTGACTACCACTTCGGTATGGAGCTCATCGTAAGAGCCCGCGAAGGGCAGGCGGCGGGCTCGCAGCCGGTCGAGGTCGTCGAGCGGAAGGGGCTTGGCCACCCTGACACCATCTGCGACGCGGTAGCCGAACGCGTGTCGATCGAGCTATCGCGGTACTATCGCACACATTTCGACGCGATTCTGCATCACAACGTCGACAAGGTGCTGCTGTGCGGCGGGTCGTCACGGGTGACATTCGGTGGTGGTGAGATTCTCGAGCCGATCGAAATCTATCTCGCCGGGCGCGCCACCTCGGAATATCGGGCTGAGCGCATTCCGGTGCACGACATCGCCATCGCGGCGTGCCGCGCTGTGCTCCAGCGCCACGTGCGTGAGCTCGACGTCGACGCCGACGTGCGGATCACGTCGAAGCTCCGCCCGGGTTCCGCCGACTTGAGGCGTCTCTACGACAAGAGCGGCACGGTGCCACACGCGAACGATACGTCCTGCGGCGTGGGTTTCTTTCCGCTCACCGATCTCGAACGTGTGGTGCTCGCCGTCGAACGCGAACTTACTGACTCGCGGCATCTGGCCGAACATCCGGAGATCGGCGAGGACGTCAAGGTCATGGGCGTTCGCCGCGACCACCGAATCGACATCACGGTTGGTTGCGCCTTCATCGCACGTCACGTGCGCGACATCCGCGAGTACGCCAGCAAGAAGGATGACGCGTGCACTCGAATACTCGCCGCGGCGCGTCGCGTTACTGATACCAATATCAACGTCGTGATCAACGCAGCGGACGATCTCTCGAGCGGGGACGTGTTCATCACGGTAACCGGAACGTCCGCCGAATCCGGCGACGATGGCGAAGTTGGTCGCGGTAATCGGGTCTCAGGGCTCATCACGCCGTACCGCATTAGCACGATGGAAGCGGCAGCAGGCAAGAACCCGGTGAGCCACGTCGGAAAGCTCTACAACATCGTCGCGCGCCGTGTTGCGGAATCGATCGTGACCGGTGTGCCGAATGTGAGCGATGCAACGTGTGCATTGGTCAGCCAGATCGGCCGCTCGGTCACCGATCCGCACATCGCAGACATCCAGCTTGGCATCAATGGCGGCAGGTCGTTCTCCGATGTGTGGCGAGAGGTCGCAGACGTCGTTCGCACGGAGCTCGAGCGGCTGCCGGCGCTCCGTGATGCGCTACTCGACGGCACGGTGCCCGTCTTCTGAGCTCATGGAGTCCGTTGACGGGTCGCGCAGCGGTTGAACTTCGCCTCGAGTGCGCGACGAGAGTGCAGAAACGCGGCTTCGGGACCTCGACAGGCAGCAGGGCTCGCGATACAATCGCGCATGTCCAAACGACGCGTCAGCCTCGCCCTGCCTCGCGCGCTGCTACTCGCTACCGCGGGCCTCGTCCTCGTCGCAGCTCTGGCCTCCGCGCACGACACCTGGCTGCTGGCAGACCGACAGTCAGTTCCAGTCGGAACGCGCCTCACGCTGAGCATGACCAGCGGAATGGCCTTTCCCAAGAACGAAACGCGAATCGACCCCACACGGCTCAAGACGGCCACGGCGCGACTTGCCGGGCAATCATCCGCACTGCGGCCGATGACCTCACCTCAAAACGCGTTGCGGCTCCAGGCCGTGCTCACCAAGCCCGGCGTTGCGACGATCTGGGCGAGCCTCAAACCGAGAACGCTCGAGTTGACCCCGAAGCAGGTGACGGAATATCTGGACGAGATTGGCGCACCCGATTCCGTGCGGCGTCTCTATGTTGGAGTACCGCAGCCGCCGCGCTGGCGCGAACGATACACGAAGTACACCAAGACCTACGTGGCCGTCGGGCAGGGCGTGAGAGACAGTAGCTGGCGCGAACCGGCAGGGATCGGACTCGAGATCGTGCCGCTTACTGATCCGACAACCATTGGCGTCGGCGACACGCTGACGATTCGCGTATTGCGCGGCGGTGTGCCTGCGCCCGCCTTCCCGATCAGCGACGTCTTTGCCGCGGAAGTATCGAATCGCCTCGTCCGGACGGATTCGAACGGCGCCGCGAAGCTACCCGCGGTTCGCGCTGGCCTCTGGATGCTCCGCGGCACCGACCTTCGCCGCCCTCCAAGCGATGTCGACGCCGACTGGGAGAGCATGTTCTCGACGTTGACGCTGCGCGTCACACCTCGGCGCACGCGATAGTCAGAGTTCCGTTCGGCGCAGCAGCTGCGCATTGACCGCGACGATAATCGTGCTCAGCGACATCAGTACGGCGCCGATCGCCGGACTCAGGACGATGCCTTTGGACGCCAGTGCCCCAGCGGCAAGTGGAATTGCCACCACATTGTAGCCCGCTGCCCACCAGAGGTTCTGCAGCATCTTACGGTACGTCGCGCGGCTCAGCGCGATGATTCGGGGGATGTCCCGGGGATCGCTGCGGACGAGCACGATGTCGCCGGCTTCGACAGCGACGTCGGTACCGGCGCCGATAGCCACACCGACGTCCGCCGTCACGAGCGCCGGGGCATCGTTCACCCCGTCGCCAACCATCGCGACGCGCTTTCCTGCCCGCTGGAGCTCCTTGATCTTCTCGACCTTCTTATCGGGGAGGACTTCCGCGAAGACGGTGTCGATCTGCAGCTCCTTCGCGACAGCGTCGGCGACGGCCCGACTGTCCCCGGTCACCATGGCCACTTGGGCACCTGCATTGTGAAGACGACGAATCGCCTCCGCTGACTCCGGCCGTATCGCGTCGGCCACGGCGAACGCGGCTTGCACACGCTGATTCTCGATCTGGTAGATGACGCTCTGTCCGCGCGAGGCTGCTTCGTCGGCGAATTGACGAATCGCAGGAGGCGGCTCGACACCGAGTCGTTTCAAGAGATTCGGGCCGCCGTCCGCGAGCGCGCGGCCCTCGACATTGGCTTGCACACCATGACCGGGGATAGCCTGGAAATTCGTCGCATGCGGAATCGCCAGCTTGCGTTCATTCGCGCTGGCAACAATCGCATGCGCCACCGGATGCTCGGCGTCCTGTTCGACCGCCGCCGCAAGCCGAAGCGCCTCCTCTTCGCCAAGCCCGTCGACTGTCCGCATGCCGACGACGCGATGGTGCCCGAGCGTCAGCGTCCCGGTCTTGTCGAACACCACTGCCGTCACCAGTCGCGCTTCTTCGAGTCCTCGTCGGTCGCGCACTAGAAGGCCGTTCCGAGCACCGAGCGTCGTGGAGAGCGCAACGACGAGCGGCACAGCGAGGCCGAGCGCGTGCGGACAGGCGATCACCAACACCGTTACCACGCGCTCGACGGTGTATTCGCCTGGCGCGTTTGCAGCTATCCACGCGGCCGCCGTCACGCCGGCGGCAAGTAGCGCCGCAATGGTGAGCCAGAAGGCTGCTCGATCGGCGAGCACTTGTGCGCGAGAGCGCGACGTCTGCGCTTGCGACACGAGCCGCATGATACCGGCGAGCGCAGTGCGATCACCCGTCCGTGTGACTTCGACGCGAAGCGAGCCATCGCCGTTGACCGTCCCGGCGATGACGTCCGCGCCAGCATCCTTGGAAACCGGACGAGACTCACCGGTGATCATCGACTCGTTCAGCGAACTGTGACCTTCGCGAACGGTTCCATCAGCCGGCACTGCCGCGCCGGGTCGGACGAGCACGACATCGCCCTCGCGGAGCTTCCCAACTGGCACATCTTCCGTTCGGCCGTCGACGATGCGCGTCGCAGTATTGGGCAACAGCTTCGCCAGCTCCTTGAGTGCCCCTTCCGCCTGCGAAATGGAGCGCATCTCCATCCAGTGGCCGAGGAGCATGATGGTCACGAGTGACGAGAGCTCCCACCAGAGGGGCATGCCGGCCGCGCCGAAGCTCACCGCAGCGCTGAATACGAATGCGACCGAGATGGCGAGCGAGATGAGCGTCATCATTCCCGGCTTTCGATCCTCGAGCTCGCGCCAAGCGCCCTGGAGGAAGACCCAGCCGCCGTAGAAGAACACGGCCGAGCCGAACACGAGCGGAATCCATGTCGAGCCGGGGAAGGCAGGGGGAGTGAATCCCACCACGCGCGGGATCATCTCGCCCCACACCATGGTCGGAATCGTCAGCAGCAGCGCAACCCAGAATTTCCGCCGGAACATCGCTACCGAATGGCCGGCGTGCTTGTCATGGGCATGCTCGTGGGCAGTACCGTGGTCGTGTGCCGCCGCGCGTGGTCGCGCTGTCGGCGGTACGGAACCGTGCCCATCGTCCTCATGACCCGAATGCATCGAGGTGGGCACTTCTGCTGCGGCACCCGCGGAATGCTCAGCGTGCCTAGCGTGATCCTCGTGCTCGTGCGATGCGTGGCCGGCGTGCGTCATGGTCGTGTGTCTAGCGTTATCAATCCGCTGATGCACCGATCCCGGCGAAAAGATACCAACGCCAACTGAGCGTGCGCTGAGACCAGCCTGAGCGCCGCGTTCAGCTCGTATGACCCAGCGGAATCCGGACCGTTGCTGTGGTGCCCACGCCGAGCCTGCTGGCCAGTTCGACTTTGCCGCTATGCTCCGCGGCGACCCACTGCGCGATCGAGAGACCGAGACCGCTCCCACCCGGGTCTCGCGAGCGCGCCGGATCCGCCCGGTAGAATCGCTCGAACACGTGGACCAGGTCCGTAGGTGAAATGCCGATTCCGTCATCCGAGACTGTGATGATCGCGTCATCAGCCTCGCGGCGAATCGCAACTGTGACGCGCCCGCGATCCGACGTGTACTTGATTGCGTTCTCGCAGAGGTTGAGCAGGAGTTGCTTGAGCCGGTCCTCGTCTCCGCGGACCACGACGGGTTCCACCGCTGTAACCTCGACTCTCCTGTCAGGTGCGAGATGGCGCGTTTCGCCGATGACCTCGAGGAGCACGCGATCCAACTCGACGGCATCGCGACGGATCGGCACGCCGGCGTCGGCGCGCGCCAGCACAAGGAGGTCGCGAACGAGACGTGTCATCCGGGAGGCTTCTAGGTGCGCCTCGGCGATTGCCGTCTCGCGCTCTCCGTTCGAGAGCCGCTTCGACTCCAGCAAGTCGAGATTAGCCTGAATTACGGTCAACGGCGCGCGAAGCTCGTGGGATGCGGCCGAGACGAACCGCACTTGTGCCTGGTATGCGTCGTCCAGACTGGCGAGCATGGTGTTGAACGTCCTCGCAAGACGGGCGAGTTCGTCGCTCCCGCTTCCTTCGACGACACGACGGGAGAGTTGACGTGACTCAGCGATCTCGTCGGCAGCCGAGGTGAGGGCCGCGACCGGGCGTAGCGCTCGTCGCGCCAACACCCAGCCAGCGCCGAATGCAACGATGCCGCCGATGAGTGCCATCAGCAGCATCAGATGCCCGAACGCCGAAATTGCTGCATCGATGTGCATCAGCGACGTGGTCACTGCCAAGGAGTTCGATGATCCGCGCAGTGGAACCAGATAGACGCGGAATCGTTCACCTTGCGGAGAACGAAGCAGTCCGAATTTGCCGTCGCCCGGGTCCGTCGGGCGGATCAGTGGTGCGAGCCGCGCGACTACCCCATACGGTCGTACAGCCGGCGCTTGCATGATCTGTCGAGGGTCAATCCGCGGCGCGGCCCGTGCCGCGGCTGATGCCGCGATTGGGTCACCATTCGGACTGACCATCGAGATTCCCGCCGTGGGCAAAAGCGATGTCTCCACGACATTGCTGCCCATGCCCGGCGAGCTCGAAATCATCTCGCGCGTGTGCTCAGCGACACCGACCAAGACGCGATCGAGCTCGTCGTAATGGGTGCGGCTATGAATCGCGTAGCTGTATGAGCAGACTAGGGCGACCACGAGCGTCGTGAGCGCTCCGTACCACAGTGCGAGTCTCAAGCGGAGCGACACGGATCAGACGCCGGTCAAGGCTCGCGCAGGACGTACCCGGCGCCTCGAAAGGTGTGGATCAATCGAGGCTCGCCGCATGCTTCGAGCTTTTGCCGGAGCTGCTTGACATACACCTCGACGATATTCGAGCTGCCTTCCACCTCGAAGCCCCAGACTCGCTGCATGAGCGTGTGCTTGGCGACAACGTGCCGCGGGTGCAGCAGGAACTGGCGTAGGAGCTCGTATTCGGTCGCGGTGAGATCGATCGTCCGATCACCGCGTTGCGCGCGGCGCGTGCCAGTGTCGAGCGACAGGTCCTCGAAACGCAGGACCTCGGGGTGGTCCATTTCCGAACGCCGAAGCAGCGCTTTTACACGCGCCGATAACACCTCGAAGGTGAAGGGCTTTACGACGTAATCGTCTGCGCCAAGGTCGAGACCTTTCACTTGATCGGCGGTGCCGTCGCGCGCCGTCAGCATCATGACCGGCAGGCTGGAGTCAACCTCTCTGAGCCGCGCCAGGACCTCATATCCGTCGAGTCCCGGCATCATCACGTCGAGGATCACCAGATCGGGCGCGTGGTCGCGTGCGAGCGCGAGGCCTTGAGCGCCGGCGCCAGCGGTATCGACGTGGAAGCCATCGTACGAGAGGCCGCGCTTCACGACAGCGGTCACGTTCGGGTCATCATCGATGATCAGGATACGCGGCATGGCCTCCCACCCCTAGACCGGGTGTGTGAAGCGTGCACGCTTACATGACAGAAGGCAGTCGGCGCGAGCGGACAATCGTGTGAGGGTTTCTCCCACTTCGGCGGGCGCGCGCGCGCGCTAACTCGCTAGACACGGTCAGGCCTAGAGATCGCGCGGTCTACTATGAACCTTCGACCACGGTGATGCGTGCCACCCGGCGCGCGATGCAACGGCCGTGGCGGGGCGAGGACGGAAGCTGGGTCGTCGTGCCGGCGGAACTCCGGACGATGAAATTCTAGTACTCTCTGCGCACCGTGGCCGCGCCAAGAATCGAAGCTGACTACGAGATCCGCGCCACACGAGCCACGGCGTCGCCAAAGCGACCGCTCCAGGTCGATTCGAGTCGGCCGTTCCACAACATCGGTGCTTCTGCATTGGAGAACCCGCTTCCTCACATCGTCTCGATTGCGCTATGGGCCCAGCCGCGTTCGGCTCGATTAACACATCGCCCTTGGCGATCAGGGTTTCACCGACGCCGCGCTTCGCCGTTCCCTCACATACTGGAAACGCTGTCGCCCCATACCGAGAGGAGGAGGCGATGAGACACACGCGCGTCGTCGTCGTTGGCTACGGCGGACCCGACCAGCTTCGCGTCATCGACGAGGAGTGCCCCGAGCCGAAGCGCGGTGAAGTGCGGGTGAAGGTGCTCGCGGCCGGCGTCTCCGCTCCCGACATCATGGCCCGCGAGGGCATTCACCCCGAGACACCGCGCGTGCCATTCACGCCAGGGTGGGACCTGGTTGGTATCGTCGATCGACTCGGCGACGGTGTCTCCGGATTCGCGATGGGCGAACTGGTCGCGGCGATGCCGATCCACGGCGCCTACGCGCAGTACATCTGCCTGCCGGAGCGCCACGTCGTTCCCGTGCCGCCGGAGCTCGACCCGGCCGAGGCAGTGAGCGTCATCCTCAACTACGTCACGGCGTACCAGATGATGCACCGCTCGGCCAAGGTCAGGCCGGGCCACCGCGTGCTGATTCACGGCGCGGCAGGCGGAGTGGGCACGGCACTCCTGCAACTCGGTCGCCTCGCCGGCCTCGAGATGTATGGCACCTGCTCTGAAAAACAGGCCTCAGCGGTGTCGGATCTCGGTGCCATCCCGATCGATTACCAGAAGCAGGATTTCGTGACGGAGATTCAGCGCCTCACGGGCGACGGCGTCGACGCGGTATTCGAGAGCATCGGCGGCAAGCACACGTGGCAGTCGCGCAAAGCGCTGCGTCGCGGCGGTGTCGTCGTGGCGTTTGGACTCACGGGCTCGCTGCGCCGCGGCAGACTGGCTTCAGGTCGTTCCGGTGGACGTCATCGCTACCGCGCCATCAGCGACTATCTGCTGTACATGGCCGCGGGCGCGATTCTCCCCGGACGAAAGCGCGTGATTCCCTACAGCATTCAGACGCTGATGCGGCTCAAACCGGCGATGTTCAGACAGGACCTGACGACGCTCTTCGAGCTGCTGCAGCAGCAGAAAATCAAACCGCTCGTCGCCAGGCGACTTCCGCTCGCCGAGGCGAGGAGCGCGCACGTATTGCTCGGCGAGGGAGGCTTGACGGGCAAGATCGTGCTTCTGCCCACGATGCCCGTGCCCGCTGCGGCGTCGGTGCCAGCTCCACCGGAGCACGTCGCGTCGCATCGGTGAGTGCATCGTTTTATAGCCGCGCGGCCATGAGCGGCGCGAGCGCGCGCTTCACCGCACGCGCCACCGGTCGCACCAACGGCTGGCGTGCCACCGCACTGAGGAGGGAGACCACTCGCTCGGCGTTTCGGCGCTGCCTCGCCCCGCGCTCCATGGCTCGAATCAGCGCGTTGGGAACGGCAATGTCGACACCCGCCGTGTCGATCGTCGGCGTGTCGACGGCAGTCCAGGCCTGCCGAAACTGCTCATAAAACGACGCGCGTGCCGACGCGATCATCGCCTTGTACTCGACGACCTCCGGCTTCCTGGGCTTGTTCCGGTTCGGTCCCCGGCCAATCGTCGGATTCGTGTTGATCTCCCAGAGCTGCGGCCGGCCGCCGAGGATCCCGTAGTCGATCCGACCGTAGTCGATGCGCGCGAGGGCGAACATCTCGCGGATCCACGCTTCGTGCGGGTTGGTCTCGCAATAGGCCAGCTCTTGATCGGCGCGCACGCGGTCGAAGATTCGCCGCTCCCATTTCACCATCCAGTCGCGGCTCTGCTCGAGGGCCTTCGGCAGGATACGCCCTCCTACATTGAACGCGGAGAACTTGCGATACACGCCGTGTTCGTCTTTCGTCTCGGCGAACTCCACGACGATCAACTCGCGACGCGGGACGCCGCCGGCTGCGAGCGACGCGAGGGCGTCGACGAGGTCCCGTGGCGAGTCGAGGAGTGGAGTGAGGTTGCCAACATGCTGGTTGGCGAACCTGACGAACACCGGGTAGCGGAGCGACTCGGCGGAAATCGTTGGAGCGTCAGCGGGCCGCGCTCCATCGTGAGAGCCGAACTGGACATCGTTCGCCGGCCAGACCCGATGCTCGTTGACGCCGGCGCGGTGAGCCGCGCGGAGGAGATCCGTTCGCAGGAGCACCTGCCGCGGATCGTTCATCAGGCGGACGCCGGCGTCCACAGCGCAGAGCCGCTCGGCGACGCTCGCCGCCAGCTCGCGACCGGGCGCATCGAGCTGATCGAGCTCGGTGAACACCCACGTCCCGAGCGGCAACCGTCGCGACCGCGCAAGCTCGTCGTACAGCACGATCCGAATCCGGTCCGCGAGTGCACTCCCGTCCTCGGCGAGGTAGAAGCGAATCGCGAAGCTGCCCTTTTCGGTGACGACGAAATGGATCACGGTTGCGCCGGGTCGGTCGTCGCGGTCGGCGCAGGCGTGCGCCAATCGCTCAACGCGCGCGAGCCGTAGTAGACCGCGATGCCCACTCCCACGATACCGAGGCTGGGCAGCAGGTTGGCCGGGCGACGGAATAGCTCATTGCCGAGCATGGCCAGCGAGAAGAGCACGAACGCGGCGGGCACATACGGGTAGCCCCACGCGCGACAGAGCGGCGCGAGCTCGGGTCGGCGGCGGGGCAGGAGGAACACGGTGGCCACGGCGAGCGTGATGAATGGCCAGCGTCCGAGCACGAAGATTCGCGTGAGCTGCTCGAAGGTGTGGGTGAACACGGCGACGAGGCCGAGGCACATGTTCAGCAGAAGCGCGACGTGTGGCGTTCCACGACGTGGATGCACGGCACCCACGGAGCGGAAGAAGAGGCCATCGTTTGCCATGGCGTACCACACGCGCGGGCTGGCCATGATCGATCCGTTGAGCGCACCAAATGTAGACAGCATGACCAGCGCCGCCACGAACACCGCGCCGCCCGACCCGAGCGGCGCGGTGGCCGCCGTCGCGGCCACGAGCGTGGACTTCGCCACCGCCGGGAGAGGCAATACGTAGAGATAGGCGGCGTTGATGATCAGATAGACCGGCACGATGATCGCCATGCCAGCAAAGAGGGCTCGCGGGTACGTTCGCACAGGATCCTTCACTTCGCCCGCCACGTACGTGAACTCGAGCCAGCCGGTATACGTCCAGAGCACGGCGATGAGCGCGGTGAAGAAGCTCGAAACGGTCAGTCCGCCCCACGCAATCGGTTGAGCGAGTGCGCCGTGCGACCGGTCTCCGAGGGCGAAGATCAGCACCGCGAGGATCGCGAGCGCGAGCACCTTCGCCACCGTGGACGCTGTCTGCAGCGTCACTCCCCACGGCACGGACCGGATGTTCGCCATCGTCAACGCGACGACGAGCGCTCCGGCAACGAGGTGCACCTGGCCGTCGGTGAGCGACGCAAACGCACGCGTGTATTCGGCGAAGATCAGCGCGAGGGCCGCGAGGCTCGCTGGCCCCGTGACGAGCATCTTGACCCAGCCGTACAAGAAACCGACGAGCGGCCCGTACGATTCGCGCAAAAAGACGTATGTCCCGCCGGAGCGCGGCAATGCGGTCGTCATGGCGACGATCGGCAACGCGCCGGCGAGTGCGACGGCGGCGCCGACGAGCCAGATGATCGCGATGCCGCCGACGGAGCCCATCTGCGTCGCGACGGTGCTGGGGATGCGGAAGATTCCGCTCCCGATCGCGAGGCCGACGAGGAGCGCGGTCAGGCTCACGACGCCGATTTGGCGTGAGAGCCCTTTCCTGGCGGTCTGGCTGTCGGCGGGTGTGAACGCGGCGTCACTCATAGTCGGCGGGCTTCGTTCGGCGGCCCAACATAGCTTCTGACGAGCTGCTTGTCGAGTCCGGTGCGAGGGCGCAAAAAGCGCGGGGATG
>DATISA010000105.1:0-5827 GCA_035469245.1 Gemmatimonadaceae bacterium
TGCAAGCGGACAACTCTGGGCGAGGCTTCGACAGATTCCACAGCAGCGAGTGCACTCGCGGACATCGTGGCGCCCCAATAGGCCGCTGCAGCCAGAGCGCCCAGCTCCAACGTAAACCGCAGCGCGAGATTCGCCGCTCGCAAACTGTCCATTCGAGTGGGTTCGGGCGCCAACAAAGCCTATAGCGCCGGCCGCACGCCGTCCACGCGGCTCAGCACCAGTGCGCACAACTGCTCGAGCCGGAGAAAGTACTCGGCCGCCTCGCCCCGGAATCGCGGCAAGACTCCGACGAGCTCCGTCCGGCAGGCGCGCAGCACGCCCACCTCCCGCGCATCGAGCACCCCCGTCGCGAGATAGACCTGGACGCAGGCGGATGCCTCGTCGTCCAACAGCTCGAGGTCGACGGCATCGCGCACGTCGCGCGGTATACGGTCGGGGAACGGGAGATTGTCGAACTCAGTCCAGAGGCGTTCCAGCATGGAGGTCGTAATAGCACAGCCGAATCCATCATGGAAGAGCCCTCGGCTCAGCGACGAAAGAGCCCTCGGCTTAGCGCGTTTGCGCTCATTCGCGCCGATTTGCACGCGACGCCTGCGAGGGACGCGAAGGTTGCGGCACTGTGAGAGCACTAAGAGAATGATATTTAACGAGTTATAAAACAGCGTAGCTGGCCCGGCCGTTGCTTTCGGGAGGTCCACTCCTCGGCCCACCTCCCACACTGGAGAACCTCCTGTGCCGGCCAGCTATCCATCAGGCCTCTGCGCTGCCATCGCCGCTGCCCGAAACACCGCATCCGACCTGGCTCGCGCCCTCGACCGAAATGCCTCGCGGCTTCTGTTACTCTTGGCCGCGGCCTTCGCATTGCCGGCGCCGGTAGCCGCCCAGACCAAGCCGCTGACGATCACCGGCGTCAGTCCTACGCTGACGGTGATCGCGAACAACGGCGTCACCACCACCGTGCGGGTGACATGGACGATCAAGAACACGGGCACTGCCAGCACGTACGTGTACGTGGAGGCCGACTGCGGAAGCTGGTGCAATGGTGGCGGCGACATCGCCGGTTACGTCACGGCAATCGTGCCGGGCCAGTCGATGACCTACGACTTCTACGCCTACTTCGCTTCTATGTCGCCCACGACAAATACCGTATCACTTGCGGTCCGTACCCTGGTCACGGCAAGTGTCAGCGACATGGCGTACGCGTTCCTCGATCCGGGGACGATGACGGCGACGTTTGCATCGGCGGCTCCGACGATCGCGATCACGCCGCCGACCGGCACCGCCGTGACGAGTTCGTCGATCTCGCAACTCAAGATCGACTGGTGTGATGCGGACGATGCACTCGTGCAGCACGATGTGAGCTGGCAGGGACAGGCGCTCCCGGACGCTTACGTCGCGACAACGCGCTCCGGCTGCTACGCCGCTGGCACCTCGACGTACAACAACCTCTCGATCGCCCCGGGCGCTCAAAATGCCGTGGCCACGGCACGCGACGCCATCGGCAACGTCGTCACGGCGACCTCGACGATCACCTACACGCCGCCCGTGACCGCGTATCAGCCGAGCGTGACGGCGACGGCAGGGCGCCACGCGCTGCCTGGCCCCGCCGCCGTGCAAGCTGCCGACACGTTCGCCGTCAAGAACGTCGGTCTCTACGCGGCAAGATACGCACTGTCCTCGACGTGCGAGTCGACGACGACGTTGACCGAATGTTGGCAGTCCATCAACGAAGCCATCGTCAATCCCGGCTCGTCGCAGAGCGTCGTCGTGCATTACACGCGCTCCGGCGACCTCGACTATCCCGACACTCTCAAGCTCATTGCGCGGTACACGTCGGGGAGCGGCGAGATCATCGCCGATACGGGGCGCAAGATCGTGATCGCGAATTCGACGTATACGCCGCACGTCGAGCGTTACGCGGCCAGGACGATCTCCGCCAACGGACGTCGGTCGTTCGACTTCGCCGTGCTCGACATGGGCAACACTCCCGCGAACTATACGGTCACACTCTCCTGTACGGGTGCGCTCACGTCGTGTACGCTGCCCAACTCCGGCACGACGATGACCAAGTACCTCGCGACGGCGTCGTGGAGCACTGTGACGGTCGGCTTCAGCACGAGTACGGTCGGATCGAGCGGGCAGGTTCGCCTCATCCTGACCGCGCCGCCACGTGTCTCGGACGGCGTCGTCCAGGCCGACACCAGCACCGTCACGTTCACGGCCGCCGAACTGGCGACACCGACCATCACCATTCGGTCGTTCGGGAACGGGGTCATCGGCGACGGCTACTACGAGGTCTTGCACGACACCGCGACGGTGATCGTCGACTTCTGCGATGCGGATGGCACACTCGGGGCCCCGACTTTCAGGGTCTCCGGTGTCACGACACCGCCGACGTCGATCGTCTCCACGAGCACGGCGGGCTGCTTCACCTCGAGTCGCGCGACATACACGCCGTTCTTTCTCGACGGATACGGCGACGTCTACGTCAAGGTGTCGGACGGTTATCACACCGCGGTGCGTCAGGAGTGGTATGAGCACGATGCCTCTCCTGAAAACACGCCGCGGATCACAGCGCTGCATCCGACCATTTCATGGCCTATCAACACCTCCGCAAGCGACACCTTCGTCGTCGCCAATCCCGGCCACCAGACGATCACGTACCCGTTGTACCTGACCTGCTATGCCAACCCGGGCTGGCTCCCGTGCAACAAGACGTTGGATTCGGTCAGGTTGGCGCCCGGCGCGTCGGTACGCGTTCCGGTGTCGTACTCGGTTGCCGCCGTAGGAAGTTCGGTCTGGGCCTACTTGCGCGCGGACTACGTCGGCACGTTCAACACGACGAGCGGCTCGGCATCGTTCAAGGCAACCGCCGTCGGCACACTCGCACCCACCATCGCCGTCACACCGGCGAACGGAACTACGGTGAGCAGCTCGCCGATCGCGCAAGTGCGAATCGAATGGTGCGATCCGGACGATGGCTTCGCGCAGCACGACGTCACGTGGCAAGGACAACCTCTGCCCAATACGTACGTCGCGGCGACTCGTAGCGGGTGCTTTGCCGCCGGTAGCTCCACGTACAGCAGCCTGCCGATCAATCCGTGGCAACAGTCGCTCGTTGCCACCGCGGTCGACGTCGCGGGACACAGCGTGACGTCCACGACGACGATCACGTTCGCGCCGCCGCTCGGCAACTACGCGCCGAAGGTTGCGACGGCGAATGACTGGCACCGCCTGCCCGCTGCCGGCGCCGTCACGGCCACCGACACGTTCACAGTCAGGAACGCCGGCACCGACGCGGCGTCGTACAGCCTGTCGGCACTGTGCGCGGGCACGAGCACCTTGAGCGGCTGCACGCCGAACAAAGGGTCGTTGTCGCTAGCGCCGGGTGCCTCCGACATCGTCGCCGTGACCTACACGCGGTCGGGTGCCGTCGATGTTCCCGATACGTTGAAGCTCGTTGCGGCGTATACGTCACCACTGGGCGGAGTGATCGCGGACACAGGTCGCAAGGTCGTCGTTGCGCCGTCGGTCGAGGTGGCACCCGTCGTCGCCGGGACGAGCCCGAGCTTCTCCATGTCGCCAACGGTCGTCATGGCGACGAGCTGGTTCACGCTCAGGAACACGAGTTCGGTTCGCATACGCTACAACCTCGCATTCGCCACGACCGGTGGGTTCGGTATCCGCTATTCGCTGGACACGCTGACACTCAATGCCGGTCAGACGGGTTGGCCGGCTGCGAGCGTCATCGCGGCCAGCACCGCGGGCGCCAGTGGGACATTGACCGTTACGGCGAGCTATGTGACGACGACCGGCCAAACGTTGACCGGGACGGCGACAGTGCAGCTGCTGACAACCGGCAGTCAAACCAACACGATCGCGCTCAAGGTCCTCGGCTCTTCGGCGCCCCTTCTCGCTCCGGGCGGCAACGGCACCGTGACCTTTACGGTCCAGAACACGAGTTCGAGTTCTGCAACGGTCAACTACACCCGAAGCTGCAGCGGGACCGTCATCGCCGTGTGCGGGCCATTGCAGCATCAGAGTGCGACCATCCCCGGATACGGCACCGATGTGGTGGGCGTCGACATCACCGCGGCTGCGTCCGGTGCGCAATCCGGCTCGGTCACACTCATTGCGACCAGCGGGAGCGTCACGGCATCCGGAACGGTCAATGTTGCGACCGGCGTCGTCAACGGCCCGTTGGCAATGAGCGTCGCGGGCGAGCTGAATCCAGGCACGTCCATCTCTCGCGATCAGTGTCTCACGATCGCCGCCGGCGATGGTGCGGCGTACGAGTGCGGGGATCTTCGACTCGTGCATTCGTTGCCGACCACGACGACGATGAACAAAGCGCGCACGCCGACTCTCATATACCTGAGCGCGCACGCGCGCCCGGTGACGCTCGTCGCCGCGGACGTTTCAGTGGCTGGCAGCATCTGTCCGACTCAGCTGACGGTCACCGTCCGATTCACCGACACCGACAAGGAACCGCGCGTCGTCCCGTGGAATGCCCCGTGCGGCCAAACATCGACTCGCCACATCGTCGTCCCGGTCGATGCCCAAGCACACTCGCATGGCACTGGCATCTATCGCTACACACTCGAAGTCGCGGCGTCGGCCAACGGCACGAACTACTCGGTGAGCGACACCAGTGGAGTCATGGCGGTCGTCAACCGCGCGGCCAGCAGCTTCGGTGCAGGGTGGTGGCTGGACGGCGTCGAGCAACTGTACACTGTCGCGGGTCGTGCCGACCAGCTGTTGTGGATTGGCGGCGACGGCAGCACACGGCTCTACACGAAGCAGGGCAGCACGAACACGTTCCTCGTCCAGCCAACGGTTGACCGTCCTGACACCCTCGAGCAGCTGACCGGCGGCGGATACAAGCGACATCTCCGGAACGGCGCGTACGTCCAGTTCGATGGCCTGCTGCAGCACGTCGCAACGGTGAATACGGCAGGTCATGCGACGCAGTTCTTCTGGAGTTACAGTCGACTCGATTCCATTGCGCTGCCCACACCGAATCCAGCCGATGGGCCCGCGCGCCGCGTGTACAAGTTCACTTATGCGGCTGGCGTGCTGACGTCCGTCGTGGCCCCGCCCGGCCCGAGCGGACCACGAATGACGATCCTGGCCCGATCGACTCAATCCGGCCTGAACGATCTCGCCGTGACCGATCCTGGCGAACCCGCCGTTCACTATCTCAGCGACGCCGCCGGCCGCATCACGATCCGCCGAAACCGGATGGACGACGGCACGCGGTTCGACTACGACAGCGCGTCGAGCGTCATCACGCGTGTCGCGATCGATCTTACCCGCACGAGCGGCAGTACCGATTCCATCCGAACCGCCCTGTGTCCTGGGGAGGCAAGTTCACTCGTGAGCTGCGCCGTCACGCTCGTCGACCCGGCAAAGGTCCGGACGCTGCTCGACGGTCCGCGGTCGGACGTGGCCGATACGACTGGATTCTATCTCACGGCCTTCGGCGCACCGCGCACTGTCGTCGATCCGCTGGGCAACGCGACGACCGTCGAGCGTACCGACGCGCGCTGGCCGCTACTGGCAACCGCGACGGTGCAGGCGAATAGCCATCGCGTCGAAGCCACGTATACCAACCGGGGACTCGTCGCCGAGCTGCGCGACATCAATCCGTTCGGGCGAGACCCGAATGAGATCGCGCACACGAAGTACCACTGGGACTCGGTATTCGACAAGCTCGACACCGTGACCGCTCCGACGGGCGAGGTCTCGCGGTTCGGGTACTTCTCGAGTGGCGATCGTCGGTGGCAGGAGGACGGCCGGGGTTCGGTGAGCCGCGTCTGGTTCACGT
>DATISA010000106.1:0-23271 GCA_035469245.1 Gemmatimonadaceae bacterium
TCGTCGGCGCGTCCGTTTACCTCGACCTGTGGGTCAAGGTACTCCCCAATTGGCGGCGGAAGATCCGAGCGCTCCAGCGCTTCGGGTACAACATCCCGGAGGATCGATCGTCATGAGTGTGTCGCCGCAGCTCCTCGCCATCCTCGTCTGTCCCAAGTGCAAAGGTGAGCTCGAATACCGTGAGAGCGAATCGGCGCTCCTGTGTCACGTCTGCAAGCTGCGCTACGCGGTTCGAGACGACATCCCGATCATGCTGATCGACGAGGCAACACCGCTCTAACGTGACACGGCGACTCGGATCCGCGTGGCCACTGGCGGTTGGCGTTGCGACATGCATCGGTGCCACGATCGCACCTGGCGCTTCGGCGCAGACGCCGAGCGCCACGGAAGGCGCGCAGGACTTTCTCTTCCCGATCGGGGCCCGTTCAGTCGCCATGGGCCAGGCCGTCGTCGCCTCGGCCATCGGATCCGACGCCGTGTGGTGGAATCCGGCGCTCATCGCGCGCGGACAGCGCGAGGTCGCCTTGCACATTACGCAGACGATCTCGACGCAGACGGGGACCGACGCGGCGGGCGTCGTCGTGTACCCAGTCTCGCGGGTTGGTGCCATCGCGCTGAGCGTGCGCTACCTCAACTATGGCGAGCAGGAATCCGAGGACTCGATATCACATCAGGTCACGGGCACGTTCGCTCAGACGAGCACGATCGCGGCAGCGACCTTCGCCGCGCCGTTCGGTGACCGCCTCGCGTTTGGCCTCACGGCCAAGCTGCTCCGCATCGCGTTTCCGTGTACCGGCGCCTGCAACACGGCCGCGTCGTCTCCGGAAACCGGCGCGCTCGATCTTGGCGCTCAGTACATCGCGGGGCGGGACTCGCTGATCACGATCGGCGCTGCCCTGCGCAATGTCGGGTTCAAGCTGCAGATCAACGACGCGCCCCAGGCCGATGCACTCCCGAATCGCGCCGACGTCGGCGTCGCGATCGCCCCGAAATTCGCCTCGATGCCGCCTGACGTGCGCGTGCGCGCAGCCGCTGACGTCGTCGCGCGCGTCGTCGGCGGGGGATCGCCGGGTTATCGGCTTGGCGGCGAAGTCTCATATCGCGAGCGGTACTACGCGCGTGCGGGCTACGTGGTGAGAGGTCCGACCGGGAGCGGCGGGTTCACCTTTGGGCTCGGGCTCTCGACCGGGAAGCTGCACATCGACTTCGCGCGGATGCTGGACGACATTCAGCAGCAGGCCGGAGTGACACCAACGTTTCTGTCGTTGAGGTATCTCTTCTGATGCGGCCGACGTGGCTCGCCTGCACGCTGCTGGGAGCGACGGTCGGCGTGCTGCCTGCCCAGGATCCGGCGAGCATGCGCGCTGGCGTTTCCTCCCGGCATTTCGAGTCGGACACCGCCTCGGAGTGGCGAACGGCCGGCTCGAGGCAGCCGGTGCGGGCGGGCCCACGAACCCGCCCGTTCGCGCCACTTACGTCGGCCGTGCTGCCGGGGAGCGGCCAGTATCTCCTTGGGCAGGATCGATTCGTCCTCTACGCGGCCGCGGAAGCCCTCGTTTGGTGGCAGTACGGGAAGCACGCGCGAGAGCAGGTCCAGCAGCAACGAGCTTTCAAGGAGTTCGCTCGCCGTGTCGCACGCGCCCATTTCTCAGCCAACGCGCCCGACGGCCCCTGGAGCTACTACGAAGCCATGCGCGACTTCTCCGAGAGCGGTGACTACAGCAAAGCCGACTCCGGACCCGTCGTACCCGAGCCGGACACGGACACATTCAACGGACACCTGTGGCAACAGGCCCTTCAAACGCACGCGACGGTGGCGGACGCGCTGGCACAGTACGAGCGCGACGCAATCAAGCCGGACTTTCAGTGGTCGTGGCGGAATGCTTCGATCCAATGGGACGTGTTCAAGCAGCTCACCAACAAGCGGAACGACGCCTTCCGCGCCGCCCAGCAGGACTTGATGATGATCGCCGCCAACCACGTCCTGAGCATGGTCGACGCGTTCGCTACTTTCCGGCTCCAAGTTCGTCCTGATTCACGTGGGGGAGGGTCGCTCGGCGCGAGCTTCTCCTGGTGACGAGCCGACATTGTGTGGACGTAAGTTGAACTGGTGTAGTGCTTTACCTTGCATACTCAACGGACCCGCCCGCGCGCCTACACGCTGAGTTCTAGAGAGTGGCTACCTCGAGCGCGATCGTCTTTTCACCCGATTCCATCGCTGTGCCCGGCGTGGTCCAGCGATGGCTGGCGAGCCTCGGCGTGCCGCAGATCCGAATCGGCGAGGCGGACCAGCTCCTGGCGCTGGCCCTCCGCAGCCGGCCCCGTGTCGCGCTCTTCGATGCTCGCACACGGGGCGCCGAAGTGCTAGGTGCGCTCACCCGGCTCAAGGCGGATTCGTTCACTGGCGTCATTCCGGCGGCCACTCTCGTGGGCACGGACCCAACGGCGCTCGACGCGGCATTCCGCTGCGGCGCCGACGAGGTACTGTCCGAGCCGTTCGACGACATGGCGACGCCGATTCGGCTCGGTGCCATGCTTCGCCGCTCGGACCGCGATCTCGACGTTCATCCGTCGACACGCCTTCCCGGCGCGCTCGAGATCGAGGCGGAGATCGCGCGTCGTGTGATGGCGGACGCGCCATTTGCCGCGTGCTACGCCGATCTCGACCACTTCAAGGAATTCAACGATCGCTACTCGTATCGTGAGGGCGACCGGGTGATTCGCATCCTCGCGAAGATTCTCCACGACGTGGTAAAGGGACTGGTCGGCGAAACCGGTTTCGTGGGGCACATCGGCGGAGACGACTTCATCTTCATCGTTCCGCTCCTCTCCGTCGACGAAGTGTGTGGTGAGATCGTGTCGATCTTCGACGCGCTGATTCCGTATCAATACTCGGAGCAGGATCGGCGGGCGGGCTATTTTTTCGGTAAGGATCGCCGCGGTCAACTGCACAGAGTACCATTGATGACGGTCTCGATCGGCGTCGTCACCAACGCGCGGCGACGATTCACCCATGCCGCTCAAGTCAGCGCGCTCGCAACCGAAATGAAGAGCTACGCGAAGACGCTTCCGGGATCCGTCTACTCGATCGATCGGCGCACCGACGAGGCGCCGCTACCCGAACACGCCGGCGCTGCCCGCGCACCAGCGACCGTCATGGAGGGCAAGTGAACGTTTCGTGTCCGGAGTGCCGGTCGGTGTTTCGGGTCGATCCTACCAAGATTCCCTCTACCGGTCTGCGCGCACGCTGTTCCGTATGCGGCGGCGTGATCATACTGGGAGCCGGGAGCTCGATCGAGGAGGAGTTCGGACCGCCGAGCGTGCCTGTCGTCGCGGCGCCGATGGAAGCGCCCGCGGAGGTTTCGGAGTTCGAAGCGCCCTCGACGATGCCGTTCGAGGCAACTCCGGCGGCAGCAGTCGAGGCGGCGCCAGCCGCGGCCGCGATGTCAGGGACTCCGGCCGCTGCGTCGACGGCGGTTGCGACGCCGCCACGCGCGACGCCGATCCGCGCGGTACCCAGTTCGCCAGCGGCTCACCCGGTCCATCCGCCACGGCCCGCCCCGCTTCCGCCACGTGCCGGGGTCTTCGCGCCGCGAGTGCCCCCGGGTGGTGTGAACCCCGCGACACCGAGCCGCCAGCCTCAAGTCGGTTCGACGCGGCCCGCCACCCCCGCGCGGCCGCTTGCACCACCGATCGCCGGAGCCTTTCCGCCGCGCCGGGCTGCTGCGCCGCCGCAAGCAGCGCCGCCGGCAGCGTTGCAAGCAAGGCCGCAGGCAACGCCGCAACCAGCACGACAGCCAGCGCCACAACCGAAGCCGCAGGCGACGTCACAGCCAACGCCGCAATCGCCGCCGCCGCGCCAGGCCTCGCCCACGCCCGCGCGTCTTCCGATCAATCCGTTCCTCGCCAATGACCCGAACGCGAAAGCGCGGCGGTTGTCGCGCGCGCTCGTATCCGACCTCGTGACGTACTACCCACAGCGCCGCGAGGAGGGACTGCGAGCGGGAACATTGCGTGAACTCTTCCGTGAAGAGATCAAGAAGAGCTACGAGGAATACGTTGAGCAGGTCGGGAAGGAGTTCGCCGAATCGACGACGCATTTCCAGGAAGCGCTCAATGAGATCCTCGCGGGCGGCCAAAAAATCTTCTGAGCGAAACGCGCGCGGGGTATGCGGCGCTGTCGCGTGCCGCTATCTTGAGGTGGCAGGGATGAATCACTGACGAGCCGTCGGCCGCATGTGCGGGACGGCTCGTGTCATACAGGAGAGAGCAATGGCAGAGAGCGAGCGCGCGCGACAGCTCCGGCAGTACGCCGAGCGACTCGCCGAGCTGCGGAGGTACCTTTGACCTCGACGGCAAGCGGGAGACGCTGCGGCAGCTCGAGGAGCGCATGTCCGGGCCGGGGTTCTGGAGCGATCAGTCGGCCGCGCAGGCCGTGGTCCAACAGGTAAAGACCGCCAAGAACTGGGTCGAGCCGTTTGACACAATCTCGGGTCGCGTCGAGAGCGCGCGCGAGCTCGAGGAGATGCTCGCGCTCGAGCCGGATGACGAACTGTCCGCGGAAGTCGATCGCGAAGCTCGCGAGCTCGGCGACGCGATAGAAGCGTTTCGTCTGCGCTCGCTACTCTCCGGTCCGGACGATTTTCGCGACGCGCAACTCGAGATCAGCGCCGGCGCCGGAGGCACGGAGGCGCAGGACTGGGCGTCGATGCTCATGCGCATGTACACGCGCTGGGCCGAGCGGAAAGGCTATTCCGTCGATATTCTCGACATGAGCGAGGGTGAAGAAGCCGGGATCAAGGGCGCGGTGCTCGAGATCAAAGGTCTCTATGCCTACGGCTTTCTCAAGGCGGAGATCGGCGTGCATCGCCTCGTGCGGATATCGCCGTTCGATGCGCAGGCGCGGCGGCACACGAGCTTCGCCTCGGTGTTCGTCTATCCGGTCGTGAACGAGGAGATCAACATCGAGATTCGCGACGAAGACATCAGAATGGATGTGTTCCGGGCGTCGGGCGCTGGCGGTCAGCACGTTAACAAGACCAGCTCGGCAGTTCGGCTGACACATATCCCGTCGGGCATCGTTGTGTCCTCACAGCAGGAGCGTTCGCAGCACAAGAACAAGGGCACCGCGATGAAGATGCTGAAGAATCGCCTGTACCAGCTCGAGGCCGAGCGGCAAGCGAAAAAGAAAGCGGAGCTGGATGCCACGAAGTCCGACGTGAGTTTCGGCAATCAGGCGCGGAGTTACGTGTTCCAGCCTTATACCATGGTCAACGACCACCGAACGGAGCTAAAGATCCCGGACGTTCAGCGCGTAATGGACGGGGATATCGACCCGTTCATCGAAGCGTACTTGACGCAGCATGGTGCCGCCGGGAGCGCGGCGGCGTGACCGACGAGCTCAACTTCGTCCAGCGAGCGCGGCGCGAGAAGCTCGACGCGCTGACCGAGCGGGGCATCCCGCCATTCGCGTACGGCTTCAATCGAACACACGTCGCATCCGAAGCGGTACGTCTGCTCGCACCCGGGCAGCACGAAGAAGGTGATGTCGTGCGCGTTGCAGGTCGAATCGTCGCCTGGCGCGCGCACGGCAAGACGACATTCGCCCACATCGCGGACGACAGCGGACGGGTCCAGCTTTATTTCAAGAAGGACCAACTCGGCGATGACTGCTACGGCACGCTCGAACTGTTCGACATCGGCGACGTCATTGGGGTGAGTGGACCGCTGTTCCGGACTCGCACGGGGGAGGTGACCGTGCGCGTCGAAGGCGTCGAGCTGCTGGCCAAATCCCTGCGACCGCTGCCCTTCGGCAAGGAAGAAGTCGTGAACGGCGCGATCGTGCGCCACTCGGGCTTCGCTGATCCCGAGCAGCGCTATCGGCAACGCTATGCCGATCTCGCCGTCCATCCTGAGGTGCGGGCGCTCTTTCGGGCTCGGTCTCACATGGTCACCGAGCTCCGCGCGGCACTCGACGAGCTGTCGTACCTGGAAGTCGAGACGCCCGTCCTGCAGCCACTCTACGGCGGCGCGGCGGCACGGCCATTCGTCACGCACCACAATGCGCTCGACATGCCGCTCTACCTCCGCATCGCCGACGAGCTGTACCTCAAGCGGCTGATCGTCGGCGGCTTCGACCGGGTGTACGAGATCGGACACGATTTCCGGAACGAGGGGATCGACCGCACGCACAACCCCGAATTCACGATGCTGGAGTTCTACGAGGCATTCGCGGACTACAACATCATGATGGAACGCGTCGAAGCGCTCGTGGTGCGGGCGGCCGACGCCGTTCGCGCCGTCTGGTCGCCACCGGAGATTCAAGGCGCGGTCGAGCACGGCGCTGGCGGCGCGGGCGTGCCGACGTTCGCGCCGCCGTTCCCGCGAATCGAGTGGGTGCCGTCGCTCAATGCCGCCCTCGGTGTCGACGCGATGAGCCTGGACGACGAGGCGCTTCGAAACGCGGCGCGGAAGATCGGGGTACAAAAGGTGGAGTCGCTGAGTCCTCCCAAGATCCTCGACGAAATGTTCCAGACTCTGGTCGAATCGACGCTGCAGGAGCCGACGTTCGTGGTGGATTATCCGGTTGCGCTGTCGCCGTTGGCCAAGCCAAAGCGCGGGAACCCGGAACTCACGGAGCGCTTCGAGCTGTTTGCGCGCGGGCGCGAGCTGGCCAATGCGTTCAGCGAATTGAACGATCCGCTGGACCAGCGGCGCCGATTCGAAGCGCAGGCGCGGCTGCGCGCGGCTGGCGACGAGGAGGCGACCGAGGTGGACGAGGACTATCTTCGCGCGATGGAATACGGCATGCCTCCAATGGGCGGTGTCGGGATCGGGATCGATCGGCTGTTCATGTATCTCACGAACACGCCGAACATCCGCGACATCATCCTCTTTCCAACCCTGCGGCCGGAATGAGCCCAGAATGACCCGGCTCGAGATCGCCATCGCCTGGCGCTACCTGCGCAGCCGACGCGGCTCCAAGCTTCTGTCGCTGATCAGCATGATCGCGATCCTGGGTGTCACCGTCGCGGTGAGCGCCCTGATCGTGATCATCGGCGTGATGGATGGACTGCAGACCGATCTCCGTGAGAAGATCCTCATTGGCAGCCCGGACATCCGCGTGATGACGTACACGCAAGACATGGTGATGACCGATTGGCCCAAGGTGCTCAAGACCGTGACGCGTCAGCAGGGCGTCGTCGCGGCCGGGCCGTTCGTCTTCACCCAGGCCATCATTCAGGCGGCGCGCCACAGCTACATCGACGGCGCGTTCGTGCTCGGCCTGCCGCCGGACGGGCCGCGCGTGCCTCAGGTCACGTCGATCCGCCGGCGCGCGACCGCCGGCGATTTCACGTTCAAAACGGCGGACGGAGAGCACAACGGTGCGGTGCTGGGCCAGAAGCTCGCCGAGCGGCTGAACGTCACACCGGGCATCGACTCGATCACGCTGCTCACGGTCGATCCCAACAGGATCGATCCCGTGACGGGCATGCCCGCGCCGAACACCGGACGGTTCGAGGTCACGGGGATCTTCAATACCGGGATGTACGAATACGACAACTCGTACGTCGTGATCGCGCTGGACGAGGCGCAGAGGCTGGCGACGCTTGGCGACGCGGTGACGGGGATCGAGGTGAAGGCGCCGACCCGGTGGGACGCGATCGCGCTCGCCTCGCGACTCGCCGACACGCTCGGCATGCCGTATCGCGTGCTCGACTGGCACCAGCAGAACAATTCGCTGTTCAACGCGCTCAAGCTCGAAAAGCTCGGCATGACCGTGATCCTGCTGCTCATCGTGCTCGTCGCCGCGTTCAACATCGTGAGCACGCTGATCATGGTAGTGACCGACAAGACGCGCGAGATCGGGATCCTGCGGGCGATGGGGATGCCCGCGCGCTCGATCCGGCGCGTCTTCTTTGCGCAGGGGCTCGTCATCGGCATTGTCGGCACGGGATTCGGGTTGGCGCTCGGCCTTGTGGCGGCCGTGTTGATCGGTCAGAAGCGGCTCATCCCGCTCGACCCGGTCGTATATTTCATCGACCACCTGCCGGTTGCCGTGCAGCCACTCGACGTGACGCTGATCGTCGTCGCCAGTCTCGCGGTAGCCGCGTTGGCGACCATCTATCCGGCCGTGCAGGCGGCGCGGCTTTACCCGGTGGAGGCGATCCGTCACGAATGATCGTGCTGGAGGCGGTTGATCTGGCCAAGGAGTACCGCGGCGGGGACGGCGGCACGATCACCGTACTCGACGGCGTCGATCTTCAGGTTGGCCGCGGTGAGATGGTCGCCGTCGTCGGGGCGAGCGGCGCCGGGAAGAGCACGCTCCTGCACCTGCTCGGCGCGCTCGACGTGCCGACGCGCGGGGCGGTGACGATCGCCGGGCAGGCGCTCGCGAACCGCAGCGACGACGACCTGTCGGCATTGCGGAACCGCTCGGTCGGTTTCGTGTTCCAGTTCCATCACCTGCTTCGCGAGTTCACGGCGCTCGAGAACGTGATGATGCCGCTCCGCATCGCGGGGTGGGACGAGCGGCGGGCCCGCGAGCGAGCGCGCGAGTTGTTGTCCCGCGTAGGGCTCGGCGGACGCATCGACCACAGGCCGGCAGAGCTCTCGGGCGGCGAACAGCAGCGGACCGCGGTGGCCCGCGCGCTGGCAATCGATCCGGCGGTGTTGCTCGCCGACGAACCATCGGGCAATCTGGACCACATGAACAGCGAGCGGCTGCACGACCTGTTCGTGGAATTGTCGCGAGACCTCGAGATCGCCATGGTGATCGCGACGCACAACCGGGCGCTCGCCGGGCGCGCGGATCGCACGCTGTTGCTGGAGGATGGCCGGCTCACGCCGACGGACGTACGCGAGGAAGTTCCCTGATGTTGTGCGATAGCTGCCACGAACGGGATGCCGTCGTGCATCTCACCACGATCGAGAACAACGCGGTGCACCAGCTGCATCTGTGCGAGCGGTGCGCGGCCGAGCGTGGGGTCGAGACCACCGTGGCGACGCCCAAGCATCCGCTGGGGGAGTTCCTCCACGACGTCCAGCAGCAAGTAGCCCTGACGGGAACTGACTCGACCCGCTGCAGCTTCTGCAATACGAGCATGGCGGATTTCCGCGCCACGGGGCTGTGGGGGTGCGCGCGCTGCTACTCGAACTTCGAGGGGCCAATTCGCGAGCTCCTGCGTCGCGTGCAGGGAAGCCACCGACACGTGGGGCGGGCGTACCATCCGCCAATGACGGAAACGCTGGAACGGGCGACGATGCTGGGCGAATTGAAGGAGCGGCTGCGCCGCGCCATCGAAAGCGAACAGTTCGAGCTGGCTGCCGATCTGCGGGACAAGATCAAGGTGATGGAATGAGCGTCGATCTGTCCTTGTTGCCGGACGGCGGTGTGGGCTGGCTGGATGCGTCCGGCCGCTACGCCGACATCGTGCTGTCCACGCGGATTCGTCTGGCGCGGAACGTCGAAGGCTTTGCGTTCACGGGCCGTGCGCGCGACGGGGAGCGGCTCCGGGTGCTGGCCCAGGTCCGCGACGCGGTCACGGCGGTGCCGGCGATGAGCGAAGCCGTGATGTACCGGTTGGACGAACTGCCGCCTACATCCCGCGCTTTGTTGCACGAGCGCCACCTGGTGAGCAAGGAGCTCGCCGGCCTGAACGCGCAGCACCCGCTTCGGACGGGCGCCGCGGTGTTCCTCGCGGACGGCCTCGGCCTGATGGTGAACGAGGAAGACCATCTGCGCCTCCAGTCACTCCGGTCGGGCTTCGCGCTGCAGGAGGCATTCGCGGCCATCGATAAGCTGGATCGCGACTTGGGCGCCAGGCTGCCGTACTCGTTCCACGACGAATTCGGCTTCCTGACCGCCTGTCCGACGAATGTGGGAACGGGGCTTCGCGGGTCGGTCTTGATTCATTTGCCGGGGCTGGTGCTGACGAAGGAGATCAGCAAGGTCCTCAACAGCTTGCAGCAGATGGGCCTCACGTACCGCGGCCTGTATGGCGAGGGCAGCGAAGTGGTTGGCAACTTCTTCCAGATTTCCAACCAGACGACGTTGGGCCGTTCCGAGGAAGAACTGCTCGATCAGCTGTTACGCGTTGTCGGTCACGTCGTCGAGCGAGAAGCAGAGGCGCGTCGTGTGCTCTTGCGCGACGCAGGTTATATTATCGAGGACAAGCTTTGGCGCGCTTACGGCACGCTTCGATACGCTCGCAGCCTCACGTTCGAAGAGGCGATGAATTACCTCAGCGGCGTTCGGCTGGCCGTCGGGCTGAAACTGATATCCAGCCTGAGTGTATACACCCTCAACAAGCTCCTGATATTTTCGCAAGCCGCGCACCTGGCGTTCGCCGAAGGCCGGGCACTCACGGAAAGCGAAACCAACCTGGCGCGCGCACGGTATGTGCGTAAAGCGTTGGACGAGGAAGCGGGTTCGGTCGGCTGAACGCTTGATCACCCGGATGTGAGGGAATCATGAACGGCTACAACTTCACCGAGCGGGTGAGGAAAGTTCTCGCGATGGCTCGCGAGGAGGCCGCACGTCTCCACCATGAGTACGTGGGGACTGAGCATATCCTGCTCGGGTTGATCCGCGAGGGTGAGGGCGTCGCAGCGACGGTTCTCCAGAACCTGAGCGTCGAACTGGACGACATCCAGCAAAAAATCGAGGAGACGGTCAAGAAGGGGAAAGCCGGCCAGGCGAGCGGCCCCGATCTCCCGTATACTTCACGCGCCAAGAAGGTGCTCGAGCTCGCTATGAGCGAGGCGCGCGAGCTCAATCACAGCTACGTCGGCACTGAACACCTCCTGCTTGGCCTTCTCCGTGAAGAAAAAGGGATTGCGGCGCAGGTTCTAACCGACGCGGGCGTCAATCTAGACGCCGCCCGCGCCGAGACACTGCGCATCCTTGGCACGGAGATGCCGCAGGGTGGTGGTCAGCAGCCGACAGGTAGCGCGCCGGCACCGGCGCAGCCCAAGGGCGAGAAGAAGTCCAAAACGCCGGCGCTCGACCATTTCTGTCGCGATCTGACGCAACTGGCGGCCGAAGGCCAGCTCGATCCCACGATCGGCCGCGGCAAGGAGATCCAGCGCGTCATGGAAGTGCTGACGCGCCGGAAGAAAAACAACCCGGTCTTGATCGGCGAGCCGGGCGTGGGCAAGACCGCGATCGTCGAAGGGCTCGCCCAGCTGATCGCCAACGGCGAGTGCCCCGAGTCGCTGCGTGACCACCGCGTCCTGTCGCTCGACATGGCGGCGGTGATCGCCGGGACCAAGTATCGCGGCCAGTTCGAAGAGCGCCTCAAGGCGGTCATGAACGAGATCGCCCAGAACAAGCAGATCATCCTGTTCATCGACGAGCTGCACACGCTCGTCGGCGCGGGTGCGGCCGAAGGCGCGATCGACGCCTCCAATATGCTGAAGCCTGCGTTGGCGCGTGGAGAGTTGCAGTGCGTCGGCGCGTCCACGCTCAACGAGTATCGCAAGTACATCGAAAAGGACGGCGCGCTCGAACGGCGGTTCCAGACGGTCATCGTCGATCCACCGTCGGTCGAGGAGACCGTCGAGATCCTCAAGGGCCTTCGCAAGAAGTACGAGGATCACCACCGCGTCACGATTCCCGATCCCACGCTGGTGTCGGCGTCGAAGCTGTCGGAGCGCTACATCACCGACCGCTTTCTTCCTGACAAGGCCATCGACGTGATCGACGAAGCGGGCGCGCGTGCGCGACTCGCCGCTCAGGCGCCGCCGCCGGAAGTGGCCGCGCTCAAGTCGGATCTCGAGAAGGTGAACGGCGAGAAGGAAGCCGCGGTTCGAGACCAGAACTTCGAGCGTGCGGCGTCGCTTCGCGACAAGGAACGCGAGATCCAGGGCAACATCAAGCAGAAGCAGTCCGAGTGGGAGGCGCGGCGTCAGTCGCACCGTCCCGTGCTCGGCGAAGAGGAAATCGCTTTCATCGTGAGCCGGTGGACGGGCATCCCCGTTACGCGCCTCCAGGAAGCGGAGACCTCGCGACTGCTGCGCATGGAAGATGAGCTGCACCAGACCGTGATCGGCCAGGACGAAGCAATCAGGGCGATCTCCAAGGCGATTCGGCGGAGCCGCGCGGGTCTCAAAGATCCGCGTCGTCCGATCGGCTCGTTCGTGTTCTCGGGGCCGACGGGCGTCGGCAAGACCGAGCTCGCGCGCGCCCTTGCCAAGTTCCTGTTCGCGGACGACTCGGCGCTGATTCGTGTCGATATGAGCGAGTACATGGAGAAGTTCTCCGTGTCGCGGCTCATCGGCGCGCCTCCGGGCTATGTCGGCTACGAGGATTCGGGCACGCTCACCAAGGCCGTGCGGCGCAAGCCGTACAGCGTGATCCTGCTCGACGAGATCGAGAAGGCGCACCCAGACGTCTTCAACATCCTGCTCCAGGTGCTGGACGAAGGCCACCTGACCGACAACTATGGTCGTGTGATCGACTTCAAGAACACCGTCGTGATCATGACCTCGAACGTCGGGGCGCGCGACCTCACCAAGACCAAGTCGCTCGGGTTCACCAGCGGCGACGAAAAGCAGAATTGGGAGCGTCGGGCGGACAAGGTCCGGGACGAACTGAAAAACGTGTTCAATCCCGAGTTCCTCAACCGGCTCGACGACGTGATCGTCTTCCACCCGCTCAACCGGGAGCACATCTCGCAGATCGTCGCGGTGCTGCTCAAGGACGTGCGGAAGCGGTTGTCAGAAGAGGAACTCGCGCTCAAGCTGACCGACGCGGCCACGGATTTCCTGGTCAAGCAGGGCTACGACGAGCAGTACGGGGCGCGGCCGCTGAAGCGGGCGATCCAGAAGTTCATCGAGGACCCGCTGTCCGAGAAGATCCTCATGGGAGACTTCTCACGGGGCGAGGAAATCGAGGTGGACGTTTCGCCCGACGGCGAGAAGCTGGACTTCCGAGTCCTGACGAGCACACCGCAGGCGTAAAGCCAGCGTGGAACCACCGGCCGGTCAGGGTCTTTCGGGACCCGGCCGGCCGTTTGTTGTGTATATTTCCGGACTATGCGACAGATGCGCTTTGTCCTCGCGGGGCTGGCTCTTACGTTGGCCGGCTCAGCCGCGCGCGCCCAAGAGGCCACGATCGGTCCGTGCGCCAAACCGGACAGCGTCGCCTTCCGCGTCGCTCATACCCGGCGAGACAGCATTCCCGAAGACCAGCTTCGTGCCGACGTCGGGATCCAGCCAAAGAGTACCATCAACGGGCGAGTCGTCACGCGTGCGATCCGCGATCTGTACGCCACCAACCAGTTCGAGTCGGACATCCACGCGACCTGCGAGGTGATCCAGGGCAAAGCCGTCCTGGTCTTCGCGTTGCGCGAACGCCGCATTCTGAGCGAGATCAAGGTGACGGGGCCGGATCGGGTGTCTTCCAGCTCGGTCAGAGACCGGATCGACCTCATCGTCGGCAAGGCGATCGATCCCGCGCAGGTGGCGAAGGACGTCGCACGGATCGACTCGCTATACCAGGCGCAGGGTTACTACCTGGCCAGGATCACGGTCGACACGGTCATCGACAAGGAAGCGACGACTCTCGTCTTCAACGTCGACGAAGGGCGCCGGTTGGCAATCTCCGGCGTGGAAGTGCGGGGCAACAAGGCGCTGACGTCGAAAGAAATCGTCGGCGCGATCTCGACCAAGCCCGAAGGATTCTTCTGGTGGCGCAACGGCGCCTTCGACAACGACAAGTACGCCGAGGATCTCTCGAAGACGATCCCGGCGCTGTACGCCTCGCGTGGTTACATCGACATGCAGGTCGTGCACGACACGGTGATCGTCGATCGAACGCGCGGCAAGGCACTCGTGCGGCTCACCGTTTCCGAGGGCCCGAAGTACAAGATCGGCACGTTCGAAGTGAACGGCGCGAAACGGTTCTCGAACGAAGACATTGCGCGCTTCTACCCGTTCGGCGAGAAGTCCAAGGGCCTCGGCGAGGCGGTGAAGGGGCTGATTGGCCGCGGCGCCAACGAGAAGGGTGTGTTCGACGAATCGGCGTGGGATGCGGCGACCGACAAGGTCCGCGACGCCTACGAGAACGAAGGCTACATCTACGCCAGTATTCAGCCGGTGATCGAGCGCCGGCGCACCGGGCCGGATTCCACGCCCACGGTCGATTTGCGCTGGGACATCGAGGAGCGCACGCCAGCCATCGTCAACCGGGTCGACATCGTCGGCAACGACGTGACGACCGAGACCTGTATTCGCCGCCAACTGTTCGTGATTCCCGGTGACGTCTTCAACAAGCAGCGGCTGATCGACAGCTACCGGAACATCGCGAACCTGGGATTCTTCGAGCAGGACATGCCGCCGCCGGAGACGCGCACGGCGAACGACAAGGGCGACATCGATCTCATCTTCCATGTGAAGGAAAAGCGGACCGGCAACGTGAACTTCGGCGCCTCGGTCGGGCAGGGCACGGGTGTGGGCGGGTTCATCGGCTTCGACCAGCCGAACCTGTTCGGCCAATGCAAGCGCGGGTCGCTTCAGTGGCAGTTCGGGCGGTACATCAAGGACTTCAGCCTGAGCTACACCGATCCGAGCATCCGGCAGTCGAACGTGTCGGGCATGGTGTCGGCGTACCACCAGCAGTCGCGGTTCATCATCCGCGACATCGGCCAGTCGACGACGACGGGCGGGCAGATTCAGCTCGGCTTCCCGCTCAATGGAACGCAGACGACGCGCTTCTACACGAGCTACGGCGGCGAGCGGGTGAAGTACGGCGGCGACGGATTGGTGGCGACGATCAACTGCAACGGGTGCTTCCGCTCGACGCTCGGGTTCACGCTCGATCACGACACGCGGTTCGGCCTGCCGTTCCCGGTGACCGGCGTGCACGAGAACCTCGCGCTGCAGCTCAACGGCGGCCCGCTGGGCGGGACGGCGAAGTACTCGCGGCTCACGGCGGAAATGCGCGGGTATACGCCACTGGCGACGTTCGGGAAAGGCCTAGGCGCCGAGCCGATGTCGCTCGTGCTCGGACTCACCGCCAGGGCGGGCGCGCTGTTCGGCGATCCGGGACCATTCTTCGTGTCCCAGGCGTTCTCACTGGGCGGCGTCCAGTACGGCGAGCAGCTCCGTGGCTACGAGGAGTTTTCGATCACGCCGCACGGATTCGTCCCGAACGTCGATCAATTCAACGCGCAGCGCGGCTCGTTCGGCAATGCGTTCTATCGCAGCACGCTCGAGTTGGGGCTGCGGCTGAACCAGCAGATGTACATCGATGGGTTTTACGACGCGGGCAACCTGTACGAGCGTCCGCGTGACTTCGATCCTACGCGACTCTTCCGGGGAGCCGGAGTCGGCGCGGCACTGGTGACCCCGCTGGGGCCACTGGGGGTCGATTTGGGGTACGGGTTCGACCGGCTCGACCAGTTCGGCCACAAGGACCCCAAATGGCAAGTTCACTTCAAGTTCGGTCAGATCTTCTAATTTCGGAGTATTCATGCGTTCCATCGTCCGCGCGACCGTGATCGCGCTCGCCTTAACTGTGACGGCTCGAGTCGCGCAGGCGCAGCAACCGAATCAGGGCAAGATCGTGTTCGTCAACACGCAAGCGCTCATGGAGGCCGCGCCCGGGCGCGCGCAGGCCGAGTCGCTGCTGTCGAAGGAAGGCCAGTCGTATCAGGTCCAGTTGCAGAAGCTCCAGGACTCGCTGAATACCATGTTGTCCACTTACCAGAAGGCCGAGCCGACACTTTCGGCTGCGGCCAAGGACACGCGCCAAAAGGCGCTCCAGGCGCTCGAGACCGAGCTGCAGACCAAGAACCAACAGTTCCAGCAGCAGTTCGACGCGCGAAAGAACGAAGTCATGGCGCCGATCACCGATCTGGTGAAGAAGGTGCTCGATGACCTCCGCGAAGAAGGGGGCTACGCGATGATCCTGATGAACGACCCCGGTCAGTCGATCATCGTGTCGGCGGACAAGAACCTCGACGTCACGGATCGCGCGGTATCGCGGCTGCGCGCGAGCAAGGCGCCGGCTGCCGCGGCGACGAAGCCGGCGCCGAACAGTCCGGCCGGAGTGACACGGCCGAAGCCTCCGGCGCAGTGATCGAATCGTCGGCAGAGCGGAGCAAGGGCGGTGAGGGCGACTTCGTCCTCACCGCTTTGGCTATTGCGGAGGCGGCGGGTGGACGGCTGATCGGCCTCCCGACGGCGATGGTGACTGGCGTGGCGCCGCTCGATCGCGCGTCACCCAGCGACTTGAGCTTTCTGGCGTCGCCGAAATACGCGCCGATGTTCGCGAGCTCGAACGCGGGCGTGGTGCTGATCACACCGGAGCTGGAGGACGCCCCAGGGCGGTGCGCGGCGCGGGTCGTCGTCGAGCGGCCGCAGGAAGCGCTCCTCGGCTTTCTGCCAAAGTTTCATCGGCCAGCGCCGTCGCAGCCCGGTGTACATGCGACGGCGGTCGTCGGGCGCGGTGTCACCCTCGGCCGCGGCGTGTCGATCGGGCCGTACGCCGTGATTGGCGACGGAGCAATGCTCGGCGACGCGGTGGTGGTCGGCGCGCACGCGGTGCTCGGATCGGGCGTGGCGATCGGCAACGGATCGCAGCTGTACCCGTCCGTCACCATTTACGCCGGCACGCGGATCGGCGCCCGCTGCATCGTCCACTCCGGCGTCCGGCTGGGGTCCGACGGGTTCGGGTACGTCCAGCGTGACGGCCAGCATTTAAAGATTCCTCATGTCGGCCGGTGCATCATCGAGGACGACGTGGAGATCGGGGCCAACACGACGATCGATCGCGGAAGCATCGACGACACGGTGATCGGCGCCGGGACCAAGATCGACAACCTGGTCCAGATCGGGCACAATGTGCGCATCGGCAAGGTGTGCCTCATCATGGCGCAGGTCGGCATCGCGGGATCGGTTCGCGTCGAGGATGGCGCCATGCTTCTCGGCCAGGTGGGGGTCTCGGGCCATCATACGATCGGGCGGGGCGCCCGCGTCGCTGCACAAGCGGGCGTGTTTGGCGATATTCCAGCCGGTGAAACGTGGTCAGGCTACCCGGCGCGTCCGCACAAGGAGGCGCTTCGGGCCCAGGCCGCGCTGTTCAAACTTCCGAGCCTACTCCGCCGCATCGAGCGATTGCTCGATCACAAGACCGACTCAGAATGAACCGTCGTACGATCGCGCGCCCGGTGTCGCTCGATGGAATCGGGCTGCACCTTGGCGCAGCGTGTCATCTCGCCTTCCGGCCGGCGCCGTCCGGAGCGGGCATCTTCTTTCGCCGCGCCGATCTCGCCGATCGGCCGACGATTCCCGCGCTCGCGGAGCATGCCGTGCTCACGGAGCGCCGAACGCAGTTGGGAGAAGACCCGGTCTCCGTACACACGGTGGAGCACGTGCTGGCGGCCGTCGCCGGATCGGGCATCGACGATCTGGAGATCGAGCTCGACGCGGCCGAGCCGCCGATCATGGACGGCAGCGCCGCGCCGTTTGTCGACGCGCTAGCGGAGGCCGGCATCGTCCAGCAGGCGGGCGACGTGAAATACCTGAACGTCCGGCGGCCGCTCACGCTGCGCGACGGCGATTCCGTGTACGAGGTCGTTCCCGCGCCCGAGCTGGAGCTCGACGTCTCGATCGACTTCAAGCATGCTCTGATCGGGAATCAGCGGGCGTGCTTCCAGGTGACGCGCGATTCGTTCGCGCGGGAGCTGGCGCCGGCGCGCACCTTCGGATTCGTCCACGAGGTGGAGGCGCTCCGCTCGCGCGGATTGATTCGCGGCGCGTCGATCGAGAACGCGGTCGTGCTGAACGACGAGGGCGTGATCGGTACGGCGCTGCGCTGGCCCGACGAGTTCGTCCGGCACAAGGCGCTCGATTGCGTTGGTGATCTGGCACTGGCGGGCGCGCGGGTCAGCGCCCGTGTCACGGCGGAGAAACCGAGCCATCGCGGAACTGTGCGACTGGTGCGTGCGATGAAAGAGGCAAACGCGAAGGAGACGACAGTGATCGAGATCGACGAGATCATGAAGGTGTTGGCACACCGATACCCCTTCCTGCTGGTCGACCGGATCCTCGAGATCACCGAGAAGCGGGTCGTCGGACTCAAGAACGTCACGATCAACGAGCCGTTCTTTCAGGGGCATTTTCCCGGGCATCCGATCATGCCCGGCGTGCTGATCATCGAGGCGATGGCGCAGGTTGGCGGGATGCTGCTCATGGGATCGATCCCCAACCCGCAGAGCAAGGTCGTTTACTTCACGTCACTCGACAACGTGAAATGGCGCCGGCCGGTGCGGCCGGGCGACCAGTTGCGATTCGAGCTCGAGTTGCTCCAGGTGCGTGGGATGATGTGCAAGATGTCGGGCGTCGCGAAAGTCGACGGCCAGGTGGTGTGCGAGGCCGAGATGGGCGCCGTGGTGCGGGACAAATGAGCGCCGCCATTCACCCAACCGCCATCGTCCACGCGGGCGCGGAGATCGGCAGCGGTGTCGAGATCGGCGCGTTCGCCATCGTCGGCGAAGGATGCGTCGTGGGCGACGGCTGCGTCATCGCGCCGCGCGCCACGCTCGAGCGCAACGTAACGCTCGGCGCGGGAGTCAAGGTTGGAGTCGGGTCGGTGCTGGGCGGCGACCCGCAGGACCTCAAGGACAAGGGCGAGCCGACCGTCGTCGAAGTCGGGGAAGGGACGACGATCCGCGAGTACACCACGATCAACCGCGGCACCACGCAGTCGTTCCGCACGACGGTGGGGAAGGGCTGCTTCCTGATGTCGTACGTGCACCTGGCGCACGACTGCCACATCGGCGACGGAGTGATCATCTCGAACGGGACGCAGCTGGCGGGCCACGTGACGATCGACGACAAGGCGATATTGTCCGGTCTCGTCGCGGTCCATCAGTTCGCCACGATCGGGCGGTACAGCTTCATCGGCGGTTGCTCGCGCGTGGCCAAGGACGTTCCGCCATACGTGAAGGCGGTCGGCAATCCGATCAAGCTCTACGGACTGAACAGCGTGGGACTCGAGCGGAACGGGTTTCCGGAGGAGGTCCGGCGAGAGCTGAAGCGCGCCTACCGGCTGTTCTTCAAGTCGGAGCTCAACCTCTCGCAGGCTCGCGAGCGCGCCACCGCCGAGTTGCATCAGTATCCTGAAATTCAAGAATTCCTGGCATTCTTCGATCGCAGCGATCGCGGATCGGTGGTTTGATGACTGTTCGAATCGGCGTCGTCGGCGCGGGCGCGCTCGGGTTCCATCACACGCGGATCCTTCGCGATGTGCCCGGCGCGACGCTCGTCGGGTTTCACGACATCAACCCCGAGCGCGCGGCGATGGTGAGCGCGGAGCTCGGCGTCGCGGCGTTCCCGACGCTGGAGTCGCTGCTCGAGGAGGTGCAGGCATTGAGCGTGGCCGTGCCCACGCCGTCCCACTACCGGGTCGCCGCGCCCGCGCTCGAGCGCGGCATCCACGTGCTGGTCGAGAAGCCCATCGCCACGACGCTCGACGAGGCGGACGCGCTGTTGGCCATCGCGCGGCGAACGGGCGCCATGGTGCAGACCGGGCACGTGGAGCGCTTCAACCGCGCGGTGCGGGCCGCGTTGCCGTACGTCGACTCACCGCGCTTCATCGAGAGCGACCGGCTGGCGCCGTTCAACGCACGCGGTTCGGATGTGGCCGTCGTGCTCGATCTCATGATCCACGACATCGATCTGGTGCGCACGTTCGTGGGCGGCGGCGTGACGTCCGTCGCGGCCGTCGGCGTGCCGGTGTTGACGCCGTTCGTCGACATCGCCAACGCGCGTCTCACCTTCGACGGCGGTGCGGTCGCCAACATCACGGCGAGCCGCGTGTCGCGCGAGCGTATGCGAAAGCTGCGCATCTTCCAGCAGAGCGGATACCTCTCGCTGGACCTCGCCGCCGGCACCGGTGAGTTCTACCGGTTGCGGCAGGACCTCCGCGACGACGCCGATCGGGCGATGTTCGTGCAACGGGCCCACGGTGCGCAGGCGCTGGAGTCCTTCGTCGAGCGGATCGTCCTGGACGCACCGGAGGGCGAGCCGCTCCGTCTCGAACTCGAGGCATTCGTGCGCGCCGTGACCGGCGATGCTCCGGTGGCGGTCTCCGGCGACGACGGACGCGAAGCGCTGGCCGTGGCGCTCACGATCGTCCGCGACATCGAGCGTACGATGCCCAGCCTCGCGGGCACGGTGGCGCGCGGGCGTGCGTGAGATCCTGTTCGTCGCCGGCGAAGTGTCCGGCGACCTGCATGCGGCCGGCGTTGCCGCGCAGCTCGCCGCGCGCGGCGCACCGTATCGGCTGACCGGCATCGGCGGCGACGAGATGCGCGCCGCCGGGGTCGAGCTGATCGAGCACGTCGAGCGACTGGCGGTGATGGGGTTCGTCGAGGTGCTCGAGCACGTGCCCAAGCACTGGGCGCTCCTGCGCTCGCTCAAGCGTCGCATCGCGAGCGGTCGTGTCGCGCTGGTGGTGTTGATCGACTATCCGACGTTCAACATGAAAGTCGCCGAATTCGCGACCGCCGCCGGCGTACCGGTGCTCTACTACATCACCCCGCAGGTGTGGGCGTGGGGGTCCGATCGACTGGCTCGTCTGGCGCGGACGGTGACGAAGGCGGCCGTTATCCTCCCGTTCGAGGAGGAACTGCTTCGCACTCACGGGATCGACGCGACGTTCGTTGGACATCCGCTGCTCGACCGTCTGGAGCGGCTGCCCGATCGCGATGAAGCGCGCGCTGCGCTTGGCGTCGATGCGTCGGCGCGCGTGCTCGCGCTGTTTCCAGGCAGCAGGGAACAGGAGATCGACCGACACCTCGACGCGTTCGTCGGTGCGGCGCGCGAGCTGCAGCGGCGAGATCCGCGATTGCGCGTGATTGTCAGCCTCGCGCCACACGTCTCGCTCGACGCGGCACGCTGTCCTTTCCCCATGGTCAGGTCCGCGTCGTTCACGGTCCTGCGGGCGGCGGACGCCGCGCTGTGCAAGAGCGGCACGACAACCCTCGAGGCGGCGGTCGCCGGCTGTCCGCTCGTCGTGGCCTACCGCACCAGCCGGCTCACGTACGCCGCGGCGCGACGACTCGTCAAGATTCCAAATATCGGTTTGGTAAATGTCGTCGCCGGGCGGCGCGTGGCGCCGGAGTTCGTGCAGGACGCATTCGAGCCCGCGGCCGTGGCCGATGCGCTCGTCCCGCTTCTCGACCGCGCGAGCGCCGAGCGGCAGGCGATGCTCGCCGACCTGGCGCAGGTGCGAACTGCCCTCGGCGCGCCGGGAGCGGCGGCGCGAGTCGCCGCGATCGCCGCGGACCTGGCGGCAGTGGGCGACTCGACCGCGCGACGCGCACATGCCGGGTGACAGGCGCTCCGAGCGCCGCGTCGCGCGTATGGCGCGTGCCGGCGCGTGGCTCCTCCGCGTGCTCGGATCCACGTGGCGTGTTCGCGTCCGACACGACGATGAGCTGCGTCGCCTGCGCGCCGCCGGCCAGCCGATCATATTCGCGCTCTGGCACGGACAGCTGCTCCCGCTCCTGTATCACCATCGGCGAGAGGGCGTCGTGGTGATGATCAGCGAGCATGCGGACGGCGAGCTGGTCGCTCGTGTCGCCGAGCGCCTTGGCTTCCGAACGGTGCGCGGGTCGACGTCGCGCGGCGCGGCGCGGGCGCTGCTCGAGGCAGTGCGAGTGGTGCAAGAGGGACACGACCTGGCAATCACGCCGGACGGTCCGCGCGGGCCCGCAAAGTCAGTCGCGCCCGGCGTGGCCGTGCTCGCCCAGCGGACCGGGGCGCCGGTGATCGGCGCCGCGGTGCACGCTCGGTCCGCGTGGCGCCTCAAGAGCTGGGACTCGTTTCTCATCCCGCGGCCGTTCGCGCGTGTGGACGTCGCATACAGCGATGCGGTGACGATCGCGGCGGCCGACGCACGCGAGGCGGCGGCGGAGACGCAACGCATGCAGCAGCTCATGGCGGTCGCGGAAGAGCGGGCCAGTGCCTGAGCCAACGCTCATCGAGCGAATCTGGTATGGGCGCGGGCGAACAGCCGGACTGGGTCGCGCGCTACTCACGCCAGCCGAACGCGTGTTCGGCGGCGTCGCCGGCCTCCGCGACATGCTGTACGACGCCGGCTGGCTGCCAGTACACGAGCCGGAGATTCCCGCGGTGAGCGTCGGCAACCTCACGGTGGGTGGGACCGGCAAGACGCCGGTCACCGCGTGGATCGCGCGCGAGCTCGCCGCCCGGGGAATGCGCCCGGCGATCGTGCTTCGCGGCTACGGCGACGACGAACCGCTGGTGCACCGCGCCCTCAATCCGGACATCCCCGTCATCGTCGGAGCGGACCGCGTCGCCGCGATCGCGCGCGCGCGGGCGCAAGGCGCCGATATCGTCGTCCTGGACGATGCGTTTCAGCACCGGCGCGTGCGGCGGATCGCGGATTTCGTGCTCGTGAGCGCGGACCGGTGGACCGTAGCGGTGCACCTGCTGCCCGCCGGACCATGGCGCGAACCGCTGCGGGCCATTCGGCGAGCGACGCTCATCATCGTCACTCGCAAGGTCGCCAGCAATGCGGACGTCGACGCAGTGAACGAGCGGCTCGCCGCCGTGGCGCCACAGGTTCGACGCGTGTCGGTCGGACTGGAGCCGTGCGAGCTGGTATCCGCGACCGAGGCGGGGCAGAGAAGCGCATTGGGCACGCTGGCGGGCGCTCGAGTGCGCGCTGTGCTGTCGATTGCCGACCCGGACTCGTTCATCCGGCAGCTCGAACGGCTCGGCGCGCGCGTCGAGCCGTTTGTATTTCGCGATCATCATGCTTTTACGGACGCCGACGTGCGACGCGTGACAGCCGGGCTTGGCGCCGATGACCGTGTGCTATGTACACTCAAGGACGCGGTCAAACTCGCGCCGCGCTGGCCTCGCCTTGGGGGGGGCCCCCCATTGTGGTATGTTTCTCAGCAGGTGAAGGTGGAGCGCGGCGTCGGGGGGCTCGAGCATGTCCTCGACGACCTCGTGCGCGCGCGCTTCAAGACGTCCCCCACCCCCAGCGCCGGTTGACGCCGGCCCGTTTCGCTTCCCATGGCCACCGATCTTCGACTCCCTACCGATAGAATCGTCCGCCCCGACAAAGACCGTTTTCTCGACGAAGAAAATCCATTCGAAGCGATGATGTCGCGCTTCGATCGCGCGGCGGAACTGCTCGATCTCGAGCCCGGACTCTACAAAGTCCTGCGTCACCCCGAAAAGCAGATCACGATTTCGGTCCCGGTCATGATGGACAATGGCGAGGTC
>DATISA010000107.1:0-17143 GCA_035469245.1 Gemmatimonadaceae bacterium
ATCACGAACAGCGTTCGCCGGTCGCGAAGGATGTGATACCACTCCTTCCGAAGCAGCCCGCGCAGCGCGTTCATCGCCGCCCCGCGGTTGAGACATCGTTCGTCGGACGAGCCATCTGTACGAACAGCTCGTCGATCGAACCGACGCCGGCACTCTGCTTGAGCTCCGCCGGCGTGCCGATCGCGGCGATCCGCCCGGCCACCATGATGGAGATGCGGTCGCAGTACTCCGCCTCGTCCATGTAGTGCGTGGTCACGAGCACCGTGGTGCCTGCGTGCGACGCCTCGTAGATCAGCTCCCAGAACTGTCGTCGCGTGATCGGGTCGACACCGCTGGTCGGCTCGTCGAGAAACACGATGCGTGGCTGGTGCAGCAGCGCCACGGACAGTGCGAGCTTCTGTTTCCAGCCAAGCGGCAGCGATCCCACGCGATCGTTCTGGACGCGTGTGAGGCCAAGCCGGTCGAGCATCGCCTGCATGCGACGGCGCAGCTCGCCGCGCTCGATGTCGTAGATCCCGCCGTACAGCCGGATGTTCTCGACCGCACTGAGATCGTCGTACAGGGAGAAGCGCTGGCTCATGTAGCCGATCGCGCGCTTGATCGCCTCGCTCTCGCGGTACACGTCGTATCCGGCGACCGTGGCTTGACCGCCGCTGGGCAGCAGCAAGCCCGTGAGCATGCGGATCGCCGTCGTCTTGCCGGCGCCGTTCGCGCCGAGGAAGCCAAAGACCTCCCCGGCCTGGACCTCGAACGTGATCTGATCGACCGCGACGAAGCTGCCGAACCGGCGCGTGAGCGCATTGGCCCGAATCGCGGTATCGCTCACGCGGCGCCTCGCGGCTCGGACGTCTCGTGATCGTCGGGCGCGCCCATGCGGGCTATGAACACGTCCTCGATCGTCGGCGCCATCTGCTGTATCTGCAAGTCGGCGAGACCGCGGGCCGCGGCGAACTGATGCAGCTCGCTCGCGAGGGCCTCCGGTGGTCGGTCGGTGCGCCGGTCGGTGTAATGCAGCGATTCACCGAACGGGTAGACGCTGGCCGTTTGCGGGAACTCGTGGAGTATCTGCAGCGCGCGATAACGATGGCCCGTCACGACCGAGTACAGCGGCCGGCCGAACGATTCGGTGATCGCGCGCGGGGTGTCCACCGCGAGGAGCCGCCCGTGCTGCATGAGCGCAACCCGGTCGCATCGTCGCGCTTCGTCCATGTACGGCGTGGAGACGACGATCGTGAGGCCGGTCGCTTTGAACTTCGCCAGAAGCTCCCAAAACTCGCGGCGTGAGACGGCATCCACGCCCGTCGTGGGCTCGTCGAGAAAGAGGACCTGTGGCCGATGCACGAGTGCGCAGCACAGCGCGAGCTTCTGCTTCATTCCGCCGGACAGCGCGGCCGCGCGGCGGCCCTTGAACGGCTCGAGCTGTGAGTAGATCGGTGCAATCTGCTCGTACTCGCGCTCGATCGTCGTGCCGAACACCGAGGCGAAGAAGCGCAGATTCTCCTCCACGCTCAAGTCGGGATAGAGCGAGAAGCGGCCCGGCATGTACCCGAGATGGCGCCGGAGCTCCCACAGCTGCGCAACCACGTCGAGGCCGAGCACCCGCGCGGTGCCGCTGTCTGGCACGAGCAGAGTGACGAGCATTCTGAAAAGCGTCGTCTTTCCCGCGCCGTCCGGCCCGATGAAGCCGAATATCTCGTTCGTGCCGACGGTGACGGACACGTCGTTCACGGCGACGACCTCGCCGAAGCGCTTCGTCAGGCGCTCGGCGATGACCGCCGGCTCGTCGCGTCTTGCCGCCGCCACTGCGCTCGTCATCGCGATGCGACCGTCGTGAGCTGAACGTCGGCCGGCATGCCGATCTTGAGCATCCCGTTGGGATTGGGCACGCGAACCTTGATGGCGTAGACCAGATTCACCCGCTCGTCGCGCGTCTCGATCGGCGTCGGCGTGAACTCGGCCGTCGGCGACACCCAGGAGACCACGCCAGGGAGCGGGCGGCGCGCCGCACCCACGTCGACCGAAACGATGACCTGCTTGCCGACCTTGATGCTCGTGAGCTGCGTCTCGGTGACGTACGCTCGCAGCTCCATCGTGTCGAGATTCGCGATCTTGTACAGCGGCTGGCCAACTTGCACCAGCTCGCCGGTGCGCGCGTACGTCGTGAGCACGGTCCCGCCGACGGGATTCGTGATCACGCTCTTGCGCAACTGATCGCGTACTTGCGCGGCGCGCGCGTCGCTTGCCGTCACTTCATGGAGCGCTCCCTGGCGCTGCGCGCGAGCGACCTCCAATTGCGCGACGAGCGTGCGATAGTCGCGCTCCGCCTGGTCGAGCTGCTGCGCCGTCGCGACCTGCTGCTCGAACAGCCGGCGCGTGCGTTCGTACACGCGCTGCGCGATCGGCCTCTGAGCCTCGAGCACGCCGATCTGCTTCGTGACTTCGGTAGCGCGCGAGGCGCTGGCGGTACGCTGCGCGCTGACCTGCTGGAGCTGGAGTGACTCGGGCGTCGTATCGATCACGCCGACCGTCGCGCCGAGCGGCAGGACGTTGCCCTCGGCCGGGGTGAACGACTCGAGCTGTCCACCCGCCTGGGCGCCGACGACGACTTCGGTCGCCTCGATGTTGCCGTAGGCATCGGGTTTGGCGCCTCTGCGACAGGCGGTCGCGGCGACGAGCAGTGCGGCAACCGTTGCGAATGAGTAAATGCGTATCATGGAGCATCCACCCCGATGATGGTGAGGAACGTCGCGCGCGCCTGCGCGAGCTCGACGCGATGCTGCGCGTAGGCGAGCCTGGCCGCGAGCAAATCGGTGGCGCGGTCGGTGTACTCGGCCGCGGTGATCACGGCTTCCCGGAGTTTGGCCGCCGTCCCCTGTTCGATCTGCTCGCGCATTGCGATGATGCGCTCGTCGAGGGCGAGGGCAGTGTCGAGGCGACTCATCGTGGCGAGCGACTGCTGCACCGCGCGACGCAGGCTCGCGGTGAACGCCGCTTCGTTGGTGGAGACGATTTCGCGCTGGAGCTCGATCACCTCGCGATCGCGCGTCGTCGTGCCCCAGGTCCACGGAGTCCACTGCACCTGCACCCCAGCCAACCAGTAGGACTGGAAGTCCGTGCTCAGCGCGTTCAAGCCCGGCCGTCCGTAGCCGGCGCGACCGAACGCAGAGAGGCGCGGCCTGTCCTGGGCGGCCTCCACGGCTTCCTGGCGCGCGAGACGCTCGCGAGCCGCGGCGAACTGCGCGTACTCGGGTCTCGCGCGGACGGAGTCGATCGAGCGCTGCAGCGCGCGCGCAACGGCGGTGTCCAGCACCGGCGTGGCGAGCACCGTGGAGTCCGAGACCGTCTTGGCGATCAAATCGCTCAGCCGCGCGAGCGCCGCCGTGCGGTCGGCGCGAATCTGCGCCAGGTCCTGCCGGCGTTGGAGCAGCGTCGCCGCGATCGCCGCCGTGTCTCCGGGCGTCGCCGCGCCCTCACTCCGCCGTGTCTCGGTCTCGGCAAGGCGTGCGCTGAGGCCGGCGATCGTCGCTTCGACCTGCGCGCTTCGCTCCTGCGCCATGAGCGCCGAGAAGAACGCTTCGTTCACGTCCAGACGGACGCCGTACAGCGACGTGCGAACCTGTGCCTGCGACTCCGTGAGCCGCGCCCGCTCGACTGCGGCCCGCGGTCGATAAGTCGGGTCGATGATCGATTGCTGCACGTTGAGCCGTGCGTCGTACGTGTCTTGCGACGGCGAGGGAATCGTCACCCCGGGCAACCTGACCCCAACGCGTGTGACGGCCGACTGATACTGTGCTTGACCGCCGGCGCTCAGTGCCGGCAGATGTTCGGCGGCAAGTGACTGCAGGCCGAGCGTGGTCGCGCGCTCCTGCAGCTCGAGCTGCCGCCGGCGCGGATCGTTGGCCGCCGCCTGCGCCTGTGCCTGGGAGAGCCGAAGCGTGTCATGCGGCAAAGGGTCAGCCTGCTGCGCGCTGGTTGGGGCGGCGGCCGCGAGCACGCCGAGCGCGAATGACAGCGTCGCGAGTCTCATGGTCGGAGGGCGTTGAGGAAGAACCCGGGCAGCGTGCGCTTCCGATCGTCGACGAATCGCGCGAAGCCCGCGTCGTCGAGTTGCAGCACGGTGCAGAGCAGTGGTCTGGCCGCGAACGGAAAGATGCAGAGCGACACCAGATTCACGATGAACTGTTCGGGTGCGATCGCGCGGATGTTGCGCTTCCGCGCCTCCGCCCTGAGCTGCCTGGCGAGCGTTTCGATGAAGTCGGGGGCCATGGCGTCGTCGCGAAGCTGCCGTACCGCATCGAGCAGCTGCTTCGCGCGCTCGGGGTGCTGATTCAATTCGCCGATCACGTAGCCCGGGGCGTACGGCGTGCGCGCGAGCTGATCGAGGTAGAGGCCGACGATTCGTCGGACCTTGGTCTCGAGATCGTCGTCCGAGCCGAGGATGGCGCCGGCGCTGGCGAACAGTCCGCTGGCGACGCGGCGGAACACGGCCTCGGCGAGGCGGCTCTTGTTCCGAAAGTAGTAGTGCACGAGCGCCTTGTTGACGCCTGCTTCCTCGGCGATCTCCTGCATCCGGGCGCCGGCGGTACCGCGGCGGACGAAGATGGTGTGCGCCGCGTCGAGGATTCGCTGTTCGGTATGACGGTCGTGCTGAACGGCCGGGGCCGCGGAGGTCTTAACCATATGATTTGACCAGATGGTTAAATAGAGATATGGCCAGCCGGCAAAATGCGCAAGGGTGAATTCCCAGCGGGCCCGTGGGGCAGGCAACGGGCGCACGAACCGAGATAGTGTCGGGCCCTAACTGCGGAAATAGGGTCAGACCCTACTTCGTGTCGGGCGGCCTACCGCTCCCAGATCACGTAGTAGGTCGGATGCTGAAAGACGCTCAGCGCCTTGCACTTGGGATCCACCATCCGATCCGAGATCGTGCCCGTCACCTCCGTGCCACTCGGGTAGATCTCGATCATCTCGAGCTGCGCGGTCGTGAACGCGCTCAGCGGCTGATGGATTTGCCGCTTCCCGTTGAGCAGAATGCACGGGTCGTCGACGCCGGCGCCGACGCCGCCCATCGACTGTCGAGTTCCTCGCGGATCGATGCTGTGCGGGATGTTGCGCCGCCAGTTGGCCATCTGCTCGAGCCCCGCCACACCCATCGCGCCGATCGCGTAGTCGAGCGACGCGCCGTAATACCGTGCCAGCTCGTCCCGTCCGAGCACGATGCTTCGGAAGTTGTGCCAGCGCATGCGCTCGTCGAGCTCCTCGTAGACCTTCTGGTCGCGCCCGTAACCACTCCGCTCCGCCACGACCATGGCGTCCAGCTGCACGGGGAGCTGCCGGATCCTCATTGCCACCTCGCGGTCGTCGTGCTCGCGCAGGGCGACCGTCATCACTTCCGGCGCGTAGCCGAGCTTGCGGACCTTCAACAGGTACGTGCCCGCCTGGAGCGGCCGAAACAGAAATCCGCCATTCGCTCGCGTGACGCCGACGCGATCCGCGCCGACGAGCTGCACCTCGGCCTCCTCGACCGGCGTGCCGGTCGTGTCGACGACCAGACCCAGGATCGACGACGTGCCGCGCATTCGCCGGTCTTCCTGCGCGCGAATCACCACCGGATCCAGCGTGCGCGCGATTGCGTGGAGCGTGACCTTGATCTCGGTCCGTTCGCCCGCGCGCGCGGCCCAGTTGTATTCCACGCTCGTGTAGCCCAATCGCCTGAACCACACCTCGTGCGCGCCGGCCGGCACGTCACGCAGCTCGAACGTTCCGCGGGCGTCGGTCCGTCCGGTCCTGCCGAGATCGCGCACGATGACTTCCGCGTCCGCGATCGGCACCGCCGCCGAGTCACGGATCACGCCGGCGAGAACCGCCGTCGCGCGCGGCGCGTTCTGGGCCGCCACCGCTCGGACGGCCAGAACGCACATCACCAAACCGATTCCGCGCGCGAGCGAGACGGCGATGGCGTTACCCTCCCTACGGATTCGGCGGCCCGCCCGCCGTCACGCCGCCGCCGCTTCCACCACCCGCCGCGTTGCCACCCGGCGCTGGCGTCCCGATTCCGGCGCCGCCGCCCATCAACTGCACCGGCTGCGCCGCGGCGCCGGTCGGCGACTTCTTCTTGATGAATGGCACCCCGTTGGCGATCCAGTCGACGGCCGGCTCGCCTTTCAAGTAGTGATCATAGAATTGGTGCATGCGCACTTCAACATCATACTGATTGTCGTACCGCGTGAAGCCGTGCCCCTCGCCTTCGTACGACAGGAAGATCACCGGCTTCTTGAGGAAGCGCAGCGCATTGTAGAACTCCACGCCCTGCAGCCACTCGGTCGAGCCGTCGTTCGTTCCCTGGAAGATGAGGAGCGGCGTATTCATCGTCTGCGCGTGGAACACCGCCGACTGATCCATGAACAACGACAGGTTGTCGTACGGATTCGTCCCGAAGCGCCCTTGCCCGTACGTGTCGTAACGGTGCTGGTTCGTGCCGGTCGTCTTCCACAGTTGATTGAAGTCGGCGACGAGATCCACTGCCGCGGCGCGAATGGCGATCGCGGCGAACATCCTGGATTGCGTCGAGATGTACGCGCCGCCCTGGCCACTGTAGCTGCCGCCGTGCAGCCCGATCCGCTTGGGATCCGCATACCCGAGTTCTTCCACGCGCCGGACCGCCGCTTCCACCGAATTGAGCATGTCGGTGTGTGAGCGCCCGGTGTGGAAGTAGATGTCCGGCAGCAGCACGAGATAGCCGTTGCTCACGTAGTCGGCGTACTGCGGCCCTGACGCGTAGCGCGGCACCTCGTAGTGGTTCTGATTGTCCGACAGCTTCTCGTAGAAGTAGACGAGCATCGGGAGCTTCTGCCCCGGTTGGTAGCTGTCGGGAACCGCGAGCGTCCCCTGAAGCTTGTGGCCGTCCTTGTCCTTGTAGTCGATCAGAATGCGGTGGCCCCAGCGGAACTGCCCCTGCTGCGGATTCGCGTCCGTCAGCCGCTGTGGATTCGCGAATCGGCTGTCGGTCACCCAGTAGTCCGGGAACTCGGCGAACGTCTCGCGCGTGATCAGCACACGATCCGCGTTCCTCGCTCTGATCGGGCGCCCGAAGCTGCGATCCTCGTACACCAGCTTGGTCATCGTGCCGTTGTCGAGCCGGTAGAAGCCCGCCTGCTTGGATGTTTCGCCAAAGGCCGAGAGCAGCACGGGTTTCGACAGGTCGATGACCGTGCTGGCGCCTGCGCCGCCACGGCCGCCGCCAAACCCGCCCGGGCTAGCGGGCGCACCGTTCTCGTCCGGGTCGAGCCGCACGTAACGAAACCGGATCCCGTCCTTGCTCCCGATACCGCTCGTGAGATCTCTCGCGGCCGCGCTGCCGTCGAGCGAAACGAGCCACAAGTCATCCTTGTGCTCGAGCACCACCGACTTGCCGTCCTTCGTGAAGCCCGCGATTCCGTACGCCGGCTTCTCGCCCACGTGATCCTCCTCCGCGTTCACAAAGCTCACCGGTGCCGACCTGGTGACGTTCACGTGCTTGTTCGCCTGCACGTCGTACGCCCACACGTGTTTGTCCTTCCAGTACAGCAGATACCGCCCATCCGGCGACAGCCCAAGCGAGCGCTCCTGCGCCTCGAGGATGGGCGTCCGCTCGCCGCTGTTCGTGTTGACCCGGTAGAAGTCATTGAGCTGCGGTTTCCAATCGTCCACGTACTCCTTGTCGTCCTGGCCAATCGCCCACTCGCCGTTCCTGGTGACTTGCACGCGATCCATCCGGTCGTTCGCGAGCGGCACCACCTTCTTTTGAGCGAGGATCACCGACGCCGTGAACGTGCGATTGCGGTCCTGCTGCGCACGGACCATCTGCACGGGCTGGATGTAGGGATCCTTCCAGTGCCACACGTCTACGTTGCCGATGGGCTCCGCGGTGACCGTCGTGTCGCGTCGTTGCGCCGTTTCCTGCGGCTTGAGCCCAACGAAGATCTTGCTGTGATCGGCGCTCCACGACAGCGTGCCTTTCTCGCTCAGTACCACCGTGTCGGGCAGCCCCGTCAACTGCTTGCGATCGAGCACGAAGGCGGATGGCTCCGGGCCGTCAAGTCCCGCATACGCGACGAGGGTGTTCTCGCGCTCGGTGTAGCCGCGCCGATCGGTCCCGCGCAGCACGGCGACCGCCGTCCCCGAATCATCCCACGTCAGCCTCGCATAGTCGGCGTGGGCGTTGTCGAGCGTCCGCCGCTGCCAGGTGCCGACCGCCACGAGGTACAGGCCGTTGCCATCGCGGTCCGTGGCGGAGACAGTGTACGCCAGCATCGTCCCGCTATGATTGAATTCCGCGGCCGACACGCTGCTCAGCGGCTCGTCGATTCCGTCGGCCAGGTGATGCAGAATGGCGTCGGTCCCATCGACCCTCGCGGGCGCCGCGCCACCTCGGGCGCCCGCCGCTGCCGGCGCTCCGCCTCTGCCACCGCGCCCCGCAACCGCGTCGGGACCTGCTCCGGGCCGTGCCTTGCGGACCAGCAGCGCCGCCGAGCCTTTCGAGAACGCGAATGAGGCCACATTCTCCCAGCCGACGGTATTGCCGGTGGCCAGATTGCGAACCTCGAGTCTCGCCGGTGCGTTCTGTGGCGCGTCGGTTTCAGGCGCATTCGGCCGAACCGGTTGCGACACGAAGTAGGCAATCCACTTGCCGTCGTCCGAGAACTGCGCCCGCGACGCGCGCGGGATTCGCTGCTCGGCACTAGTCGCCAGGTTCTTTACGAAGAGCGTGTCGTCGACCCGCCGTTGCTGATATCCGAACGACGCCCACACGCCGTCATCCGAGATCGCAACGTCGCGAATCGAGCGCCATCGTGCGTAATCGGCGACCGTCATCGCCCGCTTGTCGTCGTGCGCGGCCGCCGGCGAGCCGGCTTGAGTGACCGGGGCGGCGGAGGCGGCGGCATGCGCGCGCTGCGCCGAGAGTCCGGGTGGCGCGGTAGCGATGACGAGAAGAGTAATGGCGGGGAGGAGAGGTCTGCGCATGGCGGGAATCTCCGGAGCGTTGCGCGAGCGGTGGGGGGCGTCGATTTTGCTTTCATGAATACGCCAAGCGATCCAATTCAGTTGACGACGCGCCTGATGTCAATCGATTCCACGAGTGGGCGCGAGGGCGAGGTGATCGCTTGGCTGGATCGCTACCTCGCCGACTCGGGCTGGGACACGCAGCGCATCCCCGTCTCGAGCGGTCGCGACGACCTGTTCGCCACGGCGTGCGACGCACCGCTCCTCACGCTGTCGACGCACCTCGACACCGTCCCGCCTTTCATTCCGCCACGCGTGGAGGCAGGCGTCATTCACGGGCGCGGTGCCTGCGACGCCAAGGGCATCGCGGCCGCGATGATCTGTGCCGCCGAGCGCCTCCGAGACGCCGGTCTTCCCATCGCGCTGCTGTTCGTCGTCGGCGAGGAGGTGACGCATGATGGCGCTCACGCCGCGAACGACGCCGTCACGTCGAATCGTGTCCCGTCATCGAGCCGCGTGCTGATCAACGGCGAGCCCACGGAGAGTACGCTCGGCCTGGGCACCAAGGGCGCGATTCGCGTCATCGTGCGCACGAGCGGCCAGGCCGCGCACTCGGCCTATCCGCACCTCGGCAAATCAGCCACCGCCGACCTCGTCCGCCTGCTCGCCGAGCTCGATTCTGTCAGACTTCCGAGCGATGAGCTGTTCGGAGAGACGACGGTGAACATCGGCTCGCTCGCCGGCGGCGTCGCCGACAACGTCCTGGCGCCGTCGGCCGAGGCACGGCTGATGATCAGGTTGGTGACGCCGCCAGATGAGGTGATTCGAATCATCGAACGCTGGGCCGCGGGCCGGGCAACGCTCGAGTGGGGGCCGGTGGTGCCGCCCGTGAAGCTCGGCGTGGTCGACGGCTTTCCGACGTCGGTGGTGGCCTTCGCGACCGACATTCCGGTGCTCTCGAATTGGGGAACGCCGTACCTGTTCGGCCCGGGCTCGATCCACGTTGCCCATCGCGACGACGAGCACGCGTCGGTCGACGAGCTTCAGCGCGCGGTCGACTCATACGAGCGAATCGCCCGGAAAGCGCTCGCGACTGTCGGCGCTCCCGCCTGACTGGTCAGGCGACCCCGCGTTCTCCGGCTTTCAGCGGGACGACCTGTCCAACCTTCCTCGTGGCAATCGCCGCGGTCGGGCAGGCCGGTACGAAGTCACCATCGGCTGGTGACCAGTCCACGGTGCGTGTGCGCGCGTAGGCCTTGCGCTCCGCGTCGAGTCCCATGAGGCTCGGCGCCAGAGCGACGCACATGCCGCATCCGATGCATCGTTCCCGGTCGACCTCGATCTCCACGCGACGGCGTGGGTACACGCCGCCGGGTTGATCGTAGTATGCGTCGATGTCTTCCAGCGCCTTGCGCGCCGCGCGATGGCCTTCCTCGATCGTCGCATCGATGTTGGTGAAGCTGAGCCAGTCTTCTCCGCAACGGGGACGCACGAGGACCATCGGCGGTCCGTTCCAGTGCGTGAGCGGGAATTGCTGCAGCGCGTGCATCATCGTCGCCGCGGCGCGCATGTAAATGTTGGCGAAGCCGAGCGCCATTGCGTCGCTGATCGGCCGCAGATCCGTGCTCCCGACGTCGACCGCGATGATCAGATCGGCGTCGAGCGACGCGATGGCAACGGGAAGGTTGTCGATCACGCCGCCGTCGACGCACAGCCGGCCGCCCACGCGTCCGGGCGGGAAGTAGCCCGGAAGAGCGCACGACGCGTACACCGCGTCCTGCACGTACACGTCGCGCAGACCCGGCGCGCCCCAGATCACGGGTGAGCCCCGCTCGAGGTCCACGGTGTTCACCATCAAGGGGAGCGGCAGATCCTCGAACGTCCCCGCCGGAACGACGGCGCGGGCAAGGTCCCGCAGCGGGTCCTCGAGGTAGATCGACGGGGAGCGCATGCGCTCCATCAACATTCCGAAATGATTGATGCGGAACAGGTCGCGCCTCCGCAGCGTGCTGGCGCGCCGCGCGAGCTCCTCCGGCGTCATGCCGCCGACGCGAGCCGCCGCCAGCATCGCGCCGATGCTCGTTCCCGCGTACAACGTCGGCACGATGCCGCGCTCCTCGAGCGCCTGCATCACGCCGATGTGCGCGAATCCCTTCATGCCCCCGCCCCCGAGGACGAGCGCAGTTCTGCGAGTCGTTGTAGTCATCGAAGCTGTACAGAATGGTAGCGCGCGAGTCGTGCCGTACCTACTCTTGTACCCGTCCGCGCGCCGTTTATTCCCTCATCCATCGCTACTCTCCAGCACGCGAACACCACTGTGAGCCGCGTTACATCTGAGCAAGCACTGGTCCGCGCCATGGGCATTTGGGGCCTGGCGGCGGGGATCGTGAATGTCACGATCGGCGGCGGAATCTTCCGTCTGCCTTCGGCCGCCGCCGGAGTGCTCGGCGCCACGGCGCCGATCGCGTACGTCGTGTGCGCGCTGGCCATGGGATTGATCGTCATGTGCTTCGCCGAAGCCGGCAGTCGGGTGTCGCTCACCGGCGGGTTGTACGCGTACGTCGAAGTCGCCTTCGGTCCGTTCGTGGGATTCATCACCGGGGCCACGTTGTGGGCCGGAATCACAGTCGCCACCGCTGCGGTCTCGTCATTCTTCGCCGACGCACTTGCCGCCGCAATCCCCGCGCTCGGTGTCGGGGCCGCGAGAACGATCGCGCTGGTGGTGATTCTGGCGGCGCTCGGCGCGCTGAATTTCGCCGGCGTTCGCGGCGCGAGTCGATTCAACGCGCTCATGACCGTGGCGAAACTGCTGCCGCTGTTGCTCCTGATCGCGGTGGGATTCATGGGAGTGCATCGCGAGAATCTGGCGTGGAGCAAAGCGCCGGGCGCCGGTGATATCGGTCGAGCGTCGATCGTTCTGATCTTCGCATTCCTCGGCGTCGAAACGGCGCTCGCGCCGAGCGGCGAGGTACGTGACCCGGCGCGCACGGTACCGCGAGCGATCTTCATTGCGATGGGGATCGTGACGCTGGTCTACCTCGCCATACAAACCGTGGCGCAGGGCATACTTGGAGCCACGCTTCCCGGACAAAAGACGCCGCTGGCCGCGGCGGCCGCGGTCGTCCTCGGGCCCACCGGCCAAATGATCATCAACGTTGGCACGATCGTTTCGATGTTCGGCTACATCAGCGGCATGACCCTCGCCGGGCCACGCATGCTCTTCGCGCTCGGTCGTGATGGTTTCCTCCCATCCACCGTCGCCTCGGTCCACACGCGATTCAAGACGCCCTACGTCGCGATCGTCATTCAGACGATCCTCGTGATCGCTCTCGCCGTGAGCGGAAGTTTCGAGAAGCTGGTCATCATCGCCAACGGATCCGTGCTCATTGCCTACGCCGCGTGCTGCGCCGGCGTCATCGAGCTCCGTCGGCGCGGGATCAGGCAGGACGCGGCGCCGTACCGCGTTCCCGGCGCGGCCGTCGTGCCCGTGCTTGCGATCGCCGTCATCGCCTGGCTGCTCAGCAGTCTCTCGGCCGGCGAATGGACGTCGGTCCTCCTGCTGATCGGTCTGACGATCGTGATCTATCTGGCGAGCATCCCGACTCGCCGAGCAGCGCGCGCGGAATCATCGGCGTGAACGATCCGCTCCTCCAGTATCGCTCGGAGTTTCCGATCCTCGAGCGGACGACGTATCTCGTCTCGAATTCGCTGGGCGCCATGCCGCGTGGAGTTGCTGACCGATTGGCCGACTACGTCGACCAGTGGGCGGAGCTTGGAGTCCGGGCCTGGGCCAACGGCTGGTGGGAGATGCCGGTGGCGGTCGGCGACGAGATCGCTCCGCTCATCGGCGCCGCCCCGGGCGAGATCGCGATGCTTCCGAACGTCACGATTGCCCAGACCGCAGTGCTGAGCTCCGTGCCATACACGCCTCCGCGCGACAGGATCGTGATGACGGAGCTCGACTTCCCGTCTGTTCGATACGTGTACGATCAGCTCGCCACACGCCTTGGCGCGCGCATCGAGGTCGTAGCGAGTGAGGATGGAATCGCCATCGACACGCAGCGAATCCTCGACGCGATCGACGAGCGCACCGCGCTGGTCGCGATTTCCCATGTGCTGTTTCGCTCGGCGTTCATCATGGACGCCGCAGCGATCTGTGCCCGGGCGCGCGAGGTCGGGGCGCTCGTCTCGCTCGACGCGTTCCACTCGGTGGGGATCATCCCCATCGACGTGCACTGGCTCGGCGTCGATTTCCTGAGTGGCGGCGTGCTGAAATGGCTGTGCGGCGGCCCCGGCGGCGCGTTCCTCTACGTCTCGCGGGACGCGAGCCGGCGGCTGTCGCCGTCGTTTACCGGGTGGCAGGCGCACCAGCATCCGTTCGGCTTCGAGCCGGAGATGCGGTACGCCGAGCATGCGTGGCGGTGGCTCAACGGAACGCCGCCGATTCCGGCGTTGTTCGCGGCGATCGAGGGCCCGCGACTGGTCCGCCGCGCCGGTGTGGAGCGCATTCGCGAGAAAAGCATGCGCCAGACCACGCGGCTGATCGAGCTCGCCGACGCGAACGGATACCGCGTGTCCGCTCCGCGTGCGCAGGAGCAACGCGGCGGCACGGTCGCCGTCGACGTCCCGCATGCGCTGGGCGTTGCGCGAGCCCTGCTCGCCAACGGCGTGATCGTGGACTACCGTCCGCAGGCAGGTATTCGACTCGCGCCGCACTTCTACACGAGCGACGACGAGCTCGAACGCGCGGTGCAAATGATCGGCGACATCCTGCGTGAAGGTGCCTGGGAGCCGCACGAACACGAAACCGGAACCGTGACATGAGGCGTTCGCTCGTCGCGTCGGCGCTCGTCCTCGCAACCGCACATTCGGCTACGGGACAGGCCACGCCGACTTTCGCGCGCGCCGACACCGCCGCGCTCCATCGAACGCTCGACGCGATCGCCAAGGCCCACCGCGGCGTGCTCGGATACTCGGTCCTCAATCTCGACACCGGCGAGCGTCTCTCGCTTCGCGGCGATGAAACGTTCCCCACGGCCAGCCTGATCAAGGTCCCGATTCTCGTGACGCTCTACGATCTGGCCGAAAAGAAGGAGCTCTCGCTGGACGATCCGCTGACGGTGCTCAAGATCGACCAGGTGCCCGGCAGCGGCGTGTTGCAGTTCATGCATCCCGGAATGACCCTGAGTGTTCATGACGCCGCGGCGCTGATGAGCATTCTCAGCGACAACACGGCGACCAACCTGATTCTCGACAAGGTCGCGATTCGCCGCGTGTGGCAAAAAATGGAGGCACTCGGCCTGCCGCACACCAAGGTGCACTCCAAGGTCTATCTGCGATTGACCAGCGTCGCGATGGACAGTTCGGTCAAGTACGGGCTGGGCGTCAGCACGCCGAACGAGATGGCGCACCTGTTCGAGCTGCTCGCTCAGGGCAAGGCCGTGAGCCCGGCGGCCGACTCGTCGATGCTCGACATTCTGCGCAACAATGCCGACGTCGAGTCGATGCAGCGGACCGTCGAGGGAGTAAGCGCCCCGCACAAGACCGGGGCAACCGACTCGGTTCGAACCGAATGCACGCTCTTCAGGCTGCAGTCCCGGGTGGTCGCCTGCGGCTTCACCAGGCAAAACTCCGACACGCGCTGGGTGGTTGACAACGAGGCGCAGGTGACGCTGGGAAAGGTCGGCGAGGCGATTGTGGCGGCTTGGCCAAAGAAGGAGACCGCCCCGTAGCGACGGCGTCCCGGCCGGTTCATCAAAACCTTGCGTGCGTATGCGATTCGGCTCCTGTAGGGTCGGCTTGCCGGTCTGTTGCATGGCCGCAACAGAGCGTTCGCCACAGCTGTAGGATCAGCCCGGAAGCGGCCTCATTCGACGGAACAAACTGGCTCGAGTGCACTGTCGCGCTTGGCCCGCGGTATGCCCTCTCGGAAATCAGAAGCTCACGAGAGGGCAACGTGTCGTTTCAACGTTTGATTCTACTGGCGTTCGCGATTGGGATCCCGCAGGTGGGTCGCGCCCAGTTCACGACCTTCATTCCGCCTCGAAACAAGGCGGTCGATTCGATCAAGGCCACGGCGACTGTCACGCAAAAGGCCAAGACCGACAGTGTGATCAACGCCCAGTTGACCAACATGAAGACGTGGGTCGACTCCGCGGCTGGCGTCGTGGCGCCACCCGTCGCCGCCACCGATACGGCCGCACCGCCGGCGAAACCGCCGGTAGCCGCGGCTGACACGACGATCCCGGTTGCGGGTACACGCGCACCGGCAACAGCGAGCAACCTGCCGCTCATCGCACTCACCGGATTCGGCCTGCTCGTGGCCGGAACCATCCTGGTTGGCGGCGCCCATCCCGCGAGGCAACGTGCGTAAGGCGTTCGGATACGTTTTCTACATCGCCGGCGGGCTCCTGCTGTCGTTCGCCGCTGGGCAGTATGCCATCGGCGTCCTTCGCGCCGATCAGGCTCGCCAGCGTTGGGATAGCGCCGAGGCAAAGGCCGCCGTGGCGTTGGCGCGATCCGTGGCCTTCCACCACGGCAAGCGCGAATCGATCGTGGACGGAGCGCCAATGGCGCACCTCGTGATCCCGCGCATCGATCTCGACGAGATCGTCCTCGAGGGAGTTGGCGACGACGAGCTGAATGCGGGCCCGGGCCACCTGCCGGGCAGCGCATTCCCCGGCGAACGTGGAAACGCCGTCATCTCGGCTCATCGCGATCGCCACTTCAACCACCTCGACTTGCTCGAGGCGGGCGACACCATCACGACCGAATCGGGCGCGATCCGTCAGTCGTGGATCGTCGTCGCCAAGCGCGTCGTCGACAAGGATGCGCCCGCGCTGCTTCGATCGACCGATCCGGTTCTAACACTCACGACCTGCTGGCCCATCCGGTACCTCGGACCGGCGCCGGAGCGCCTGATCGTCACCGCCAAGCCGCTTCCCCGGCACGACCAACGAGTAGCGGCGCGAAGCTGATACCTGTCGACAGCAGACAGACGCTGAGCTGGAAGCTGAGCCGACCCGCCCAGCCATATACACGCGTCCCCGTCCCCAGCATGTTTCGGTCGCCCTGTCCTGGCCTGCCGATCCAATGTCCGCGCTGCTACGCATCCTTCCCGATGTCCAACGCGCCCTTGACGCAGGCACGCCTGTAGTCGCGCTCGAGAGCTCCGTTCTGGCCCAGGGCCTCCCGATGCCGCAAAACCGGGAGGCCGCCCGTCGCATGGTCCAGGCGGTCGAGCGCGCCGGCGCCAAGGCCGCGATTACGGGGGTCGTCCGCGGCGTACCGTCCTTCGGCCTGTCGGCGGATGACCTCGACCGCTTCCTCGCTCAAACGGGCGTCCGAAAGATCTCCGCCCGCGACATACCGATCACGATCCTGCAGAAACGGGATGGAGCGACGACGGTCGCCGCCTCGCTCGCGATCGCCAAGCTGGCGGGCGCGCTCGTCTTCGCGACAGGCGGCATTGGAGGCGTCCACCGCGGTGCGCCGTTCGATGAATCCGCCGATGTCGCCGAATTGGCGAGTACGCCGATGGTCGTGGTGTGCGCCGGCGCCAAGTCGATCCTCGATTTGGGCGCTACGGCCGAGCGCCTCGAGACCCTTGGCGTCCCTGTGGTCGGATTCCGAACCGACGAGCTCCCGGGCTTCTTCACCGCCCGAACGGGCATAATGCTCGACGCTCGGGTCGACTCCGCCGCCGAGGTTGGCGAGCTGTTCCGCGCACATCGGGAACTCGGACGCCGCCAGGCCGTGCTCGTCGTGCAGCCACCTCCGGCGGAGCATGCACTTGCGCGCGAGGTCGTCGAAGAGGCCGTCGAGCGGGCTATGGCCGACGCCGAGCGCGAGCGAATCGGTGGGGCAGCGCTGACGCCGTTTCTGCTCTTGGCCGTCACCCGTATCACGGGCGGTGGTTCGCTCGTCGCCAATATGGAGCTGCTGGAGCAGAACGCGGAATTGGCGGGCGAAATCGCAGTTGCGCTGAGCCAATAAGTTTAGCATAGCGGGGGTGCACGTCGCGAGGTGTTTTTGCGCACGGATTTCTGCTACCGTGCGCGACATTTTCGCCATTGAACTTCGATGTGCACCGATGGTACTATAGGCGTAACCTCATGAGCTGGAGGCTTGCTGACGATGGCCACCCCGTTCCTGAGTTCTG
>DATISA010000108.1:0-11093 GCA_035469245.1 Gemmatimonadaceae bacterium
TGCTTCCCGGAGGGGAACTCGACGCGCTTCGCGAATGAGGACTTCCAAACCGGGAAGATTTCGCCGGGTCGGGGGTACATGAAATGGGCCCAGCCTTCACCTGAAGGAGACGCCGCCGCGTCCAGCAGCATTCTGCCGTACGGACGACCCAGCTCGTCTTTCTGTTCGCTTCCGCTCGTGCCCTCCATGGTCGGGTCAGCGGCATGGAGCACCCGTTTGCCGTTCATCTCCCACACGGCGAAGTACGTCTCATCGGTGAACCATTTCGATCCTTTGACTCGGAATTCCGGGAAGGCCTGCTCGCCGCGCTCGGCCAGGAGCACCGCTGCTTCGCGCACGAGCTGCATGAGCTCGGGAGCGCTCATCGTCGGTGTCTCGGGCGCCGAGACCGGAGCGTCCGCCAGGTACACGCCGCATCCGACGAGTAGCCACTCTCCGCTGATCTTCGCTCTCGCGACGTACGTCGACTTCTGTGTCGACACGGCTTCGCCGGGCTTCGGCCACATGTAGTCGACCCAGCCGGAGCCTCCAGCACGCACGGTGTCGAGCAGTGCACGGACGAACGGCTTACCCTGCGTGTCCTTCAAGTCGAGCAACGCGCGTCCTTCCAGATTGCGGAATGCGGGATTGACGAGCTCGCGACCAGTCGAGTCGATGACGAAGATGTACGAGTCCTTTACGCGGAACTGCCCAATAGCATCATAGAAGTCTCGAAATGCCGAGCGTCCGCGCTGGTTGATCTCGGTTACCGCATCAGTAACTTGGTCGACGACGAACGCACGCTCCATTCGGTCGTCGTACATCCCGCTCCCGACGACGAAGCGTTTGCCGGACGGTGCGACCACCTGCTGCACATACGTGCTTTTCCATCGAGCGAGCAGGCTGCCCGGCGCGGGCCACTGGTAGTGATACCATCCGGCCGGTTTCCCGGGCTTCTCCGAGGCGGTACGAATGAGACCGCGGATGATCGGTCGACCGTCGATGTCTTTGAGGTCGATCTGGTTCTTTCCTTCCATTGCTGGGTCGAGGTGAACCAGCATATTGCCGTCGGGGTCGAGCACGAAGATGTACGTCTCGTCCTGCCGCCAGCGGCTGTTCGGGACGCGAAAGTCGGCAAACGCCGCTTCTCCCTTCGTTTGTACGAGGCCGGCCGCATCATTGACGAGTTTCACGAGCGCCTGGGTCTCGGGATGCTCGTATTGTTGGATCCCGGGCGCAGGAGCCGGCGCCTGTGTCGTGCGCGCCGCACAGGCGGAGAGAGATCCGAGAAAGCTCGCCTGAAGAAGCCGAAGCGCGATCGCGCTTCGAGGTAATCGTTGGTGAATCCGTGACATTGTTGACTCTCCGCTTCTCACTTCACTGAATCTTGAAGAACAATCGCGTGACCACCGCCGGGACGAGCCGATCATTTGTGTCGTCGGTCCCCAACTGCCCGTACGCATTGTGCCCCCAGCAGTACGCCGCGCCCGAGCTCAGGCCGCATGTGTAGTCGGTGCCGCCGCTGATCCACTCGTACGCGAGACCGCCCGACACCGGCGCCGGATCGTGGCGCTCCGTCGTCGTTCCGTCGCCAAGCTGCCCGTAGTAGTTCCATCCCGAGCAATACGCCGCGCCGTTCCTGGATGACGTAACGCACACGTGCACGAGTCCAACACTGAACTGCGCCAGCGGCATCCCCTCGGTCGTGCCGAGTTTGACTTCCACTCGCTCCGGCGTATAAACGGTACTGGTCGTGCCGTTGCCGAGCTGGCCGAACAGGTTGATGCCCCAGCAGTAGACGTTGTCGTTGTCTCTCGCGCGGGCACACGTGGCGCGGTCTCCCGCATCGAGCGTCCAGATTGGTTCCGGGGCCTGGACGAGGACCGGCGTGTTGCTGTCGCCGCTGCCAAAATTCCCCCAGCAATAGGCCGCGCCGTCGATCGTCAGTCCGCAGGTGTGCGTCTGCCCTGCGGCGAGCTTCCAGAACGCGTACGAACCCGCGACCAATGTCGGCGTGTGGCGTTCTGTCCTGGTGCCGTCGCCGAGTTGCCCCGACTCGTTCGCCCCCCAGCAGTATGTGATGCCGTACGCTGCGATAGCGCAGGTATGCCCGCTGCCGGCAGCGACGACGGCGAACGACAGCGTGCTGGCGATCGATGTCGGGGAATTGCGATCAGTCGTCGTGCCGTCGCCGAGCTGGCCATAGTGATTCCATCCCCAGCAAGCGACACCGCCGCCCGTGCGTACGGCACAGGTGTGCAAACCGCCGACAGTCAGATCGTAGAAGAAGAGCCCGCCGGCGACTGCGGTTGGTACGAGCCGATAGGTCGTCGTGCTGTCGCCCAGCTCGCCGAGGCCGTTCACGCCCCAGCAGTATGCGGCCCCCGTCGGCGTCAGACCGCAGGTGTGTTCGTTACCGGCGGTGAGCTGGGTGAATCTGAGCCCGCCGGCAACCGCGCTCGAGACCTGAGTCGCGATGTAAGACGCCGACGTCGAGCCGTTCCCGATTTCTCCCAGCGAATTCCGTCCCCAGCAGTACGCCACGCGCGACGTCGTCACGCCGCATGAGTGATAGTTGCCCGCGGTTATCTCCGCGAACGGATACGCGCTGGATACGGCCACGGGGAGCCGTCGCATCTGCGTCGTTGCATCGCCGAGCTCACCGTTGTCGTTGTTGCCCCAGCACCAGGCGCGACCGTCGAGGGTGGCCACCGCACACGTATGGAGGTACCCGGCGCTGATCCGCCTGAACTGGATACCGCCGGAGACCGGGCCAGGTATCAACGCGTCGGCCACTCCACCGTTCCCGAGCTCGCCGGCGAAGTTCGCTCCCCAGCAATAGGCGAAGCCGTCGGCGTTGAGGGCACACGTGTGAAACGGGGCGGCGCTTAGCTGAGTGAACTTGTGTGCACCGGCGACGAGTCTGGGTGTGTGCCGCTCAGTGGTCGTGCTGTCGCCCAACTCGCCGCGCGTGTTTGCCCCCCAGCAGTACGCCACCTCCGAGCTCGTCAGCGCGCACGTGTGGCTCGTGCCGGTCTTCACGACGCTGAATGAAAGGCCGCCGCGGGCGAGCGTGGGAACGTCTCGCGAGATGATCGTGCCGTCGCCGAGCTGGCCCTGCGGGTTGTCACCCCAACAATAGACAGCTCCGGACGTGGTGCGACCGCAGGCGTGATTACCTCCCACGGTGATCTGAGTGAAGATGATGGCGCCGCCGACCAGGGTAGGCTGAGGGTGATCCGCGTGGTCGGTGTTGCCCAACTGCCCCTGCGAGTTCATTCCCCAGCAGTACACCGACCCGCCGGTCGTCAACGCACACGTATGAGACGCCCCGGCGCTGATCTCCTTGAATACGAAACTGCCTAACACCGGACTTGGAACGAGACGGTTCGTCGTCGTACCGTCGCCGAGTTGTCCGTGATCGTTCAGGCCCCAGCAGTATGCCGCTCCCGAGACCGTCAGGCCGCAGGTGAACCGCTGGTCTGCGGCGGTGAACGTTTCCGGGACGAGGAGTGGCGCCTGTACGCTCCCGCCCTTCGGCCGCGGCGCGATCGACCCTGACCCACGGTAGCTGCCGTTGCCGCTCGCGAGGTCGATGCTGCCAGTGGCGATCGCCGAGCCGACGGCTTTGTAGTACCACCCATAACCGTCCAGCGCGAGAACCTCGATCCTGAGGTCAGCTCGCTCGTTGTGAATCTCGACGATGCTGACGATCCAATCGAGGAAGAGCGAGTCACCAGTGGCGCCCGCGACGGTGTCGGCGACGGTGAATCGCGGGATCCCGTCGCTGATCTGGCAGTCTCGCACGAACATGCGGCTCCGCGAGTGGCCCATGTGCGGCGCGATCGTGCCCTCGCCGACGAGCCGACTGGGAATCGAGAGTCCGGGGCCGCAGACGATCGGCGTTGCGTCGGGAGCGGCGCGGAAGCTCTCGTCGACGTGGAATGGCAGTGTGTCCGGAATCCCGGACTTGTCAGCAAGCGCGGCGCGCGCAGGTCGCGCGGCGGGGCCACTGAGATCGCGACAGCCGGACAGCGCGATTAGAAAAATGCAAATCACGCCGATTGGATGGCGCACGGCCGGCGCGGCCGCGACACGTGGACGCATGGCAAGCTCCCCGGACATGATGAGATACCGCGTGAGAATCCCGTCGCTGCCCGCACCGGACGGAATGAGCGGCGGCCTCTCGGCTGCTCACCACGGTAGGTAGGTCGGCACCAGCGGGTATCGGGGAATGTGCGTCCGAGGTGTAGGGAGAATGGGAGCGAACGCGAGGTGTTCGCAGCGCCGAGTCGTCCCTCGATTCCTGGCCCGAGCACAGAACGCAGGCAAGACCGCGTCGTGCAGGCGCGGCTATTGCCCTTCGAGTCGCTGAGCCAGCCAGCGACGGCTGGTGGAACCGTCTCGTCGAGCAATTGGAATGAATGGAAGATTCTCGCGCCGCATCATTGGCTACAAACCGTTCTTACTCCTCATCGCGGTCGCGTCGGCACAACACCTTGCCGCCCAGACGCCCCGTCAGGTACCCGCGAAGGCCGCCACTGCAGGTCGAAGCAAGCTCCTCGCTGCCGGCGAGCTCGCCGGCTTTCTCGTAGCGCTCAACGCCTACGACCGCTCCGCCTACGCGAACGCGTACGAGAACGGAAAGAAGGTCTACGCGGTGACCTTCAATTCCGCCTGGGACCACCTTCGAGAAGAACGCTGGGTCCATGATCGAGATCCGTTCAACGTCAATCAGTTCGGGCATCCGTACCAGGGCGCGACGATGTACGGCGTTGCGCGCTCGAGCGGGCAGGGATTTTGGACATCCCTCATCTACTCGGACGTCGGCAGCTTCGCATGGGAAATCGCCGGCGAGACGACTCCGCCGTCGATCAACGACATCACCACGACAGGGCAGGCGGGCTCGCTGCTCGGCGAAGCGCTTTATCGCCTGTCGGATCTCGTGACGAAGGACAACCCGGGAAAGCACCATTTCTGGCACGATCTGCTCGCCGATGTTCTTTCGCCGCCGCGCGCGGTGAATCGCCGGGCGTTCGGTGAGCATTTTCGAAACGAGCTCGCGGACTCCGCGCCGGCGACGTCGTGGCAGCTCCGACTCGGCGCGACGGTCGACGCGCTTGCCCACAATCACTCGCAGGCCTCGGCGCTGGTGAATCGCGACGTGGCAGGCGAATACTGGATGTCGTACGGTTTGCCTGGAAAGCCGGGGTACGAATACGACCGTCCCCTCGACTACTTCGACTTTCAGGCGTCACTACTCGCGAATACGAGCAACCCCATCGAGAACGTGATGCTGCGCGGGCTGATCCTCGGACGAAAGACGGCGTCAGGATCGAGCGCGCGCGGGATTTGGGGACTCTACGGCTCGTACGACTACATCTCACCGTTCCTCTTTCGCGTCTCGAGCACCGCCATGTCACTCGGGACGACACAGCAGCTTTGGCTCGCGCCGGGTCTCGCGCTGCAAGGGTCCTCGCTGGCCGGCGTCGGGTATGGCGCGGCGGGAACGACGACCGTCGTCCCAAGCACGCCGACGAGTGAAGAGGTGCGTGACTATCACTTCGGCGTGACGCCGCAGGCATTGCTCGCGCTGAGACTCATCGCCGGCGACCGTCTGAGCATCGATGCAGACGGCCGGGAATACTATGTGAGCGGGCTCGGGTCCGATGACGTCCATGGCTCGGAGACGATCTTCCGCGGCGACGTCGGCGCGAGCTTGCGCATCATCGGGGGACACACGCTCGGCGTGCGGTATGTCGCGTCGACGCGCGACGCGAGGTATGGCAAATTCCCCGACCGGCGGTTTACCGAGGGAACGGTGACGATCGCCTACTCGTTCCTCGGCGCGAATCAGTTTGGGGCGGTAAAGTGGTAGGCAGCGGCGCGTGGACGGGCCGCGATCACCATCTCCCTTGACATCGAGGATACGATGAAATCAATGAAAAGCTTCGTGCGCGAATGGTGCGCGGCGTCGATGATCGTCGGCATTGCAATGGTCGCTTCGCCGCTGCAGGCGCAGAACGACCAACTCGCCGAGCGCGCGAAGCGCGCGGGCGAAGTGCTGTCGGAGCTCACGTCGGTGCCCGATAGCTCGCCGCCCAAGGCGCTGCTGAACGAGGCCGTGTGCGTGGCCGTTGTCCCGGGTGTCGTGCAAGCAGGCTTCGGCATCGGCGGCAAGGCCGGCTTCGGTCTGGTGAGCTGTCGCACCGCCGCCGGTTGGAGCTGGCCCTCGTTCGTTGGACTCAAGGGCGGCAGCTTCGGCTTTCAGATCGGCGCGCAGTCGGCGGACATCGTCCTCATCTTCGTCAACGAGAACGCGCCGCGCACGGTCGGCGCCTCGTCGTTCGACATCGGCGGCGAGGCGTCGGTGGCGGCCGGTCCATTAGGCAGGTCCGTGTCCGCGGCCACCGACTACCGGGGCCAGGCCGAGATCTACTCGTACTCCAAGAGCAAGGGCCTGTTCGCGGGCATCAAGATCGCCGGCACCAAGTGGGAGATCGACTATTCGGCGAACAAGAAAGCGTATGCAGCGGCGGCCGATTCGCTTCAGGGCGGCACGCACGCGAGCGTCGCCAAACAGTTGCGGACGAACGGCAGCGCGGCGCCAGCCATCGTCCAGCCGTTCCTCGAGAGTCTCAAGCAGCACGTCGCGGGCGGCGCTGAGTAGTCGAGGCGCGCGCGGATCCGGTTGCATTTGAAACGGGAGGATGCCGCGGATCACGAGCTCAGGCGCGATCATCGTGTGTGCCGAGTTGCGCCTCGAATCTTCCGCCGAGCAAATTATGGCCATGTCAGCGGTCCGCCCGCATCGATGGACACGAGTGGAGGTCGATCGTCTCGTGGACGAGCGACCGGGGCTCACGCCGCGCTACGAGCTGGTCGATGGCGAGTTGCTCGTGACGCCGGCACCGAGTCGGCGGCACCAGCGCATCATCCTCCACCTCGCGTTGCTGTTGCAGCCGTACCTCGTTCAACATCGAATGGGTGAGATCGTGCTCGGACCCGGCGAGCTGGAGCTGGATGGCGAGGAGCGGTACGAGCCCGATCTGATGATCGTTCCGGCCGTCGATGGCAAGCTGCCGCCCGCGGATACCGCTCCGTCGCACGCGATCCTCGTGTGCGAGGTGCTGTCGCCAGGCTCGTTGCGCCACGATCGCGTCACGAAACGCAAAGCGTTCCAGCGACACGCCGTCCCCGAGTACTGGATCGTCGATCCCGACGCCGAAGTCTTCGAGGTCTGGCGAGTGCACGATGAGCGGCCCGCAGTAGTCGACGGCGTCCTGACGTGGCAACCGAAGGACGTGCAGATGGCTTTCGAGCTCGACGTTCAGGTGTTCTTCGCGGCGGTGGCTGACGGTGCGCCGCTGGAGTAGTTCGGCAGCCGGCACGACCAATGGCCGCGACGACGGCGCTCAATCTGGCAGACGCGCTGATATCCTCTGGAACGTCTTTCCTATGCGCATGCGTCGTGCGCTCCCCGAGGGCAGGTCTTGCTTCGTTGAGTTCGTCATCGACTGCGGTCACACCGCCCGTGCCTCGGCGGCCACTACGGCCCCAGCGTGCCGCCGATGTACAAAACGCGCCGCCGCCCGGCCGATGATGGCCTCCGTTCGTCCACCATCGCCACGGTCGAGGCGTTCCTCAGCGTCGCCACGACGAATTGGGGCGAGGCAGCGTGGAATCGCTCGAGCACGAGCGCCGCGGCGCCGCTCACATAGCCTGCCGCCATCGACGTTCCGGACCACAACCCCTCGCCGGGGCGGCCACCGTCGACCGTCGGAAGCAGCACCGAATCACCCGGCGCGTAGAGATCGACGCACGGCCCGTATGCGGTGCCATCGCTCCGCACGTCTCGCCAACTTCCGCCCGCCGTATCGTGTGTAAGCGCGCTCGCGCCCACGACCATCACGCGGTGTGAGCTGGCAGGCGAAACGCGGCACGCGTCGACATTGAAGTTCCCGGCCGATGCCACCACCGCGATGCCCGCCTCGAGCAGCACCGCCGCCGCTCTCTCGACGGCGCGGTTCGGCCGCTGCGAGTCGACCACGAAGGACCAGTTCGCGACCGCCGGCGACTCGGGATGTCCACGATGGTCCTCCGCCACCCAGCGAGCCGCCGCGAGCAGGCTGCCCGCGGATCCGCGTGCCGTGCGGCAATTGATGATCTTCACATCCACGATCTCCGCGTCTCGCGCGACGCCGAGCGTGGTTCCCGCGATCGCGCCGGCCACCGCCGTGCCGTGCGGATTGCATACGCGCGGGGAGCTGGGAAATGCGTCAAAGCCCACCCGGACACGAGTCTCGAGCTCAGGATGATTCGCGTCGATACCGCCGTCGAACACATAGACCGTGACGCCGCGCCCTGTCCCGGCATGCCGTACGACGCCGTTCAACAGCGGCGCCCGCTTGGTGATGCGGTCCAGCGCGACAGAGGCCGTCGGCTCGTCTACGGTCGCTTGTGGCGCGCCGTCATCAGGCGCCGCCGGGCTCCTCGCGAGCGACGTCGGCGCTCCAAGACGCGCGCATGCGGCGAGTGATACGACGAGCCAGGGGAGACGGCGGCGACCGGTGGGCATGGCAGCATGGAGGTCGTTGATAAATCTCTAAAGCCGCCTGCGCCGTCGCCATCGGGCATCCGGGTCGCCCCCGTAGGCAATCACCTCACGGGAGCGTCGGCCGTGCGCGGACAGTCTGCCCGGTCGCTTGACTCGGCCGTAGCACCCGGCGTATGCTCGGCGGCATTACAATTTGACCATGCACATGCGGAAACCACCTTTCGCGCTCACTCACCCGCGCGCCGCCAAGTCCTGGGCGCTCCCGCTGCTCGTGCTCGCCCTCGCCGCCGCGCCCGCGCCGCAGCCGCTCTACATGCCGCGCAACCTGAAAGCCGCCGTCGCCAAGGGCACGCGCGCGCTCGACGGCCAATCCGGCGACTCGTACTGGCAGAACCGCGCGCGCTACGACATCACGGTCACCGCGCTGCCGCCCGACCGCACCATCCGCGGCACGGAGCGGATCGTCTACTTCAATGACAGTCCCGACACGCTCCAGCGGCTCGTGTTCAAGCTGTTCATGAACATCCACAAGCCTGGCGCGCCGCGCGCCGGTGGCGCGTCGCCGGACTACCTGACCGACGGCGTCCACGTGGACACGTTCACGGTCAACGGCCAGGCGCAGAAGTTCGACGACGCCCGCTTCTTCACCGTCGCGCCGGTAAAGCTCGCCGCGCCGCTCGCACCGCACGACTCCGTGCGTCTGTCGTTCGACTGGCATTACGAGCTCGCCAAAGAGGCGGGGCGAGAGGGGATGATCGATTCGACCACGTTCTACGTGGCCTACTTCTACCCGCGCGTCGCCGTGTACGACGACTACAACGGCTGGGACACGATGAACTTCACCGACGCGCAGGAGTTCTACAGCGACTTCAACGATTACGACGTGACGGTGCGCGTGCCGGCCAACTTCATCGTCTGGGGCACCGGCACATTGCGGAACGCGTCGGAGGTGCTGCAACCGGAGCATCTCCACCGCTTCGAGACGTCGCTCACGTCCGACCAGACGATCCATATCGCCACCAAGCAGGAGCTCGCGTCGCGCACGGTTACCGCGCAATCGCCGCAGTTGGCCTGGCACTTCACGTCGACCAGCGTGCCCGACGTCGCGTTCGGAATCAGCGACCACTACGATTGGGACGGCGGCAGCGTCGTCGTCGACAGCGCCGCGCACCGGCGCGCCAGCGTCCAGGCGGCGTACAACGACACGGCCACCGACTTTCACTACATGGTACAGATGGCCGCACACTCGCTCGCCTGGCTCTCGAGCAACTGGCCGGGCGTGCCGTACCCGTACGAAAAGACCACGGTCTTCGAGGGCGGCGCGGGCATGGAGTACCCGATGATGGTGAACGACGAGTCGTACAAGGACACGACCTTCGCCGATTTCGTCGCCGCGCACGAGATCGCGCACACGTACATGCCCTTCTACATGGGCATCAACGAGACGCGCTATGGCTTCATGGACGAAGGCTGGGCGACCACCTTCGAGTATCTGATCAATCAGTCGAACATGGGCGCGGCACCCGCGGCCAGGTTCTACCAACAATTCCGCGTCAGCGGTTGGGCGCGCGATCCGTCACCCACCGCGGACCTGCCGATCATCACGCCCGGCGATGTGTTGAGCGGCTCCGGGCTCGGCAGCAACGAGTACGGCAAGGCGTCGCTCGGCTATCTCGCCATGAAAGACCTGCTCGGCGACTTCATGTTCCAGAAATGCCTGAAGGCGTACATCGCGCGCTGGCACGGCAAGCATCCCACGCCGTGGGACTTCTTTTACACCTTCAACGACGTGTCCGACCGGAACCTCAATTGGTTCTGGAACGACTGGTATTTCAGGAATTCGTACATCGATCTTGCCGTGCGGGCCGTGGTCAAGACGCCGAGTGGGTACCGCGTGACGATCGACAACGTCGGCGGCATGGACGCGCCGGTAGATCTCGACCTCACCTTCACCGACGGCAGCACGCGGACCGTGCACGAGACGCCGGCCATCTGGGCCGCGAATCAGAAGGCTGCCGTCGTGACCGTTGCCGCGACCAAAGCGCTCAAATCGCTCGTGCTGGCGGGCGGCATCTGGGTTGACGCGGACACGACGAACAACCGGTGGCCGGCCAAGGAGCCCCACCGTCGCTAGTCACCGCCCCTGCGCCCCGCCCCCTCTCAGCCGTCGCACCAGCTCCGGCAAGTTCTGAATCACCATGATCCGCGTCGCCGGACTGCGGCGCACCATGGCAAACGTCTTCCCGTCCGGCGAGATGCTGTAGTTGGCGTGCGGGTTGGAGCCGAGCATCTCGCTCATGGCGAACAGCGTACGTCGCGACGTCACTTCGAGGTGCGGCGACGTGCGCACGTCCGCGACCATGAGCTGTGGGCGTCCTTCGCCACCACGATAGAACAGCTCGCGGCCGTCGGGTCCCCACACCGCCTCGCTGCCGCCTGATTGCGAGACCTGCACCATCTCGTCGTTTCCGGCGAGGGCGCGCACGTACACCTCAGGCTGTCCCGACTGATCCGAGTTGAACGCGAGCCATCGCCCGTCGGGCGAGATGGCGGGATA
>DATISA010000109.1:0-17871 GCA_035469245.1 Gemmatimonadaceae bacterium
GGAGTATCACGAGTTCATCGCTCGTTATGGCGATCTCCCGGAGAGTCGCCAGCCAGAGGCGCTGAAGGAGAACATGAAGCGCCAGGATGCCCAGCTACGGGCGCAGTGCGGCCCGCCATTCGCGGAGGCGGACAAGCTGCGATTTTCGTTGCCAAGACGCGCGGTGGAGGCTGGGCAAACCGCAGCCGCCCTGACCGAGCGGCAGTACGCGATCCTGAAGGAGAGGATCATGCCGCTCTGCGAAGCGACGGAGACCGCCGCCGGGCCGGGAGCGCAAATGCAAGTGCCAAAGAAAGGGTCGACGTCGCACGTCTTCTTCGCCTACAGAGCGACGGAGGTGGAAGCGATCCGGGCTCGGTGCCCGAAGCTGGCGACGGCGTTACGGGGCAGCTGACCCGCGAGCATGGCGCGGGTCACAGCAGTTCGAACGAGGTGCATGCGCCCGCGCCCCATCCAGGAGAGAATACCGTGATCACTCGTACACTGTTGCGCTCTGCAGCGCTTGCGTTGGTGATCGGAGCCGCGCTGCCGGTGCCCGCCTCGCCCCAGATTGGTGGGCTGATAAAGAAAAAGGTGAAGCAGACCATCGAGCAAACGCGCGTCGGCACCGACACGGCCAGCAAGGCAAGCGCGGCGCGTGCTCACGGGCCGAGCTTCGACGAGGCCACACTCGAGATCACGCCCGCGTTGCTCGACCGGTTCGAGAAAGGCGTGACCGCAGAGGCGGCCGAGCGGAAGGAGGTCGAGCGCCAGATCGCGAAATTTCTTCCGCGCGACGCCTTTGAGAAATGCCGGCAGTCGCTGATGAGGACGCCCGAAGCACAGGCGGCATATCGCGAGTATACCGGAATGCTAAAGGGCACGGACCAGGAGGCGATGAGAAAGGCTTCCGAATGGTATGGGAAGCGTCTGTCCGAAATCACCAGACCGAAGTGCGGACCGTCGCCTAGCGAGGCCGAGATCATGAAAGGCGATCTTCTGGGTGGTCCGGAGAAGGTGGGCGAAAAGGCGGCGGGGCTGACCGAGAGGCAGTATGCGGTCTTGAAGGAGCGGGTCCTTCCGTTCTGCACGGCCGCGGCTTCGAGCGGGTCAGGAGAACTGAAGGTCGAAGGCGGTTTCGTCTACACTACCGCTGAGATGGAGGCGTTGCGGCCGCGCTGCGCGACGCTGTTGCCCGCGCTTCGTTGAGCCGGAGCGGACATATGCTGCACTGCGCCACCAGGAGAGTTTGGCCTCGCCCGCTCGGGGCGAGGCTCTGGTGCGTGGTGGTGTTCGGCACGATCGCCGCCCCCTTACAGGCCCAGCTGCCGGAGTCCGCCCTTTCAGTGCGTGGAGATGCAGGATCGCTCGTCTGGTGGCGCGCAGATCATGCTCCGGCGCGGTGGACGGCAGGCCGGCCGGAGGTGGCGCGCGCCGTTCACTGGCGGGAAGTGCGCCGCGGAATCGAGACTGGCCGCCTGGATCTCTCGGGCGACGGGGTCGCCTGGCGTATCTCAGTCGTGCTGGCCCGTCTGGACGCGGCGGAGCTACGGGTCGAGCTGCAAACTGCACCCGGGCGCGACGTGTTGCCTGCGTGGACGATCGCCGACGCGCCTGGGGCAGTGCTGGCGGTGAACGCCGGGCAGTTCCAGGGGGCCGCGCCATGGGGGTGGCTGGTGCACGCAGGCACGGAGCTGCAGCCGCCAGGCCGCGGCCCGTTGTCTTCGGTGCTCGTCATCCGCCGATCCGGTGCGATCGAGCTGTTGGATGCTTCGGAAATTGCTGAGGCGCGAGCGACGGGCGACGTGCTCGAGGCGTTCCAGTCCTACCCTTCGATTCTCGTTGGAAACGGAGAGGTGCCGGCGCCGCTGCGCCGCCCGGGCCGCGGCGTCGATCTCACGCACCGCGACTCGCGCCTGGCTGCGTGCACGCTGCGCGATGGGCGCCTGCTACTGGCGCTGACGCGCTTCATGGCGCCGGAATCACCGCTGGCACGGCTGCCGTTCGGTCCAACGGCGCCGGAAATGGCGGCAATCATGGGTGCCCTGGGCTGTCGGCGCGCCGTCCTGCTGGACGGGGGGCTCTCGGGACAGATGGCGCTGCGCGAGAGTGGAGGGCGACTACTGAGCTGGCCCGGTTTACGGGCCGTGCCGCTTGGGCTGGTAGCGTACCCCGCACGATGACGCGCGCGGCTTTGTTCCTGAGGGCCTGGCGGAGCCTACGCGCCGCGCGTACGCTACGCACACCCCACGACACCCGCAGTCGCGCCGCGCCGAGGAAGGAGTCGGATTTCCATGGACGCTACCACCCGCGACGCAGCTGGAGTTGTGCCCGCCGCCAGGCGCCTGCGGCGTCTCGCCCTCGTGGCCGCTCTTCTCGTGGCCGGCCTCTCGGGGCATCTGCTCGCCGCCCGCATGATCGGCAGCGGCATCGCCTACCGCGACCACATCGGCGGCTTCTTCCTCATCGCTGCTGTCACCGGCCTGCTGCTCCTCGGCGTCGAGCGAATATTCTGGCGCGGCCGCCGCGACCGCACACTCCTGATCTTCGCGCTCCTGCAGGCGCTCTTTGGTGTCATCGTGTACATCCTGCGGCCCGGGGTACACTGAGTCCGCGGGTCGGTCGCCGTGCAGTGTCGGCGGCATTCACACACAGGCTGAAACTGCCGGTGCTCTCTCATCATTCCGGCCGATGACCCCGAGACCCAATCCACGCAATGCGTGACGAATGACGACGGGTCCGCGCTTCACGGCAGTTGATGCGGCGGCATTCGACCGGGCGAGGATCCTCGGCATTCGCGCGGGAACGACGCACCGTCACACGAACATTTGGGTGGTCGTGGTGGAGGGCCGCCCATTCGTGCGATCCTGGAACGACAAACCGACGGGATGGTATCGTGCGCTGAGGAGCGAGCCTCGGGGAACGGTGGTACTCGGTGGGAAGAGCGGCCGGGAGATCCCGATCCGCGCCAAGCTTGTTCGAAGCAAGCGGCTGCGTCGTTCTGTGACCGCGGCCTACGCGCGGAAGTACGACACACGCGGTTCCCAGAAGTGGGTCCACGGTTTCGCGGAGCCAGCACGTGAGGCGACGACGCTGGAGCTAGTGCCAGCAGAGTGATGCCATGACGTGGCGGCAGCCCGGTGCTGAACGAATCGATGCTGCGAGCAACTCGATTGGTGCGCTCCTTGTTACTTCACGCCCACTTCAAGCTCATATCCATGATCGGCAGCGTGCGCACGCGGATCCCGGTCGCCGCGAAGATCGCGTTACAGAGCGCTGGCGCCGCGGCCGGAAGAGCGGGCTCGCCCAGCCCGGTCGGCGGCGCATCGGACTTTACGAACTCCACGTCGATCACCGGCGGAGAGTTTCTCATGCGCATCATGCGGTACTGATTGAAATTGTTCTGGGCGGCGGCCCCGTGCTCGATCGTCAGCTTCTGGAACCACGCGGCGCTGATGCCGTCGAGCATCGCGCCCTGAACCTGACTCTCCGCCGCGCTCAGGTTGATGATCGTGCCGGCATCGACGACGGCGGTCAATTTCCTGATCGCGAGCTCGCCGTCGCCACTCACCGAGACGTCGGCGACGATCGCGACGTAGGCGTTGTTGGTGTGCGTGATCGCGAAGCCCTGGCCCTCGCCGCGCGGACGCGATTTGCCCCAGCCAGCCTTTTCGGTCCCGCGTCGCAGCACGCTCGTCATCTTCGCGGGATCGAACCCTCGCCCGGCACCTGGTGGAACCGCCGCGAGCAGATCGAGCGTGAACGCGAGCGGATCGCGGCCAGCCGCGTGCGCGAGCTCGTCCACGAAAGACTGCGTCGCCCACACGTTGCCGTTGTCCCCGGGCGCACGCCAAAAGCCGGTCGGAATCCCCGCCGCCAGTTTGCTCGACTTGACCTCTGAACCCAGGATCGCGATGAACGGAAACCCGCCGGCGCTCATGTCGCCGGGACCGCCCGTCATCTTCACGAACGCATCGTGCAGTGCCACCACTTTGCCCGCACCGTCGAGGCCCGCGCTGAAGTAGTGCCAGCCGTTGGAGCGGTAGTTGTCGTGCGCGAAATCGTGCTCGCGAGTCCACTGGAGCTTGACCGGAGTGCCTTCGAGCTTCTTCGCGATGGCCGCCGCCTCGAGCGAATACTCATTGCTCCCGCGCCGCCCGAATCCGCCGCCGAGCCGCGTGATGTGCACCACGACCTTCTCGGGCGCGAGACCGAGGCCGCGCGTCACCAGACTGTGTCCACTCGCGGGAATCTGCGTCGGCGTCCACATCTCCATCACGCCGTTCTTGAACAGCGCGGTGCAGTTCTGCGGCTCCAGTGTCGCGTGCGCGAGGAACGGATAGTGGTAGACGGCCTCCACGACCTTCGCGCCGTGAGGAAGCGGCGCCGGTGGCGTGCCCTTCGCGAGCTGCTCCGCCTGCGTCGCCATTTCGGTGCTGTTCCGACTCGCTACGGGGCCCGTGTTCCACTGGATATTCAGCGCCTTGGCGGCGCTGATCGCGTTCCACGTCGAGTCGGCGACGATCGCGACGCCCGGCGTCAGCCCTTCAATCCCGTCGAGCACGAAGGCGTCGCGCACACCGGGGCGTTGCTTCACCTCGTCGAGGTTGGCGCTCACGACGGTGCCGCCGAACACGGGGCACTTCGTGTACGTCGCGTACAGCATCCCGGGCTGCCTCACGTCGATGCCGAAGAGCGGCGCGCCCATCACGATTTTCTGATTGTCGACCCCGAGCACGCGCGTGCCGAGCAGCTTGAAGTCCTTGGGATCCTTGAGCGGAGCGTTCGCTGGCGGCGTGAGCGTCGCTGCCTTCGTCGCGAGCTCGCCGTACGTCGCCCGCCGCTTGGACGCGGCGTGCAGCACTGCGCCCTTGTCGGTCGTGCACTCGGCAGCCGGAACACCCCACGTCTCCGCGGCAGCGCCGATCAGCATCGCGCGCGCCGTGGCGCCGGCGCGCCGGAGCGGCGCGAAGTTGCCCACCGTCGATTGGCTTCCCACCGAGAACTGGCGACCGTAAGCGGTATTCAAATCGCCTTGCACGATGGTGACTTGCTCCCAGGGGACGTCGAGTTCCTCGGCGACGATCATCGGGAGGCCCGTCTTGACGCCTTGCCCCATCTCGGAATTCGGTGCGATGATCGAAATGGCACCGCTTGGCGCGATCGTTATGAAGGCGTTCGGCGCGAAATTCCCGGCGCTCGCCGGCACCATCTCGGCGAGCGCGGAGGCGGGACCAAGCTTGAGATACGTGCCGACGAGCAGCCCGCCACCGGCGAGCGCGCTGACCTTGATGAACGCACGGCGATCGACCACGCGCGCGGAAGGATCCGGGGAAGAATCGACGGACCGCGTCATGGCCGGCCTCCATTCTCGGGCGTGGGCGCCCCGGCGATTTCGGCGGCACGCTTGATCCCAGCGCGAATGCGGAGATACGACGCGCAGCGACACAGGTTGCCGCTCATCGCGCTGTCGATGTCCGCGTCGCTCGGCCGCGGGTTGCGCTTGAGCAGCGCCGCCGCGGTCATGATCTGGCCGGCTTGGCAGTAGCCGCACTGCGGCACGTCGAGCTCCAGCCAGGCTTGCTGGAGCGGATGCTTTCCGGCCGGATCGAGCCCTTCGATCGTCGTCACGTCGGCGTTCTCGGCAGCCGCCACCCGCGTCTGGCACGCGTGCCTGGGCGTGCCGTTGACGTGGACGGTGCACGCGCCACACTGGCCGACGCCGCACCCGTATTTCGTGCCGACGAGGCCCAGGGAATCGCGCAGCACCCAGAGCAACGGAGTGTCCGGTGTGACGTCCACCGTGTGGGACTGGCCATTCACGCGGAGAGTGTACTTGCTCATATGCGTGGAGGTAGCAGGTGTGGTGCGGCCGAGGCTCTGGGAAAACGTCGAACGGACGACGGACGGGATGGCCGATCATTCCCGCAGGTCATTCCTATACTACATGCCTTGCGTTCCCGTCAAAAGGAGCCGCCGCGGACGGCGTCCTCGGCCGCGGTTTCCCTCTCTGATCCTACCGCTTCGAGCCGTGATACGACCACACGCTCCAGTTCGCGTAGCTGTGTTGGCGTGATCGTCGCGCCCATCCGCGCGAGACCAACCGAGCGTCGAGGATTCGCCGGAAGCCGCCATGCGTCACGGCCACCACGTCCGACCAACTCGCCGCGTGACCGATGAGCCAGTCGACGGCATCGTTCGCGCGGCGCACGAACGCATGCTCGGCGCCGGTCGCGATGCGATAGGTCCACTGGATGTGGCTGAAGACGTCCCATACTTCGATGGGAAGCTTGACGGGAACCCAGCGCGGTGGCTCGAGCCGAATCTCGCGCAACAACGGCGAGATCTCGACGCCACGGCCGCGCGCCAGCCGGTCCGCCGATGCGATTGCACGCGGAAGGTCGCTCGCCGCGACGAGCGTCGCCTCGCCAAGCAGGCGCTCGAGCTCGAGCGTCGGTCGCTCACCTTCGAGGATTCCGGCCGCGTCGTATGCATCCTCGTATGCGCCCACGTTCGACGAGCCAAACCAACTGCCGTCGTGGACGTGCGCCGAGCGGCCGTGACGAACCAGATGTATGCGCACAGTCTGGGGCTTTGGCGCGATGCGGCGCCCCGAGCGATCGCTATTGCGCGCGCAGCGCCGGCATCGGGATCTGAATATTCAACGCCGTCGCACCAGCGCCAGCCCCGTCCTCGCACGTATTGGGCGGCACTGTCCCGATGCCTCGCGCGGACGGTCGTTCCGCGGCCCAGAACATGTAGCCCAGCATCCCCGGGGTGACTCCTGCTCCGTTGGCAGAGATCCGGGACGGGTACGTCAATACTGCCGCGCCGCCGGCCAGCACGTTCGTCGCGTCGTTCGTCGTCGTCCGGCGGCTCGTGCGGCCGGAATTTCTCGTCGAGATCGAAGCGGTCGCGGTAGTACCCGGCTGAGGGTCGGTGGGCCACGCGCAATTCGGAAGCGCTATCAGCCATCGCTCTGCAATGTCCGGCCGTGCCGGCCGCTTTCGCATCCCTGGTCATGAGAACGCTCGAGAAACGCTCCGGGGGTCGCGCCACATCGGCGGCCGACGTGGTCGCGGCGTTTCACGACGGGTCGGCACGCACCCAAACTCCGTGAGGTCGACAATGCCGCGGGCCTTTAGGCTACTCGCTGCCACCGGCGTATCAGGGCTATTGATCGCGGGAACCGCCGTCGGGAAGATCGCCGTGCCACGCGAAGCGCCAGCGCGGCACTACCTCCGAGTATCGATCGCGCGCTGGAACATCGACACCTATTCACCCGACGCCGAGCGGATCTTTCACGCGATCGAGACCGAGGGCGTCGCCGTGTTTCGTGCTCAGCCGGGATTCGTCCGCTACCGCCTGATGCGCGAGAACAACACGACGACCTTCGCCGTTGCCGAATGGGAATCCGAAGTGCTCGGTCTCGCGGGTGCCGAGCAGTATCGCGACTGGATGCGCAACGTTGGGATCATGGACCGCATCACCCTCGAGACGCACACCGGGCAAATCGTCGCCAGCTCCCGCTAGGGGCGTTCAAAGCTGCTAGTCACACCGGATCGCCACCAAAGGATCGACGCGTGGCGCGCTGCCGAGCACGGTGCGGCTCTGTTCCGTGGAGTCGGCGGCTGCGATATTCGGCTGCCGTATGCTGAACGTCATTCGGGAGTCCTAATGTCCGGTCCGCTCGGTCGTCGTTCGTTTCTCGGCTCTCTCGCTTCGGTCGCTGGGATCGCCGCCGTCGCCCCTGGCACCGCGCGCGCCGCCACCCGCCTCGGAGGGCCCCTCGAAATTGCCGCGGGTCCGGGGGAGTGGGATCTTTCCTGGCTCGACACGCTCAAGGGCAAGCACCGCCAGGTCTTCGCCGCCGGCGTTGGTGGACCCGTTTCGATGGCCGTCGTCACCAACTGGCTCGACGCGCACCAGGAAGTGTTCGGGCTGAAGCCACCTAGCGTGAATGCGATCATCGGCATCTCGGTCCGCGCCTTCCCAGTCAACTGCGGGGACGCACTGTGGACCAAGTACGAGCTCGGACGCCGCTTCGAGATCAAGGATCCCAAGACCGGCGAATGGGCGACACACAACCTCTTCCTCGATCAGGTGCCGGAGTACGTAGGGTGGAAGGTCGTCGGCGTGCGCCCGCTGCAGGCGCGGGGAGTGATCTTTTGGCAGTGCAACAACGCCCTGACCGGCCATGCCAACCGCTTCGCGGGTGAGATGCAGCTCGATCCCAGGCAGGTGCACGATGAGCTCGTGGCTGGGCTGAATCCCGGCGTCAAGCTGGTTCCTGCTCACACCATGGTGCTCGGCCTCGCGCAGGAGCGCGGCTGCAGCTACGAGCAGATCGGCTAGGGCGACCGGCACGCGAGCTTCGTAGTTGATCGGAGTCCTCGTTCCAGCTCGCGCCAGAAACCGACCGGCTGCTCCACGGCCGCTCGCTTCCGGAATGTGGTTCGAGTCGGCGACCTGGCACGGCGTCATCGAATTCGTCCAGACGCTCACGATGCGAGCGCGGTACTATCGCGATCCACCAAGTCGTGAAACCCTGGCGCACTTCGCGGCGGATATTCGGCGGCATGCACCGGACAAGGTTGGGCCAATGCCGATCGAAGTCCGCGCCTTTCTCGCCGAATTCAGCGGTGACGCGCCCGAGACGTCCGCGAGCTAACGATGCTGAAGGCCAAGAGATTCAATCGTTACGACCACGGCACATTCGCTCTACCTGCCGGAAAGAGACGCGGCGACCGTGTCGCCTGGCGAACGCCAAGCTGACTACGGAGGCCATTGAATTCATGAGGGCTATGCTGCAAACTGGTATTTGACTTTTTGCATCTCGGCTGCCGCCATGACGAGTCGGACCCGCACCTGCCTTCTTTGCCTTTCGTCGCTGACGCTGCTTGCCTGCAAGCAGGACTGCGTCCTGAACCCTTGTCCTCAATACGAAGCTGTGACCGTAACGGTGAGTACCGCGACAAGCGCGGTCGCCCCGACGGGCACTGAGGTCCTGTTGGGCCAGACGTCGCCTCAAGCCGTCCCCTGCGACGCGCTGAGCTGCCATGTGTACGGCGGACCAGGTCAGTACCAGCTCACCGTCATCCTCACCCCGGCGTCGTAGGCATGGCAGCAGTGACAACACCGCTGAGTTTGACGAACTCGCTCGCCAGTCGGCTCCGCGTAGCTTGGTATCGCCGAGCCATGCGTCGTTCCGTTCTCGCGATGGCTGCTGGCGTTCTGACGTTGATGCCGTCAGCTGCCCAGGCACAGCGGACACACCACGAGTCGGCCGCGCTGGATCTCTCGCTCGCGCGTCACACCATCCGCGGTGGCTTCATCGACTATCGCACGGGTGCGCTGCTCGACTTGCTGCTCGCGGGCGAACTGCGCTCCGATCGGCGATGGGCATGGGTCGCAGCAGGCGGCGGTGGTGTCGTTTTCGGCGGCTATGGCGATCGCTGCCTCATTCGACCAGACGGGGGAGGCTGCGCTCCACACGGTAACTTCGTCGCACTCAACCTGCTCACGGGCGCCAACGTCCGACTCGGAGCGGCCGGCGCCCGGGCACTCATTGGACCGGCACTCTACAACGGCGCAGGCGAAAGTTCGGTCGGCGCACAGGCGCGATTGGATGTCTTCTCGCCGGCACTCGCGCGTATCGGCTTGGGCGCGATGCTCCGCGCAACCGTGTTGCCGTCGCATGACGGCGCGCGGCTCGTTGCGTGGGCGATTGGCGGCAGCATCGTGGTTCGATAGCAGCGAACGCTCCGATGTCGCGGCATTCCGGATTGAGCTCTCCCAATTCGGTGCCGGCCTGCACTCCGGAGCGCACTCGCCGACGGGTAATCCCCCGCTGGCCGCGAGTGCGACCGTCGCGTAAGTTCGCGCGACTCTCACCGGCAACAGCATGCCCTTGTCTCGCTCGATCGCTCTCGCACTCGTCGTGGCGAGTGCCGCTCCCGTTTCACCTGCCACGGCGCAGTCGCCGACCAGCGATTCGACGGCCGCACTGCTCTCCGATCTGATCCGCGTCAACACGAGCAGCCCGCCGGGCAACACGCGCGGAATCGCCGAGCTGCTGGCGCCGCGCTTCAAGGCCGCCGGTTTCGACGTCAAGATCATTCCGACGCCCGACAGCGGGAAAGCAATCATCATCGCGCGGCTGAAAGGCGATGGCACGAAGCGGCCGGTGCTTCTCGCCGCGCACGCCGACGTCGTCGGCGTGGAGCGTGAGAAGTGGACGGTCGATCCGTTCGCCGGGCTGCAGAAGGACGGTCACGTGTACGGCCGCGGCGCGATCGACTTCAAGGGAGGCATGGCGGTCTTCGCGCGCGCGGCGATCATGCTCGCCGAGCAGAAGGTGCCGCTGGCGCGCGACGTGATCTTCCTCGCCGAGGCGGATGAAGAGGGCGGTGGCGGATACGGAACAAACTGGCTCGCCAGGGAGCACTGGTCCGACATCGACGCCGAGTTCGCGCTGAATGAAGGCGGCTGGATCATGAAGGGCGACGATGGGCGTGTTCGCTACGTGAGCATCTCGACGGCGGACAAGCTGTCGATTCCGCTCACCCTGACCGTCCACGGGACGTCGACCCATTCGTCGATGCCGCGGCCGGACAACGCAATCTTCGCGCTGTCACGCGCCATGTCCAAGCTCTCGTACTACGAGACGCCGCTGAACATCACGCCGTCCACGCGCGATTTCTTCACGGCCCTGGCGCGCACGAGCAGACCGCCGATGTCGGGCTACTATCGCGACCTCGTGGGCAGTGATCCCGCGCGCGCGCGCCGCGCCGACTCCGTAGTGAGCCGCGATCCGCTGCTCCACGCGCTCATTCGCAACACGATCGCGCCGACCATCATCGCCGGCGGATTTCGTGTCAACGTAATTCCGGGGTCGGCGCAAGCGACGGTGAACGTGCGGTTGATTCCGGGGAGCGATCCCGCGGCCATCGTCCGCGACGTCGCGCGCGTGATTCGCGACTCGACGATCGAGCTCTCGATCGGGAGTCGCGTCTACGAGGCGGCGCCCGAGTCGCCACGCACCACGGACCTCTACCGCGCGCTCGAGCGCGCGGCGCGCGCCACGTTCCCCGGCGCGGAGGTGACGCCGTACTTGTTCCAGGCCGGCACGGATGCCGGGGCGTGGCGCTCCAAGGGCGTGCCGGTGTACGGCATCTATCCGTACCCGATCGACGCCGACGAGCTCACGCGCATGCACGGCAACGACGAAAAGGTCGGCGTGGCATCGCTGGAGCAGGGCACGGCGATGATCTATCGCACGCTCGTCGACGTTGCGGGGAAGAAATAGCTCGGCGAACGGCTATCGCTTCAACACCGCAAGCCGTGCACGCGCCGCGGCGACGCGCGGCTGGAGTACGGGATCGGCTTCGGACCAGGTCTTCGCGACGTATGCGTAGTGCGCCGCTGCGCTGTCGCGCGCGCCCGCCGCATCCCACGCCTGGCCTAGGAGCTCGTGCAGCTCGGTGCGGTTGAGGTACAAATTCGATGCATCGATTCCTCCGCGGAGCGCCGGCTGAAGCACGGCGACCGCCTCGCGCGGCCGATGCGCATGCAGATACACGCGCGCGAGCACGTAGTTGACGCGAGTGAATCCGACGGTCAACGAATAGATCGCCGACGTCAATTCGCCGATCGCGCCCGCATCGTCGCCGCGCGCCGCGAGCAGAAGGCCGCGAACGTAATGGTGAAGCCGGCGATCGCGCCCGTACCCGCTCGCCTCACCCAACGCGCGCACGGAGTCGGCCAGCCGTGACAGCGTCACGGTGTCGCCCGCCGCGAGCCGCGCGCCGGCGGACTGGGCGAGCATCCACGCTGTGTTCCGCCCGACCTGCGATGGAACCTCGGCAGGTATGCGCTGCCGCGCCAGCGAATCGAATAGCGCCGCGGCGGCCGGCGCGCGTCCCATCTCGAGCAGCGATTGCGCCTCGAGCACGTTCGCGAACGGCTCGCCGCCCGGGCTGTCGCCGGTCTTGGAGGTCGGAACGCGCATGCGATGAGCCATCGCGTATGCGTCCGCAAACTTCCCCTGTTCTCTCAAGCTGATGGAGAGATCCCACAGGGCGTCGATCTGCTGGCGAGGATTCGGCTCCCGGAGCTGCGCGAGGAGAGATCTGTCGGCCGAGACGTAGTCGCCGAGGCGAATGGAATGGATCGCGCGATACTCGATCGTCTGGGTGAACGTTCGATCCGCAGTCGCCATCGCTTGAAACGCCGAGTCGGCCTGCGCGCTCCGCCCTTCGGTCTCGAACACGTTCACGAGCGCGTACGCCGCCGTCGTCGAGTGTGGCTGCAGTCGCACCCATCGCTTCGCCTCGCGTTCGGCGGCCGGCATCGAATCGGCGAGCATGTACGCGCCCACGATCCACTGTAAGGCGTCGCAGCCATTGCAGCGGGGGCGAATGCCTCGCAATCCGAGCGAATCCATCTCCACGACGCGCTCGAGCTCCGTACGGCCGTCGAGGAATTCGCCGTCGAACACGCGGGCGATGCCCGAATAGAGGTGTCCCTCGATCTCGGTGGGATACCGAGTGACGAGCGTGTCGGCGATGCTGCGGAATGCCGGCGACGACACGGTGTATGCCCATCCGGCCAGTATGACCAGCCGCTCGCGATCAGTCGCGCGCGCGGCGAGCCGCTTCGCACGCTCCATTCGAACGCGGTACGAGCTTGGCTCGGGATCGGCCAGTGCGTCGTAATACGCGGCCAGCGCGAACAGCGAATCCTCGCCGAGGGCCGCGTCGAAGAAGCCCAGCGCGGTTCGACCGTCGCCGCGGTAATACGCGCGAATGCCCTGCTCGTACATGCGGTAGGCGGCGAGCGATCGCGTCGTCACGTCGGCGACCGATCCGGGCGGCGCGACACCACCCAGTGCCGCAACGAGCCGCGCCGTTCCACTGTCTACGAGCGCGAAAAGATCGCTTCCTTCGACAGTGTGCACGTCGCCGATCGCGCCGCTCGCCACGTCGACGCGGCGAAGGTCGAGACGGAGGCGGCCTCCGGGACGCTCGTACAGCGTGCCGTCGATCAGCTCAGTCGCGCCGGCTTTTCGCGCGGCGTCAACGAATCGTCCGCCACTCGTGTCGCTCGCGTTGCCCGATGCGCGCATCAGCTCGAGCATCCGACCGTGGCTCACGACGCGAATCGAGTGGACGCGCGCGAGGCTGGTCGTGAGCAGATCGGCAACCGGAGCGGTCAGGCTCGCCTGCGCCGAGTCGGCGCCGAACGCCGCGATGTTCCCGATGGCGACGATCGACTCAGCGGTGTCGGAGCCCGGCGTGGTCGCCGGCGACCGCCAACGCAAGAGCGCCACGGCCACCGCGATTACCGCGACGACGAGGGCGGCAACCGTCACGACATGACCGTGCGGACGTGGACGCGCGGGATGCGCGAACCCAACCGGCGTCGCGGGGTGCGGCGCGTCGCTGACGATTGGCGCGATCACCACCTCGGCAACGACCGGTGCGGCGGCCTCTGGCGGGGTGAAGGTCGTGAGTACAGGGGCGATTGTCTGCACGGCGGAAATCGTCTCGACGGCGGCCGCCGGCTGCAGGGTTCGCGCTGGTTCGTCGCTCGTTTGCCGGAGCCGTTCAGCGACCGCCAGCACCTCCTTGTCCGGCGGAAGATCGAGCTCTTGCTCGATGAGCAGCTCGTAGACCCGCGCATGCTGCAACGCTCCGGCGCGGTCGCCGGCAGCGGCCATGGCGTCCATGAGTCCCACGGTCACGCGCGCGTTGAGCGGTTCGATCGCGGCGAGCTTTCGCCACCACGCCACCGCGCCCGACGGGTTGCCGGCGATTCGCGCGGCGCGCGCGAGCGACTCGAGTGCGCGCGAGTGCTCGGCGGCAATCGCTGCGCGCTCGCGCTCCACCCAGCGCGCGAACTCGTCGGCTCCGGGAAGATGGAAGCCGTCCAGAAACGGCCCATGGTAGAGCACCACGGCGCGTTCGTCGTCGCCACGCGCAACGGCGGCGGCAAATTCCGCGACGTCGCTCGAGACCAACGCGGGGTCCAGGTATAACTCCTTGGAGCCCGAGATCGCCGCTTCGGCGCCGAGGTCCTTGCGCAACGCGTACAGCGCCTGAGCCAGTGTACGCGGACCGCGCTCGCCGTCGGCATCGGGCCAGAGAAGTGAGAGCACCTTCTCCCGCGTGATGCCGCGCTGCCCGGCGCGAGCCAGCATTGCCAGAATCGCCATCCGTCGCGGCTGGGCCGCCGCGCCGGAGAGCGGATTCCCATCCTCCTGGCGGACGGACAGGCCACCGAGCGCGCTGATACGGATCACGAGCGTTCGACCCGACTCGAATTAGAAGTCTGCTAAAGTAGGCGCTGCATCATGAGTGGGCAACGGATGACGAGCGGTGCGCCACACAGCGACTGCGCAGCCTGCTTCACCGGCCCGACGGCGTGCTCCGCGCGCCACAGCCGATATCACCCCGATATCACGCGGAACCGGAATTCCACCGCCTTGGCCGCGCCGGGTGCTGCGCGAGCTCACCCATCCTCCTGCGTCGCAACGCGTTGCGTCAGCGGCCCCGTGGTGACTTGCGCGTCATGCGCGCCCGTATTCTCCCACCGCACGCCAGACCGGCTGCTGGACAGGACCTTCTCCTGAACACACCACACCACCGACTTCGAGGCTTCGACTTCAATGACACCCGAACAAATCCTCCTCGTCCGCTCGACCTGGCCAATGGCCGCTGCCGTTCCCGACACGCTCGCGATGTGCTTTTACGAGCATTTGTTCGAGATCGACAAGGGCGCGGCCAGTCTGTTCGGCCATGTCGACATGCCATCCCAACGAGTGAAGCTCGCCCAATCGCTCGCCGTGGTCGTCCACGCGCTCGACGATCCCGAGCGGCTGCTCCCGGCGGTCGGCGCGCTGGGCAAGCGGCACGCCCACTACGGCGTGGAGGATCGGCACTTCGACAGCGTCGGCGACGCCCTGCTTTGGGCGCTGAGCGATGCGCTCGGCGATGCCTTCACCCCCGAGACACGAGAGGCGTGGGCGGAGGCGTACACGATCGTCGCCTCGGTGATGCGTCGCGCCCTGGGACGCGACCTGGCCGCGGCGAGCTAGCCGGCGATTGCCGCACCGGTGCGGACGTCAACCGATCGCGGCTTCAACGGCGGCGGTGGCTCGTTCGACGGAGCGCCGGGTTTGGGCAAGCAGTTGGTTGGCTTCGTCGACGAGCCCCGCGCCGCGCGAGCGATCGGACATCGACGAGATGTTGATCCGGACGTTGTACACGGCGCCGCGGCAAGCCGCTTCGGCGAGGAGCGCGGCTACGCCTGCGTCGGACACGGCGTTCGTATTGCCCTTGTTCGCGCACGTGGCCGCCAGCTCGGCGGCGCGCGCGCAGGCCCGCGCCGTCTCGAGCGGAACCTCGGCCGCGGCGAAGAGGGCGTCGGTGATAGCGGCCGTCCGGGCGGCGGCGGCATCGGCCGGCTCGGACGGCAGCTTGTACGCCGACGAGACGGCGCCGTACGCGTCGGCGTCCTTTTTCACGAGCGCCGACAGCGTGCTGACGAGCGCCGCGGCGTCGAGGGCGATCTGGCGCATTTCGGCATCCACGGCGGCGTATTTCTTCCGGCCGACGGTGAGCCCCGCGACCATCTGCGCCAACCCCGCGGCGAGCGCGCCGACGTGCGCCGACACGCTTCCGCCGCCCGGAGTCGGAGATGAGGAGGCGACGGAGGCGACAAAGCCGCTGAGCGACTCACCGCCCTGGATCGCCGCGCGCACTTTGTTCTCGAGCACGATCTCAGGCTTGAAGTCGCGGAGCTGGACGTGCCGCGCGGCCGTCTCGAACAGCACGCGTTCCGGGACGAGTCCGACGATCTCGCTCCACGTGGGCGACACGCCCTGCGCCTCGGCTTCCATCTTCACCATGTCGAACGCGCGATGGAGCGGCGTCTTCTCAGTGTCGACGAGATTCATCGAGACCTGCGCCTGACCGTCGACCTCGAGTCCCAACCCCTTGACGTATCGCAACCCGCCCGACGAGCCGCGCACTGCTTTGGCGACTGCTTTCGCGACCGGAAGGTTCGACGCCGGTCCCAGGTACACGTTGTACGCGACGAGAAAGGGCCGCGCGCCGATCGCCACCGCGCCGGCGGTGGGATGAATCCTGGAGGGACCGAAGTCGGGCGCGCGGTTGGCGGCACCCGCATTCATCTCGTCGCGAATTCCCTCGAACTCGCCGCGCCGGATGTCGGCGAGGTTCTCGCGATCCGGCCTGGTCGCCGCGCGCTCGTAGAGGAACACCGGAATCCCCAGCTCGCGGCCGACGCGCTCGCCCAGCTGCCGCGCGAGGACGATGCAATCCTCCATGGTCGCGCCCTCGAGTGGCACGAATGGCACGACGTCCGCCGCCCCCATTCGCGGATGCTCGCCCGTGTGATGGTTGAGATCGATCCGATCGCGCGCTTCGCGAATCCCCGCGAACGCCGCCTCGACCGCCCGCTCGATCGGCACGACGAACGTGACGACGGTTCGGTTGTGCGACTGATCCGACGACACGTCGAGTACCGCGACGCCGTCGACGGCAGCGATCGCGTCGCGAATGGCGGAAACGACCTCGGGGCGACGGCCCTCGGAGAAATTGGGGACGAGTTCTATGAGACGCATGAGGCGAAGGGCGAAGGGCGGGCGCTAAGAGCGGAGGTGACAAAAGACGGAGGTGCCGAACGGCGCAGATGACAAACTACGAAGGTGCCGAACGGCGTGAAGTGCGCGACGACCAAAGGGCGGGAAGTGCGCGATGGCCGAACGGCGGGATGCGTTCGAAGTTTTCCGATCTTTGGTAGTCCCGCGGTTGACGCTTTTTGGCACCTTCGCCGTTAGGCCCGTCCGTCGTTAGGCATCTCCGTCCTTCGGCATCTCCGCGGTTCGCGCCCGCCGTCAGCCGTTCGCCGTCACACGCTCGATCAGCCATCGATGCATTTCCGGATTCCCCGCCACCACTCCCGTCTGCGCAACCGGGCATGGTTTACCCGAGAGATCCGTGATCGCTCCTCCCGCCTCTTGAACCAACAGAATCCCGGCGGCGATGTCCCACGGCGCGAGGCTCAACTCCCAGAATGCCTCGAACCGGCCGCATGCCACGTCAGCCAGATCGAGCGCGGCGGAGCCGGGGCGGCGGAGACCGGCCGTTTCTCGCATGAGGGCCGGCAGCGACTGGATGTAGCGTTCGATGTGGTGCGGATCCTTGAACGGGAACCCCGTGCCGATGAGCGAGCGCGTGGGCTCCGTGATCGAGGAGACCGTGATCGGCTGGCCGTTGAGACGCGCGCCGCCGCCGGCGGTCGCCGTGAACAGCTCGCCGTTGGCCGCGTTCAGGATCGCGCCCGCCACGAGCTCGCCGTCGATGAGCGCGGCGATCGATACCGCGTAGCACGGGAACCCGTGGAGGAAATTGGTCGTGCCGTCGAGCGGATCGGCGATGAACACGATCCCGGTCCGATCGGTCATCGACGGCGAGAACTCTTCGCCGAGTAGTCGCGCGTCGCCGTGACGCTCGGCCACCACCTCGGCGATCGCGCGCTCGGAGTCGCGATCCACGTCGCTGACGAAGTCCGTCTGCGACTTGAGCTCCCACGTGAGCGAGTGCCGCGTCGCGGCCCCGCGACGGATGATGTCCGCCGCGCGCGCCGCCGCGGCGACGCAGGTCGCGAGGAGAGCACGGCTGTTGTTATGTTGAGCCAATGTCACGGATCTTTAGTGGAATTCAGCCGTCCGGGGAGCTCCACATCGGCAACTACCTGGGGGCGGTCAAGAACTGGGCGCGTCTCCAGCACGAGTACGAAACGATCATCTGCATCGTCGACTACCACGCGATCACCGTACTCTACAAACCCGAGCAACTCCGCGAG
>DATISA010000110.1:0-6205 GCA_035469245.1 Gemmatimonadaceae bacterium
ATGATCCGGGACTATCAGAAGCGACGCCGGATCGGGAAACGGTGCGTCCTCGGCGAGAATCCTCGGATCGACGTGGCCGTGCGGGCAGACCAGCGGCAGCGCGCATGTTTCGTCATACAGCGAGCGTGCGGCTGCGCGAACCGCCGGATCGGAGTCGAAGAAGCGATCGGCGTGGAGCGTGAGAGGCGTGCCGCGTCTCATGTCAGGCGCAGTCGCGGGCCGGCGAACTGAGGGTGGGGAGCGATGGCTCGGGGTAAGGCCATACGCTTCCAACTTACGAACAACGGCCACTTTTCGCCCGCGGCGTTACCGTCACGACCGGCCGCGCCGCGGGCCGCGAGACTCAGCGCGGCGGCGGCGAACGTGAGGGGCGTCGCGAGCGTGCCTTCCTTTTGGGGATGAGCGTGTCGTCGGGTGATCCGGCTCGGAACACGCCGGAGAACGTGACCAGCGTATCGAGATGTTCGACGAACCTGGGCCACGCGCCAGAGACTCGGCGGAGCCCGTCCAGACTCAGGAACGGCCCATGACTCATCCGATCCCGGACTATCCGGCGAGCCATTGCCGGAGTGACACCCGGCAGCGAATCGATCTGCGCCGCCGTCGCGACATCCAGATCGAGTCGACTGCCGATGTAGCCCGGCCGGTCGAGAAGCGGCGCAGATCGAATCCGGAGCGCCGTGTCGGGGCCCGGGAGTGCCGTTTGTCCTCGACGCGACGTTCGACGCGATGACCTGCCGCGCCCTTGTCCGTGCCCCGCGTGCGCGGCGGAGTCGGAGGCCTGGATTTGGTGCTCGAGCGCCGGCTGCAGGGGCGAGCCCGCTTCGTTCGTCGCCGCGCGGATGATCCGGACCGCGGCTCCAAGGATGGCGACCGCGCCGACGAAGATCAGCGCCTTGTGGTCCGATGGAATCGACATGGCGCGAAGCTACATGCGCGGCCGGACAGGCCATCACCATTCGACCTCAGACCGTGTCAAACGCGCGCCGAACGCCGACCGGACACGCGGGCTTCCTCAGGCACGACCTTTGACTCAAACAGGGCCTACATGGAGCGTCTATGCGAATTGGAGTTCTCGGAACCGGAGTCGTTGGCCAGACCATCGGGACGGCGCTCGCGCGCCGCGGCCACAGCATCAGGTTGGGCTCGCGTACCGCCAACAACACAAAGGCGCGCGATTGGGTTGCATCGAACGGCGAGCGCGCTAGCCAGGGCACGTTCGCGGATGCCGCGACATTCGCCGAGCTGGTGTTCAACTGCACGTCTGGAACGGCGTCGCTCGAAGCACTGCACTCGGCTGGAACCGGGAATCTGGCCGGAAAGGTCCTCGTAGACGTGGCCAATCCGCTCGATTTTTCGCACGGCATGCCGCCAACTCTGTCGATCTGCAATACCGACTCGCTCGCCGAGCGGATTCAGGCCGAGTTTCCCGCAACGAAGGTCGTGAAGGCCCTGAACACGATGACCGCCCAGGTCATGGTCGAGCCGTCACTCGTACCGGGAGAGCACGACGTCTTCCTGAGCGGCAATGACCCGCAGGCCAAGGCCCAGGTGCGCGAGCTACTTCAGGAATTCGGTTGGCGGAACATCATCGACCTGGGCGACATCACGACGGCACGCGGCACCGAGATGGTGCTGCCGATCTGGCTCCGTCTATGGGGGGCCTTCAAGACCCCGATGATCAACTTCCACATCGCCCATCAGTGATGCTCGAGGGTAAGAAAGCCGTAAGGCCGCTCACTGGAGAGCGGGCAGACAGCTATCGTTCTCTGACGTCCATCGACCCGGGATTCCAGATGAAGTCGTTCGCCAGCCGTTCTTCAATATTGATCTCCTGGCTCGCGTTCGCCGCCGCGTGCGGCACGCCGGCTACTGTCGTCACCTCGGCGCCCGCTCCGGCCGCGTCGCCCGCAGCGGCGCAGCCCGCCGCGAGCGCGCCTGCTACGCGCGTACCGCCGGTCACGATGTCCGAGCCGCCGCGCAACTGGCAGCTGCTCGACGAGGCGACCGACCACATTCCGGGGATCAGCGCCGAGCGAGCGATGAAGGAGCTGCTCGCCGGAAAATCGCCCAAGCGCACGGTGGTCGTGGCAATCATCGACAACGGGATCGACACGTTGCACGCCGACCTCCGTGCGAACCTGTGGACCAATCCCAAGGAAACGAGCGGAAACGCCAAGGACGGCAACGGCTACGCCGGCGATGTGCACGGCTGGAACTTCATCGGCGGGAAGAACGGCGAGGACGTGCACTGGGACACGTTCGAGGTGACGCGCCAGTATGCGCGGTGCCACCAGCGCGCCGGCTCGAGCGGCGAGCCGGCGATCACCGACGCGGCGACGTGCGCGCAGATCGACGCCGACTACGCCGAGCAGCGGAAGAAGATCGAGAGCAGCGTGCAGACGTACAGGCAGATCAGCTCCGTGCTGAAGCAGATCCTGCCGATGCTCAAGCAGGGCGTGGCGCCGGATACGCTCTCGGCGGAGAGCGTGCGCAAGATGCGAACGTCCACGCCGCAATTGACCCAGGCCCGGCAGATCTATCTCGAGCTGGCGGAACAGGGCGCGACGCCGAGCGTGATCGAGGACGGCCTCAAATCGCTCGAGGGACAGCTCCAGTACGGACTGAACCCGGACTACAATCCGCGCACGATCGTGGGCGATCACTACTCCAACCCGAACGAGCACGACTACGGCAACTCGGACGTGATGGGTCAGGACGCCAAGCACGGCACGCACGTCGCCGGGATCATCGGCGCCGTGCGCGGCAACAACATTGGCGTCGATGGCATCGCGCCCGCGGTGAAGTTCATGATGATCCGCGCGGTGCCCGATGGCGACGAGCGAGACAAGGACATCGCGAACGGCATTCGATACGCCGTCGACAACGGCGCGCAGATCATCAGCATGAGCTTCGGCAAGCCGTACTCGCCGTACAAGAGCGCGGTCGATGACGCGGTGAAGTACGCCGACGCGCACGGCGTGCTCATGGTGCACGCCGCTGGCAATGACGGCGCCGACCTGAGCAAAGGCAAGAACTTCCCGACGCCCGCATATCTGGGCGGCGGCCGCCCGCAACTCTGGATCGAGGTTGGCGCCTCGTCATGGAAGGGCGGCGACAGCCTGGCCGCGCCCTTCTCGAACTTCGGCAAGAACGAAGTCGATGTGTTCGCGCCGGGCGTCGACATCCTGTCGTCGGTCCCGGGCAACGAGTACGAGCGCGACAGCGGCACGAGCATGGCCGCTCCGGTGGTGAGCGGCCTCGCGGCCCTGATCATGGACTACTACCCCAACCTCACCGCGGCTGATGTCCGGAAGATCATCGTGTCGTCGGTGAGCGCGTACCGCGATCAGCCGGTGGTGCGGCCCGGCGGCGATGGGCACATGGCGTTCGGCTCGCTCTCGGTGACCGGCGGGATCGTGAACGCGTACAACGCGATCAAGATGGCCGAGGAGGTCAGCAACGGCAAACCGAAGCCGTAGCTGTCCGTGAGCGCTCGGAAAAACTCCGAGTGCGGCAGCTCACTTCACCAGCGTCACCGCGACATCGCCGACGATCTGCAGGCTCCTGGCCGAAACCTTGTCGAAGGTGTCCTGCAGCGTGTGGTGATAGTTCGGGCTCGACGCCGTGAACGCATCGTGGTTCGGCGGCAACGGCCCGTACTGGATGTCCAGCACGTCGATTACGTGCATACTCTTGTTGAGAAACGGCACGTGATCGTCGGTGATGGCCATGCCCACCTGGTTCACGAAGTAGGCGCCATAGCCCAGTTGGGCGGCGGTATCCCAGACGCGGCGCACGACTTCCGGCGCCCGTTGCACGGAGTTGGCTTCCTGATAGATCTGTAAATCCGCGTCGCCGATCATGTCGAAGAGCACGCCATAGAGCGGCGTGTAGTTGGGCGACGGGGGATGCAAGGCGAAATACTGCGAGCCGAACAGCGCGTCCGGATAGCTGCCGTCGGCGTCCGAATCGAAGCTTCCCCAGTCCTCCCCGTCCACGAACAGGAGATCCACGCCCACGGACGGCGGCGTCTTCTCGAAGACATCGGCGAGCGCGATGAATAATCCCACACCGGACGCGCCGTCGTTGGCGCCGAGGATCGGCTGCGCCTTGTTACCGTAGTTGGGATCGTCGTCCGCCTTCGGCCGGGTGTCCCAGTGGGTGATGAAGAGCACGCGCTGTGGCGCGCTCGTATTGAATCGCGCCAGGATGTTGCGCAGCGGAAGCTTGGTGCCATCGGCGGTCGTCTGCGTCCAGCTCTGCACGACCACGCTGTCCGTTCGCTTCTTCATCTCGGCGACGATCCAGTCGGCGGCTTTGTCGTGGGCCGGCGTGCCGGGCGTTCGCGGCCCGAACGCCAGGTGCGCCTTGACGTACCCGAGCGCCGCCTGGCCGTCGAACGCGGTCTTGGGTCCGGAGAAGCGCTCCCTGACCTTGTCGCAACCGGTGAGCGAGAGGATGGCGCAGCAGAGCAGGATGGTCATTCGCACGTGATGGAGCTCGTCGAAGAATAGACGAAGAATAGTACCGGGCTTCACGGAGACAGGTCCGGGGCTCCGAGCGGGGTCTCACCCCACGAGCCCGGATCAAACGCCTCAACGCCGAGCCGCCGAGCCGCAGCGAGCTCCGTGCGCATTCTGACCCCCTCGTGGCGCGGACGCATCTACGACTTGGGATACGGATGCTACGGATGGGGCGGATCCTCCGGATCGCTCCTCATGGCGCGAGCGCTCCACGCTCAACGTGCCGGGATTTTTTGGGGTACCGCCGCTCGGGATGCTATCGGTGGCGTCCCGAGCGGCTGTCACAAAGAAAAAATTCGTCCGGGCTCGTCGTGCGTGGCGGCGTCACGCCCGGCCGCAGTCGTCCGTCAGATCCGGTTCCTCCGCGTCGATCCGCGTTCCAACCACCCGACCCGTCCAGGCCGCACCGATGGCGCAATGCACACGATACTCTCGGTGGCTCGGCGCCGAGTTGCCGAGCCGCCGAGTTGCCGAGTTGCCGAGTTGCCGAGTTGCCGAGCAGCCGAGCAGCATCACTTCCCCGCCCCAAAAAACTGAATCTGCAGCACCGTCGAGAACACGGTCTGCGCGAAGCGACGATTGAGGTTGTTGTCGAACGTCACGATGTGCGACCCTTGGAACGTGAACACCAGGTTCTCGCTCAGGTTGGTATCGGCCGTAAGGTTGAACGACTGCCGGCCGTTGTCCTGGAGCCGGCTCCGTGCGCCGCTCGTCGCGTCGAACACGAAGGTGGTGAGGTGCGACTGCTGCACGCCGAACCGCGTGCGCACGTCACTGCGCAAGCCGAGCCCCCAGCTCTCCGGAATTCGAAACGCCCGGCCCGCATCCAGGCCAAGCTCGTTGCCCCGCGAGCGAGCGATGCTCCCTGGCAGGCTGTCGACGCGGCGCGTGAAATTGTAGCGCGCGCCCGTGCTCAGTCCACCGCGCACTGCCCACGCAACGGATGCACTGAGCGGGAAGGTCTCCGCGTGGGTGCGGCGAACCTCTGGCGACGCATCATCGAACAGGCTCGGCAGCGACACCGTCGCCGAGGTTTTCACGAAACCGGCGCCTGCGTCGAGGTTCGACACCAGGCTCGTGGCGCTCGCCGGTCGGTACGCCCAACGAAGGTTCACATCAGGAAACTGCAACTGCGACCCATTCACTTCGGCCTGCGACGAGTCAGGCCGCGCGATCCAGTTGAGGGTCGTGGTGCGCCGGAGGCGATTCTCGAGCGCCAATCCGAGCGGGAAGCGCAGGGCTCCGCTCGCGCTCAGCGTACCCGTCTGACCCGCCGTGGTCGCCGGAAGACCGCTCACGGTCCGAAACGAACCGGGACCGGCGAGGCCCAACTGCAGAGCGAGCGGCGCGCTCGTGGGCGACGCATCGAGCGCCGACAGCAGGCTGCGGGTGTACGAGACGTCGATGGGAGTGAACAGCGCGGCGATCCGCCGCGCCAGCGTGGAATCGTGCACGTACGCGCCGGTCGCGCCGGCAATGTCGATCGTCGAGCCGATGCTCGCCGTCTGCGCGGCGGTCATTCGCCGCGGCAGATTACGCTGCAGCGACGCGAGCGAATCGCGGCCCGCTAGCACGCTGTCGACTCCAATGACGCCCGGCAGCGGCGTGAAGCCGCGCGTGTTCGGGTCGCGCAGCATGTCGTACTGCGTCCCGAGATCGGCTCGCGGTCGGAACCACGA
>DATISA010000111.1:0-6780 GCA_035469245.1 Gemmatimonadaceae bacterium
CGACGCGGGCCACGCCCGTGGCGGCGATGATCGGGCCAGCCCAAGTGCAAACGGGATCGACGGTCGTGACGCGCACCGTCGAGACGGTGGAAGGGGCCGATGGTGCGATGCCGCTTCGTGTGCGGCTCGAGGATGCTGTCATGCGGCTCGAGCTCGTGCCGCGGTACCTCGGCGCGCCCGGCGGCTTGCAGCGCCGATCACCACGCCGCGACGAGATGGAGCCGGCCGCCGTGTACGCGCTCACGCCGCTGGTGTCGCTCGCCTCCTACGAGGTCTGCGCCGGCCCGCCGACCGTGCGGTATCTGCGGCGCGACGCGCACGGCCGTATCGAGAAGGACGCGATGCTGTACTCGGCTTCGACGCCGAAATGAGAATCTGCTCCTTTCTGCACTCGTGCCGCTCACGAGCGGCTCACGTTCAACCACCAGGAGACATGACATGCTGATCGTACAAAAGCGCTCGATCATGATTCTCGCCCTCGGCAGTGTGCTTGCCGGGTGCGCCGAACAGCAGATGCCCACGGCCCCCGTTCATCGCGCGACCAGCATCGAGCTGTTGAGCGGCTTCGATTTCGGTGTCGCAGCGGTCGACTACACGCTCACGTCGTTCGACATCGGCACCCTGATGCTGAGCGGCGAGACGACGTTGCTGAACCTCGTACCGCCGAATCCGATTGTGCCGCCTAATCCGATCTTCACGTTCAACGCCGCGTTCACGACCGATACGCGCTTTGTCGCGGCGCGGCTGGATCGCTACGCGCTTAGCGATCCGTATTGCCCCGCGCTCGCCGCGGAATACGACAACACCGCCGTCACGTCTGACAGTGATGTCTACCAGATCATCGCCTCCATGGCGGCGAATCACTGCAGCGCACGCGTCCTGGTCGATTTGCAGAGCGCGACGATCCGCGCCTTCCAGCCCGTTCCGTAGTCGATCGCATTCGATATCCTCGCGGCCATTACAGGAGTATGCACATGAGCCATCTCGCTTTCATGATCGCCCTCGTGTCCGGATTGAGCGCGCGCTCGAACGCGCCGATCTGTCTCGCGCCGGCAAGTGCGCAGTTCGCGGGGACCGATGCCGCTCAGGCGTCGGCGGCGGTGAACGAGGTGTTCAAGAGTTATCTCACTGGTCCAAGCCTTTCTGTCGTGCCGCTGACGGCACGCTTGCAATCTCAGGTTCGCGAGGAAGCGCGCCAGGCCAGCTGCAAGTTCGTCCTCTTCGTCACGGCCAGGCAGGAGCGCCAGAAGCGAGGCGGAACGCTCGGGCAGATCGCCGGCCATGCCGCGCAGGAGGCTGTCGTGAACGCAGGGTTCGAAGCCTCGACGGTGCGCAACCGCGTGACCTCGGTGGCGGCGAACGTCGCAGCCCGCGCGGCGATGGACCTGGCGGCCACGACGCGGATGCACGACGAGATGGAGCTCTCATACCGTCTCGAATCGGAGACAGGCGCGGTGCTCAAGGAAGGAAAGACCAAGCGAAGAGCAAAAGCCGACGGCGAGGATCTACTCACGCCAGTCGTGGAGCGGTCGGCCGAGGAGATCGCGACCGTAGTCACGACGGGTGGGAGATGAGCGAAATGAAGTCGACGAATACGCTCCTCCCTGGCGTGGTGATGATTGCGCTGTGCGCTGTGGTCACGCCGCTGCGCGCGCAAAAGGGCCGCGATTTGGTATGCCGCGGCGGAAGCTCGGGATTTGAATTCCGCGTCGTAGCCAATCCCAGTCCATTGTCGAAAGACTCATGGAAGCTGATTCGAATGTCCCTGCACTACCGTACTTCGACCTACGGTGTCGATCGAACCTCGTTGGCCCCCGGGTCCTGCGGGTGGGCTGGGCCGGACAAGCCACCCGGAGAGGTGCTGTTCGATGAACGCCCGAATGCCCAGGAGCGGCAAATGCGGGAGGGCGTACCGATCGACACATCCGTGAATGCAGCCGATGTGTATGAAGACACCGCTTCCATTCGGCGGTACATGAGTGTTCCGAATCACTTCTGGCGTTTCTTGTACTATGAGGAAAACGGGCGCCCGCCGTTCGCGGGTAGTCACGGTTCATTGGCAGCGTTGCCGGCTTACGTCGCGACTGCCGAACTACGGACCGTGGCGACCGCCACCAGCACGAACCCACTCGCGACATCCGGGATCGTTGGCAGAAACGCGAAGCCGCTGCAGGCCGGCCTTCCTGGGCGCCATTTGAAGTCAGCGGACGAGCTGCGACGCGCGCCGCTGCAGCTCGTGCGGATCGATCGCGCGCTCGACAAAGTCGGCATCAAGTTCATCGCCCGGCCGGGCGCGGTAGCGACAGTCCTGTACAGCACCGACGAGCCGATTCGCGAGCCAACGACGGGACATTGGTTCTTCAACCACGGTGTCGTGCAAGGCAGTGGCGCGGTCGAGGGGGGCTTTCACGCTGAGGTTCGCGAGGTCAACGTGCCGTTGGCCGGCTCGAACTATACCGCAACCAATCGGCTGCCCGTGGAGCGCGGCAAGACGTACCACTACATCATCACCGTGCCGCGCAGCCCGGAGCAAGCCGAGCAGCAGCTGACCGGGCAGTTCACGACGATGCGACAGGATGTGCGAGTCACGATTACTGAGATCAAGATTCTGTCGTCAACCATTCCGTCGGCCGACGTCACGTGGGGTTACTGGATCGGCTATCCCAATTCGCAAGCGGGCGGCACAAACACGCTTACAAACGCGCCCGATCGAATACGCCTCTTTCTTGGAGCGTACAAAGCTGGAGTGAGCGGCGGCGGCTTTTTGGGCGTCGGCGGCCATCAGCTGGCACCCGATCTTCCTGGCGACTGGACTGCCGGCCCCGGAAAGAATACGGGCGTCGCGAAGGAGGAGATTGATCTCATCTGGAAGCGATCCCTGCCCGTGCCTACTGGTTGGCCGAGCGGCGACTATACGAGAACTCTGACGCTGCACTCACTTCCCGGCGACATCGTCTTCGAGGCCACTGCCAAGCTCGAGGTCTTCCGGCGCTAACCGCTTCCACCTCCTGGCGTAGACTCGGAGAACTCACGCTCACGAGCCTCGCTGACTCTCCTTCTCCACTCGGGCGCTGGTGACGTGCCGCCCCGACAACCGATCCTCACGCACAGGTCTCACTTTTTCACGAGAGTATCATGCGAAGAAACACTCGATTCGTTCCGCTGCTGACCCTCATCATCGCCGTCTCAGTGAACGGAGAGGCCGCAGCGCAGAAGACCACGAAAGGCTGGAGCGGCAAGACCGCTTGCGCCTTGCTCAGTTCAGCTGAGATCAGGCAGGCGGCCGGACGGAACGACGTCGCGAACCGGACGAGCCACATGGACGAAGACACGCAGTCTTCGTCGAACTGTCAGCACTGGGGCGCCGTCGATATCACCATCCACCTTGGCACTGAGACAAAGGTGATGTTCGCGCGCCAGCGCGACACCTACGCCAAGGCGCCGGCACGTCTCGGTTACAAGATCGAGCGCCTCTCGGGGATCGGCGACGATGCGTACTACATGAGTTCCCGCGGGACAGCCGAGGTGAGAGCGATGGTCGGCGAGACGGACCTCGCGGTCTCGCTCTCCGGATCGCTGCCACCGGAGCTGGACGCCAAGAAGATGGCGGTCAGCCTGGCGAAGGCGGCGGTCGCCAAGCTTCGGTAGCACAGTCCATCTCCTCATGAGAGCAGCTCAATGAGAGCGCACATGCTCATGACGATGGCGGTTGCGGGAGCGCTCTGCGGGATCGCTTGCGCGCACTCGGAGAGCAGCCCCGGTGGAGACTCCGACGACCGGGCCGATGCGAAGATCGCGAGCATCGGTCCATCCAGCAATTCGGAGGCGCTGGTCGGCGACGTGGCCGTCGGCCTCGAATCACTCGAGGGCAAGCCCAGCCTGGACCTGCTTCGCGCCGCGGTAGCGCGTGTTCACTGAGCTCATATGACTTCATTCTCACGCAGCCTGCACACCGCGCTCGCGCTGGCGCTCATCGTCGTGCCGCCTGCGAACCTCGTCGCGCAGCGCAGCCGGGCGTGCTGGCTCGTCACTCCGCGGCGGTCTCCGGTATCGGCGATGAAGCAACATTCTCCGCTGCAAACGCCCAGAACCACAACACCTCGGAGCTCGTCGTGATCGAGGGCTCGCACGCTCTGCACGTCACGATTTTCCGCTGGAGTGGTTCGTCGACGCAGATCAAGCCGACGTTGATGAATTTGGCCAGGACGGCCCTGCCGAAGCTGCTCGCGCCCGCGAGTTCCCAACGCAGCAGGGCCTGCTGGGTCATCACGCCCACCGAGGCGGCACAGATTCTCGGCAAACCCGATCTCGCGAGCGGAAAGGCCATTCATGGACCCCGAGAACAACGACCAGATGCTCGCCGTGGTGTTGGGGAAACGCATCATGAAGGTCACCATGCTCCAGAGTGCGCAGACGCCGCAGGCGCAAGTCAGACCACTGTTGGTGAAATTGGCCACGATTGCCGTGGCGCGGCTGCGGTGATCGCCGACGCTACAGCGCCGTCGCACCCACCGGCATCAGCTTGCCTACGGCTCGCGCGGCGTACACGCGGGCTTCCGCCGGTCCGCGCCGGAGCGTCACCAACGTGACCTCGGGCCGAGCGCCGATGCGGAAGGGAATTCCCCAGTAGCCGGTGCCCGGGCTGATATAGAGTAGTGCGTCATCGCGCGTGTGCGCGCCCATCGCGTGCTCGAGGAACGGCGAGGCCAGGCTCCAACCCAGATGCGGCACCGCGAACTGTCCCCAGTGCGTGTGGCCGCTGAGCGTGAGCGCGACCCCGCGGGCGGCGAGCGACGGCCATAACGCCGGGTTGTGGGCGAAGGCGATCACTGTCACGCTCTCGGGGACTCCGGCAAGCGTGCGGTCGATGTCCGGCGCGGCCCGCGAGCTGCCGCGCCAGCCGCCGGCCGGATCTCCGGTGCCGACGATCGCAATCTCGTCCGCACCGCGACGAATGATGTGCGCGTCATTCACGAGCACGGTGCCGAGTCCGTGGCGGCGCAATGCGTTCTCGACCGCGTCCCAGCCGGCGTACACGTCGTGATTGCCGGGAATGACGAACACGCCGTGCGGCGCTTCGAGGTCGCCGAACACGCCGGCGTACACGGCGACATCCTCGGCGCGATCATCGACGAGATCGCCCGTGACCGCGATGACGTCCGGCGTGAGATCGCGCGTGGTGCGCGCGACTCGGTCGAGAAAGCGTCGCGAGCTATGCGGCCCGACGTGTAGATCCGACAGCTGCGCAATCCGAAGTCCGTCGAAGCTCGCCGACAGATCCGGCACGTACGCATCGACGTGGCGCACGACCAGCCGATGCGAGCCGACGTAGCCCGCGAGCAGCAGCGCTGCCATCGCCAGAAGCAGGACGAGCGCTGCGCTACGCCCGAACAACATCGCATGGCCGAACGCCGCGCCGAGCAGCATGCCGAATACGCCGGCGCCGGCGACGAGCGGCAGCAGGAGGTTGCCATAGAGCACCGGCCGGACGATGAGGAGGCGGAACGCAGCCTTGGGATAGAACGGCCAGCCGCGCCATCGAATGAAAAGCACGAGCGGCAGCGTGCAGTACGCGGCGAGCGCAAGCACTGCCGGCAAAGCGCCGGGGAACGCGCCTGCGGCCAAAAACGCGATCGCCCCCCAACCCGCGACGAAGTACGCCGCGGCGCGGAGTGCGATGATGCGTCCAGAGACGCGGCGGCGAACGGGCCGAGGACTCGACATTGGGAAAATGTACCCCGCTGCAGGCGTCGGGTGCTGATTTTTCGAGCTCTGTCCGGGAACACCCGTGCTAGCCGACTCACGTCCCGCGGTCTATCTTCGCGCGATCCCCGCACAACCATATCACTCACGCAGCTCCACCTCCGACGCCGGAGCGAAGCCGTGACCGAGTCTGTCCGCCTCACCGCCGTTCTCAGCGAACGCTACGCCATCGAACGCGAGCTCGGAGCCGGCGGCATGGCCGTCGTCTACCTCGCGCACGACCGCAAGCTCGATCGCGAAGTCGCTCTCAAGGTCCTCCGCCCCGAGCTCGGCGCGGTGCTCGGCTCCGAGCGGTTCCTCACCGAGATCAAGATCTCGGCGCGGCTCGACCATCCGCACATCCTCACGCTCATCGACTCGGGCGACGCCGACGGCATGCTGTACTACGTGCTGCCGTACGTCCGAGGCGAGACGCTGCGCGACAAGCTGACGCGCGAGCACCAGTTCGGGCTCGACGAGGCGCTGGCGATCACCAAGCAGGTGGCGAGCGCGCTCGACTACGCGCACCGCCAGGGACTGGTCCATCGCGACATCAAGCCCGAGAACATCCTGCTGCAGGAAGGCGAGGCGATGCTCACCGACTTCGGCATCGCGCTCGCCGTCAAGGAAGCCGGCGGCAATCGCCTCACGCAAACGGGACTGTCGCTCGGCACGCCGCAGTACATGAGCCCTGAGCAGGCCACTGGCGATCGCGGCGTCGACGCGCGCAGCGACGTCTACTCGCTCGCGTCGGTGCTGTACGAGATGCTGGCCGGCGAGCCGCCGGTGACCGGCGGCAGCGCACAGGCGATGATCGCCAAGCTCATGACGGAGAAGCCAACGCGCCTTCGCGTGCTGCGCGACACGCTGCCCGATGGAGTGGACGAAGCAGTCGCGAAAGCGCTCTCCAAGACGCCGGCCGATCGATTCGCCTCGGCGGGGGATTTCGTGCGCGCGCTCGACGCCGGCTTGAAGCAGCCAGCGCCGGTGGTCGCGCAACCCGCGAAACGTCGGCCCGCCGTCCTCGCCGTCGCCGCG
>DATISA010000112.1:0-13776 GCA_035469245.1 Gemmatimonadaceae bacterium
TCTGCGCGTAGAGCAGTCCACCGTTGGCAACCGGAACGTTCGCCGAGCGACTGTTGCGGCGGCCGACACGCGTGCGCTTGCCGGTGAGATCGACCTTGTAGGCGCCGAAGGTCTGCCGGCCGGGCGAGCCGCTGTAGATCACCGATGAATCACCGAGCCAGCGCGGGGCGAACACGTAGACGCCGTCCCCGGTCAACTCGCGCCAGCCCTCGAGTGGTTGTTGCGGCTGGCCGATCGAGCGCGACACGGAATCGCTGAACTCGCGCCAGGCGCGCGAGAAGCTCACGCCGAATCCCTGCCTGGCGGGCACGTCGAAGAGGTACGGGATGATGTCAGCGCTCGACTTGTCGACGAATGTGCGAATGCGCGATTCGCCACGCGTGCGCGCGAGGTAGTCGATGAAGAGCGAGCCGTATGAGTACGCCGACTCGCCGAATGGAAAGCGTCCCTGCGCCAGACTGAGCGCGCCGATCGCGGGGAAGGTGTGATCGATCGCCGCGGCCCGGGCGATCATGCGGTGCTCGGAGCCCTGTATGCGCCCCGCGCCGGTGAGCCTGGACTCCTCGTAGACGGCCAAACCTTCGGTGATCCACGACGGCGAGTACATGTTCGGAAAGAGCGTGGCGGCGCGGCCGAAGATCGTCTGCCCCACCGCCCACACCCCGCGCACGCGATCGAGGTGGAAGATGTGCGTGAGCTCGTGGGTGATGACGAGCTGCGCCCAGTCGTTCGTGTAGCGAAGCAGCCCATCGGACACGGGCGGATTGGCGTAGACGACGATGCGGTTCGTCGGATACGGCGTGGCGTATCCATTCGAGAAGTCGACGTCGTCCGACACGACGACGTCGATCATCCCGCGCGGCGGATGCATCTCCTGCGACAGCTGTCCGTACGCGCGCTCGGCGTCGGCGGCGATCCGCCGCGCCAGTCCTTCGGTGGGCGGCGTGAAGTGCACGTAGAAGTGCTGCGTGCGGATGGTGCGCCAGTCGAGATCTGGCCGCTGAGCGGCAAGTTCACTGCTTGCGGATAGGAGGGCCGCGGCGGCGATAGCGAGGCGACGAATCATCTACTGCGCACGATACTCATGTGGGTGTCCTGGAACTGCCGCTCGGGACGTCATAACGATTTTGGAAAACGGACACAAACGGAATGACGGACACGAACGGATCCTTCCGAGTGGTGCGAAGGTGCCGCTCGCAACGCGCCGGGATTGTTTTGTGAAAGCCGCTCGGGAAGCCACGAAGAAACGTCCCGAGCGGCAGTCCCAAAGAAAATCGTCCGGGCGCGTTGCGCGTGGATTCCTCGCTGCGCACGGTGCAATTCGTTTGTGTCCGTCCCTCCGTTTGTGTCCGTATCCCAATCGTTATGACATCCCGAGCGGCAGTTCACCAAGCCTTGCCCCAACGAAGCACCAGCGGTGGAGTCGCGCCCCACTACCGCCCCGCTGGAGCGAACGTGCGGAAATACGCCTCGATGCCGTCGGCCACGCCGCGGGCGTAGCGTTCCTGAAATTCGGGCGTCTTCACGGCGTTCTCCTGCTCGGGCACCATGAGGAACGCGCCCTCGCAGATGAGCGACGGCATCCACATCGTGCGGCCGATGGCGATGTTCTGGTAGTGGATGCCCAGGTCGCGCAGGCCCATCTCGCGCATCATGCCGGCCTGCACCAGTCGGGCGAGCGGCTCGGTCTGCGGGTGAAAGAACAAGGTGCTCGTCCCCACGTTCGGGAAGGGGTTGGTGCCCTCGCCGAATGCGTTGAGATGAATCGAGATGAGCGCCGCCGAGTTCGCGCGGCGAGCGATCACGCTGCGCAAATGGAGATCGACCGCTTCCATCGTCGTACGGGTGAGAACGACTTTGGCGCCGCGCTGCTCGAGAATGTCGCGCAACTTGAACGCGATGGGGAGTACGGCCTGCGGCTCGGTGAGCGCGGTCGGTCCGATGGCACCGCCCGGTGGATGGCCAGGATCGACAGTGATCGTGAGTCCGGCAAGCGGTCGCGATGCATCGATGCGCGGAGGCCGGCGGAGGCGCAGGATCATCCCCCGTCCCGGCTCGAACAGCACGAGATACCCGAATGGCGGCTGGCTCAGCTCCATGCGCAGTCGCACGCGATCCGATTGCTCGGGGACCCAGTTGATCACGCGCACGAGCGAATCGTTCTGGAGGAACTTGATCACGTCGGGCGTGGCCTGCGTGCCGTACAGCGTGAGCGTGAGATGATCGAGATCCTGCTCGAGCAGATACGGCGGCGGTGACGACACCGGCAGCACGAGGTCGACCCACTCGGCGGCCGGCACGAACGACATCGCGCCCACCGTGCGCCGCGGCGACGGATACTCCGGCGCGAGCTGTCGCACGCTCTCCGAGTCGACCCACACCTCGAGCTGCGAATCGAGCCGCACGCGCACGTTGCCGCCGACCCGGCCAGTCTCCTCGGCGATCGTACCGGGGATGAACATCCACTTGTACGTGCCGGCGGGCGTCGACCGGCCGATGATGTATGCGTCGGTGTCGCGCTGCGCGGCGGGATCGCCGAGGCTAACGAAGCGGCTCGGCCGCGCGTCGCGCACGCGGGTGAGCGTGAACCGCACTGTGTCGCCGCCGCGCGCGGCGTAGAGTGTGGCGCCCGTACGGAGCCAGGCGGCCGGCACGTCGGTGGCGAACGTGTTGCCGTCGACGTTGGCGAGGACGCGCATGTTCTCGTTCGCGGCGACCCACACACTCGCGTTGGCTGGAGCGCGGATCGTCACGCGTACCGGCTCGTCGTCGCGGAGCGCGAGGAGTCCGTTGCGAGGTGAGACGCTCGACGAATCGACGACGAGCGCGCCCGTCAGCGCGAGATCGGGGCGTGGCGGCGGAACGCGGACCGGGACCGTGACGCGTACGCTGTCGCCGCCGCTGATTCGAGCCACCACGTCATACCGCGGCGCGGTGGGCGGAGGCACGGGGAGATAGGCGAGAAATGTCCCATTCGGCGCGACAGGGACGTATGCTCCGTTGATCGTCAGGGTCGCGTGGCCGTTTCCGACCGAACCAAAGACGAAGTTGGAGTCGCGAACGGGAATGGACTGGTTTGGTTCCGGATAGACGATTTTGGGGACGAGCGGGCCTTCGACGAGTGGAACCGGGGGGAGCGGCGGTGCGGGCCGCGGCGTGATTCCGCGCTCGCCTACCGGCGGGCCCGGGGCCGGCGTTGGCCCCGGCGGGGCGACACACGCGGCCGCGATGGCAATGCTCGGCACAACCCGAGAGATTCGCATGGATCAGAAGGTATTCACGTGAGCCGGGCCGAGGGTAGGCGAATGGGCCGCGCAAGAGGGTGCAATTCATTGACCAGCCGCGGGTTTGCGGCCTATATTCGCCGCCCATGCGTGCGCCTCCGGCACGAGGATTGAGCAAGGTCACCCAAAGCTCGCCAGCCGACCCGAACGCCCCCACACGCACGTGCCCCTGGTCAAGTTCACACCATCGTCGATGAGCTCGAACGTGTCGAACGGCGACATCACCGTGCACGTCTTTGGACGCACGGACGTTGGCCGCACGCGCGAGCACAACGAAGACGCGTTCGTCGTCGCCGATCTGACGAGCGGCAACGCCACGCTGCCGCACGCGGTGCGGCACGAGCCGCTCGGTCCAAAGGGCACGCTGTTCATGGTGGCCGACGGGATGGGCGGCGCGGCCGCGGGCGAGATCGCGAGCGCGATGGCGGTCGAGATCATCCTGGGCGAGATCCGGACCAACTGGGTAGCCGCCGACGTCAACGACAGAGAAGGGTTCGTGCGGGCGATCCGCCAGGCGACCAGGACGGCGAACGAACAGATCAACGCCTACGCGGCGCACCATCCCGAGTACCGCGGCATGGGCACCACGGCGACGATCGCCGGTCTGTTGGGCGACACGTTGTATCTGGCGCAGGTTGGTGACAGCCGCGCGTATCTCGTGCGCAATGGCGTGGCGCGGCAGATCACGAAGGATCAGTCGCTGATGCAGAAGTTGATCGAGGCCGGCGAGCTCACCGAAGAAGAGGCGGAGCACAGCGAGCGGCGCAACATCATCCTGCAAGCGCTCGGCCCCGAACCGATCGTCAACGTGGATCTCACGCACCAAAGCGTGCGGCGTGGCGACACGCTCGTGCTCTGCAGCGACGGATTGTCGGGCCAGGTGGGCAAGGACGAGATCGCGGCGATCGTGAGCCAGGAGCAGGATCTCGTGGTGGCGTGCAATCGGTTGATCGATCGCGCGAACGCGGCGGGCGGACCGGACAACATCACGGCGATCATCGCGCGCTTCGATGGACCAGGCCTCAAGGCGCCATCAGAGAATGATGAAGTCGGTCACCAGGTGTTCGCGCTGCCAGGCCAGACACCCACGAATCCGAGCATCAAGATCGATCCGCTCGGCACGCCGACGCAGCCGATGCGGGTGGTGCCGAGGGTAGTGCGGCCGGTGGGGGGAGGAGCGAACGTGCCAGGAAGCGTGACTGAAGCGGCGGCAAGGAGTGCGCAGGCCGAGCCAGCACAAGCGCCGACACAACCGCCGAACCCGGCACCGACGATTGCCACGCCACCGATTGCCGCGCCGCCAAGGGCGACAGCGGTACCAGCGGCGGCGGCGGCGGCGGCGGCGGCGGTCGCCCCCGAAGTGTCGCCAGCTCGGCGGAGCGCCGGGCAGATGGTGTCGGCGGCGCTACTCGTGGTGCTGGTGGTGGGGGCGCTGTGGTTTGCGTACCACCTGGCGTTTGCACGGTAAGCGCGGAACGGCGCTCGGGCTGGCTACGGCGTAAGTGGCTGGGTTCGGGGCGCCACCCGATGTCAGACGGCCGACATCCGACTTCCGACCTCAGAGAAGGGCGTTGAGCGGTACCGGTCAACGCCGTTAAAAAGGGTCAGAGTCGAATTAGCGGGGCGCCAATTCGACTCTGACCCTTTTTGCGCTTTTTTGCAACGCCGCGATCTGGCGGTTCGGTCTTAAATCGGAAGTCGGATGTCGGCCGTCTGTCGTCGGGCCCGTCTTGACCTTTTTCGCGCCAATCGGACAGCGTCCTCGCCTTTCGGACCTCGACTGCTCACCGCGGCGTAAGCTTGCCCAGAACTCTGGGGCCGCGTGCCCCGGTCGCACGCGGCACGTTCCCCGGCTCCCCGCTCACGTGCAGATGCGCCAGCAGCGCGAATGCCACGGCCTCCTTCGCCTCGCCGTCGAAGTAGACGGCGTCGAAACGGCGCACTGGCAGCGGATCGAGCGCGGCGGCGATCATCGCGACGAGTGTCGGATTGTTCGCCCCGCCTCCGGAGACGAGCACTTCGGCGACCGGTTCGGGCATGAACCGCCGATAGGCGTCGGCGATGCTGCGCGCCGTGAGGGCCGTTGCCGTCGCCACGATGTCGTCCGTACTCGCGGCGGGCTTCACCTCACGGCATCGCGCGATGAGCCGCTCGACGTACGCCCGGTCGAACAGCTCGCGCCCCGTCGACTTTGGCGGTTCGGCACGGAAATATGGATGGTCGAGGAGCTCGGCGACGATCGCATCGATCACGGCGCCAGCCGCCGCGTGCCGCCCGTCGACGTCGTATTCCAAATTTGGAATGAGCGCCCTCACGACGCCGTTGATCACCGCGACGCCGGGTCCGGTATCGAACGCGCGCACGCCGTCGATTTGTCCGCCGGGCGGCAGCACGGTGACGTTCCCGATACCGCCGATGTTCTGAAGCGCGCGCCAATCCGAGCCCGAGAAGAGCATCGCGTCGGCAATGGGCACGAGCGGCGCTCCCTGCCCGCCCGCGGCGACATCGCGCACGCGCAAGTCGCTCACCACGTCGACGCCGAGCCGCTCGGCGATGACGGCCGCTTCGCCGAGTTGCCAGGTCGAGTGCGGCGGCGCGTGCCAGATGGTCTGGCCATGCGAGCCGATCGCGCGCACATCGGCGCGCGGAATGCCGGCTTCGGCGAGCGCGGCGACCGCCGTATCGGCGAGCCAGCCGCCAAGGTCGAACGACAACCGGCAATACTCGTCGGCCGTGCCGCCCTCGAGGGCGCGCAGCAATCGCTCGCGTTGCCCTTTGGAGTACGGCTTCGTGAGAAAGGCCAACAGTTGGGGCTCGAGTCCCGCGGTGGCACCCGACGCGTCCGGGACGAATCGCACGACCGCCGCCGAGATGCCGTCGAGCGACGTGCCCGACATGAGCCCGACGTAGACGCTCACGCTGCGGGGACCGGCGGCGGATCGCGGTCGATCGCGCGCCGGATCACTCCGCCCGCGCGGTCGAGGGCCGCGTCGGCGGTCTCGCGGTCCGCACCCATGAAGTGCATGACGATCGCCGTCTTCACCACACCGTCCGAGCCGCGCAGCAGCTCACGCGCGCGCGAACGATCGACGTCGCAGACCTCCATGAGAATTCTCTCACTACGGTCCTTGAGCTTGTTGTTCGTCGCGCGCAGGTCGACCATGAGATTCCCGAACGTCTTGCCGAGCCGGATCATCGCGCCCGTCGTGATCGTGTTGAGCACGAGCTTGGTCGCTGTGCCAGCCTTCATGCGCGTCGATCCGGTGACGACCTCGGGACCGGTGATCGGCATAATGAGGATGTCGACGACGGCGAGCGTTTCATCAGGTGGCGGCGAGCAGGCGACGAGTCCCGTCGCGGCGCCAACCTGTCGCGCGTACTCGAGCCCTCGGCGCACGTAGGGCGTAGTGCCTGACGCGGCGATGCCGATCACGAAGTCGCCCGCCCGCAAATCATGCGCGGCGAGATCGTCGACGGCGTTCTCGATGCGATCCTCGGCGCCTTCCTGCGACCGGGTGAGCGCCTTGGTGCCGCCGGCGATGACGCCCTGCACCATGTCGGGGTCGGTGCCGTAGGTGGGCGGACATTCGGCGGCATCGAGGACGCCGAGCCGCCCGGAAGTGCCGGCGCCGATATAGAAGAGTCGGTCGCCGCGTCGAAAGGTGGCTTCCGCCTGTTCGATAGCCCGGGCGATGGCGTCGCGTTGCGTGGCGACGGCCTCGGGAACGGTCCGGTCTTCGGCGTTTATTAAATCGACGATCTCCAGTGGCGAAGCGAGATCGATCTCGGCGGTGCGCGGGTTCCGGCGCTCGGTGAGCCGCGGGTCGATGAACGTCATGTCGTGGGCTAACTTACGCGGAGTCGTGCGCGACCCGCAACAACGCGAGGTGAGGATGCGCAGGCGCATCGGGTACTCGACACTCGTCGTGCTCGCGGCGATGAGCAGTGTTGCCGGTGCCCAGATCGGCCGCCGTGCGACACGGAGTGCCGACCCTGGCTACTGGGTCGGACTCTCGTACGGCTACGTGGACGGCACGGACATCAGCGACAACGCCACGAACTCGGTCTGGCGCTTTGGCTACACGTCGCAGATCCGCGCTACGCTCGAGAAGACGATCCAATCGGGCGTCTCGATCGGCGCGAGCGCGGGCTTCGCGACGGCACCGCTCGACTACGATGGCTCGTCGGGCGGCACGGCCTGCACCACTGGATGCGCGGCGAAGGCGGACGTGACGCAGTGGCTCGCCACTCTGCGCGCCGGTGGCAGCGCCGGGTTCCACGGGATGTACTCGGTCGAAGCGGGCGTCACGCAGTTCTCACACTTCCGCGAACGCGCCACCGGCGCCGCGCTGCCACCATCGGGCGCGAAAAGCGATTTCACCTTCGGGTTTGGCGGCGGCTTTGGGTACAACTTTTCGCCGATCACCGAGGCGTACGTCGGCGAGCAATTCCAGTTCGTGCTGCATCCACAGGGCGACAACGCCTCTCACAGCGCGCCGAGGATGATGACGTTTCGCGTTGGATTCCGGATGGGGTTCTAGCGCTTGCGTCGAGCTTACTGCCGCTCGGGAAGTCATAACGATTTGGGATACGGACGCAAACTGATGTGACGGATGGAACGGATTGCACCGAGCGCGGCGAGGGCTCCACGCGCAACGCGCCCGGACGATTCTCTTTTGGACTGCCGCTCGGGACGCTCCTTGGTGGCTTCCCTAGCGGCAGTTCACACAAAAGATCCCGGCCCTTTGCGAGCGGCGTTTTTTTGCCACACGGCGCAATTCGTTTTTTTGTCCGTCAGATTCGTGAGTGTCCGTATCCCAATTGTTATGACGTCCCGAGCGGCAGTCAGCTCGATGCGCAAAGCAATGGGGTCGGACTCTCATCGAGCCCGACCCCAATCCCCTTCCCCTACTCCAGCCTACGCTCTGACGCTCGCCGGAGCCGTGAGCTTGATGACGATCTGGCCGCCTGACGGCACGCAACCCTGATAGTTCGCGGTCGCGGCGGCAGTGGCGGCGCCGGCGGCTGCGCCAGCTGCACCACCGATCACCGTCGCCTTGGTGCTCTTGCCGAGGATGCGGCCGGCGATCGCACCGGCGGCTGCGCCGATGGCGACTTTCTGCGCGTCCTTGCCCGACGGCTGATCCTTGATCCTATCGACCTTGGCCGATTCGACCGTGGCTTCGATCGGATACGTGTGACCGCCGAACGTGACCGAGCTCACCGCGAACTCCATGATGATCGGATCGTTCGCGTTCTCGCTCCGCTTGAGGCGCGTGACGGTCAGGTTGACAGTGGCGCCCGCGGGGATCACCGCCCCGTTCGAGCCGGAGACCGCGTTATCGAGCGTCGCGGTCACGTGGTCACCGACCGCGTTGGTGTTCGTGCAGACCTTCGCGTTGGCGTGCGTCGTCAGCGTCGTGCCAGCCGCGATTGAGCCGACCGCACCGCCACCCGTCGATGACGGGTTCGCCGAGGCGCCCGGATTCGTCGTCTGGGTATTGCCGCTCTTCGTCGTCGTGGTCGTCGGAGCCGGCGTCGAAGGACGCGGTGCCGGTGTCGACGGACGTGTCGTGCGCGGAGTCGTGGTGCGCGGACGCGTCGTCGTTGGAGCCGGCGCCGGCGCCGCCGCGGGCTGGTTCGCCGGAACGTCCTTCAGTTGCGGCTGTGCGGTCGAGTCGCGATTTGCCATCGCGAGATCGCGATTCAATGTGCTGTCCGCGCCAAGCGCGGTGCTCTCAGGACCTTGTTTCGGTTCTGATCGGCACGCTCCGAGCAGAGCGGCCGCTACGAGAAGTGGGGCACCAAGGCGCCGCGTATATTTCGTCATGAGTCTTCCTCCGGAGTCAGGCGAATAGTGGCAAAGCATGTGCCAACGCTGAGCTCTCTTCGCCGGCTATTACCGTATTACCGTCCATACCGCCGTTCTGTTGCATCAGGACTCGTGCTCGTCGTCGCCTCGGCAGCGTTCTCGAGCGTCGTCCCCTGGTTCCTGCGACGCGCATTGGATGGGATTCGTAACGGCGAGCCCCTTCGATCGATCTGGCTGCTGGCCGGCGCGATGATCGCGGCTTCGATCATTGGCGGCATCGGGCGATTCTGGATGCGCCAGATCCTCAACAGCGTAAGCCGCTGGATGGAGTACGATCTGCGGAACGACCTGTTTCGCAACCTGGAACGGCTGGATGCGACGTACTACACGCGAACGCGCACGGGCGACCTCATGGCGCGGCTCACGAACGACCTGAGCGCGGTGCGAATGGCCGCCGGCCCGGCGATCATGTACCTCACGAACACCGTCGCCGGCGGCGCGTTCGCGCTGGCGTTCATGCTGCGCATCTCGCCGATCCTGACGCTCGTTGCCGCGCTGCCGATGATGCTCTTGCCGGTGCTCGGCATTCTGCTCGGCCACCACATTCACAGCCGGTTCGAGGCGGTCCAGGCACACTTTAGCGACCTGACGACGCTCGCGCAGGAGAACCTGGCCGGCGTGCGCATCGTGCGCGCGTTTCGGCAGGAGGATGCGGAGGTCTCCCGATTCGCCGCGCTGAACGAGGGATACCTCGAGAAGAACATGAAGCTCATCCAGATGTACGGTTTGATGCAGCCCGGCTTCTCGGTGTTCGCGGGGCTAGGCATGGTCGCCGTGCTGGGCTTCGGAGGCGTGCTGACGCTGCGCAGCACGATCAGCGTCGGGAGCTTCGTGGCGTTCGGGTTGTACCTCGGCATGCTCACCTGGCCGCTCATCGCGCTCGGCTGGGTGATCAACCTCTTTCAGCGCGGCGCGGCGTCGATGACACGCCTGCTCGACGTGCTCGACGCACGCTCGGCGCTGGACGAGCCGGCGACGCCGCACCCCCTGCCGCCCGCAACCGCGGGTCGCTCGATCGAGTTTCGCAACGTCGGCTTTCACTATCCTGGTGATCCGGATCACGAAACACGCTGGGTGCTTCGGGACATAACGTTCACGGTTCCTGCGGGAGCGACGATCGGCGTCGTCGGTGCCACGGGCAGCGGCAAGAGCGCGCTGATGGATCTCGTGCCGCGGCTGTTCGATCCGCAGGAAGGCGAGATTCTGATTGACGGCGTGCCGATTCGCGCAGTCGATCTCTCAGGGCTTCGTCGCGAGATCGGGTACGTCCCGCAGGAGAGCTTCTTGTTCAGCGACACGATCGGCACGAACCTGACGTACGGACAGGCGGAGGGTGGCGAGGACACCGCCCAGTGGGCGGCGCAAATCGCCCAGCTCGACGATACGATCGAGCGATTTCCCGGCGGATACGACACCCTGCTGGGAGAGCGGGGTATCAACCTCTCCGGCGGGCAAAAGCAGCGCGCCGCGCTGGCGCGCGCGCTGGCCCGCCGACCGAGCATCGTTCTCCTCGATGACGCACTTTCGGCTGTCGACACACATACGGAGGCGGAGATTCTGCGATCGCTTCGCGAGGCGCTGGCCGGACGCACGGCCATGATCGCGTCGCACCGCGTGAGCGCGATCCGCGACGCCTCGTGGATCATCGTGCTCGACGAGGGACGTATCGTGGAGCAAGGACGCCATACGGATCTGATCGCGGCTGGCGGCCGGTATTGGGCCCTGCTCAGCCGTCAGCAATTGGAGGACGCGATCGAGGCCGAAGACGAGTTGGCAGAGGCTGCTACGCACGGTACAATCAACGCATGAGCAGGCTCGATGCGGCAACGGAACGACTAGTGCCCTTGGTCGGGACCACGACCGAGGCGCGCGTCGCGTTCCTGGAGGCGAGGTTGGGGGAAGCGCTCGCTGAGATCGCCGAGCTGCGCGCCCGCGATGCCCTCAAGACGCAGTTCCTCGCCAACATCTCGCACGATTTGCGCACGCCGCTCACGGCGGTGATCACGCACGCCGAGATTCTGCGAGACGGCATTCTTGGCGATCTCAGCCCTCGGCAACTCGAGAGCGTACGGGGGATCATCAGCGGCGGCCGGCAGCTGCTCACCCAAGTGGGCGAGATTCTCACCTACGCTCGTGGCGCGGCGAACCAGCTGATGCTGGTGCCGTCGCGATTCGCCATCCGTGAAGTCCTGGAGCAGGCCAGCTCGCTCAACCAGTCGTTGCTCAAGAAGAAACGGCTCACGCTGTGGGTGGAAGCCGAACCGAACCTGCCGACCGTGACGGCCGACCGCGAGAAGATCACGCACATCGTGGGCAACCTGCTCGGCAACGCGATCGAGTTCACGCCGGCAGGCGGCCGCGTATGGCTGCGGGCGACGCGCGCCGAGCACGAGCCGGTCGACTCGGTGATCGTGGAGGTCGGAGATTCGGGCGTCGGCATCGCGCCGGAGCACCACGATCTCATCTTCCGCGAGTTCGCGCAGGTCGATTCGACGCCGTCGCGGCCGCACCACGGCACGGGCCTGGGACTCACGATCGCGCGCAAGCTCGTGGAGCTGCACGGCGGCCGGATCTGGCTCGAGAGCGAGCTCGGGAAAGGGAGCCGGTTCTTCTTCACGGTTCCGGTCGAGCAGGCGGAGTAGGCGGAGCGGCCGGCGTGCCTGCGCAGGCGCATGTCCTCGTGGTAGAGGACAACGAGCATGTGACCAGCGCGCTGCGAATCCTGCTCGAGGCGTCGGATCATCGAGTTTCGACCGCAGGCTCGATCGCCGAAGCGCTTGCGGTCGCTCAGAGCGATCCGGCAGCGCTCGTGCTGCTCGACCTGACGCTGCCGGATGGAGACGGGTTGTCGCTCGTCCCGGCGTTGCACGCGGTGGGCGCGGGGACGATCGTGGCGCTCACGGGGCACGACGATTCCGAGACGCGCGAACGGTGCCTGACCGCCGGCTGCGTCGACGTGCTTGTGAAGCCGGTGCCGGCGAGAGACCTGGTCAAGCGCGCGGGGGAATGGCTCGGCAAGGCGTGAGCGCCCGCGACTGCGGTTGGTCAGAGGCGATTCTTGAGCGCGTCCGGCGTCCAGCCCTGCAAAATCCCCGTGAGCACCGTCAGGTAATCGGTGATCATCAGAACTGCGACCACGACGAGCACCGCGCCCGACACGCGCGTCACCCACACCATGTGCCGCCGAATCGCCTGGAACGCGGTCAGGAACCACTCGACCGCGACGGCGGCGATCACGAACGGCACGGCGAGCCCGAGCGAGTAGGCGGCGAGGAGCCAGATGCCTCGCGAGACTTGCTCCTGCGTCGCCGCATACGTGAGGATGCTGCCGAGGATCGGACCGATGCACGGCGTCCACCCGGCCCCGAACGCGATGCCGACGAGAACGGTCCCGAAGTATCCCAACGGTTTGTTGGTGAGGTGTACTCTGCGCTCGCGCGCGAAAGCCCCTAGGTTGAAGACTCCGAGCAGATACAGCCCGAAAACCAGTACCAGGATGCCGCCGATCCGGCTGATCCACGCTCGATAGGTGACGAGCAACCGGCCGAGGAGCGTCGCCGAGGCGCCGAGCGCGAGGAAGATGAGCGAGAACCCGACGACGAAGAGCAGCGCGTGGACGAGCGCCAGTTTGCGCGCGCGCGACACGTCATCCAGCGACATCCCCGTAATGAAGGTGACGTAACTGGGAATGAGCGGAAGCACGCAGGGCGAGAGAAAGCTCGCCAGCCCGGCGCCAAAGGCGATCGGCAGCGCGATGTCTGACAGGGATGGCTCCGTTGAAAAAGGCGGACCGCCGGAGCGCGCCGGTCGAAAGGGGTCGCGGTTCCTGCGGTGGTACTTCGCCGTGAAATATCGCGTGTTTCGCCGTGAGCGGCGACCGGACGACGGCCGCCGCGGATTGGTGATGCTCCAGATCGATGCGCTCGCGTACGCCGAGCTGCGTCGCGCGATCGAGCTCGGCTACTGCCCGACCATCGAGCGCATGGTGCGCGAGGAGGGTTACACGCTCCGGCGGTGGTTCTGCGGACTGCCGTCGGCGACGCCGTACGCGCAGGCGGGGATCTTCCACGGTGAGAACGAAGGGATCCCGGCATTCCGATTCTACGACAAGGCCGAACGCCGGGTGATCACGTGCAACACGCCGGCCGGCGTGCAATACATCCGAGACCGGATCCACGCGCCAGGCGCGCTGGCCGGCGGCTCGAGCTATGTGAATTTGCTCGATGGCGACGCGCAGACCGTGGCGTTCACGGTCGCCACGCGAGAGCGGATGTCGGTCTTCCGGCGATTGGGCGGCTGGCGCATGGCGATGCTGATCCTGATGCATCCGATCCGGCTGATGCGCATGGGACTGCAGGCTGTGCTCGAATGGCTGCGCGAAGAATACGAGCGCGGCGTGGGCGAGCTCGCGGGCAAGCGCACGCATAGCGAAGGGCTCTTCCCGTTCCTGCGCGTGTTCGTGAACGTCGTCGTGCGCGAGCTGCAGACGATGGCGATTCTGCTCGACGTGTATCTGGGCGTCCCCGTCATCTACAGCACCTTCATGCAGTACGACGAGCTCGCGCACCATTTCGGACCGTCGAGCTTCCAGGCGCTGCGCGACCTGCGGCGCACCGACGC
>DATISA010000113.1:0-3437 GCA_035469245.1 Gemmatimonadaceae bacterium
CGCGGCGAGCGGCTCGGCGATCGTCGCCCGATCGCCCACGATGACGATCGCGAGATGATCGGGATCGATGTACTTCTCCGCCACGCGCACCACGTCGTTCTTCGTCACCGCGTTCACCGCTTTGGCGAACTGCTGGTAATAATCCTCGGGCAGGTCCTGTGTGTAGATCGTCCCGATGCTGTTGTTCACGCTCGACACCGACGCGAACATCGCCGGTAGACTCTGCACCAGGCTCGCCTTGGCCTGCGCCATCTCGTCATCGCTCGGCGGACGCGGGCCTCGGATGTCACGCAGCTCCTTCATGAACTCGATCAGCGCGCTGTCGGTCTTGGCGGTGACCACGTCGCCCCCGGCGCGGAACGGACCTGGTCCGCGCCCGAACGCGTAGTTCGAGAACACGCCGTAGCTGTAGCCCTTCACCTCGCGGATGTTGTGGTTGAGCCGCGACTGAAAGAGGACGCCCAGCATCTCGTTCATCACGCGCAGTGCGTAGTAGTCGGGTGTGTCGCGTGGCGGTCCCACTTCCCCGATCGCGAACGTCGACTGCGCCGCGCCCGGCTTGTCGACCAGGTAGATCGTCGTCGACTTGGGCTGCGGCGCGCTCGGATAATTGAACGACGGCATGCTGCCGCCCGCGACCCACGCCGTGCCGAGAACTCGCTCGACCATCTGCTTGACCTGCCCCTCGGTGACGTCGCCAACCACGGTGATCACCGCATGACGCGGCTGGAAATAGGATTTGGCGAACGACACCACGTCGTCGCGCGTCACCGACTTGACCGTTGCCTCCGTCGGCGACGTGCCGTATGGATGCTCGGTCGTGTACAGCACCTTGGGAAACACGACCGCGGCGATTCCGCCGGTGCGATCGCGATTCTGCGTCAGCGCGACCACGGTGCGCGCCTTGAGTCGCTCCAGCGCGTCATCCGGAAAGGTCGACTCCCTGAGAATGTCGGCGAGGACCGCGAGCGTCGGCGCGAGCTTGTCGGTCGTCGAGAGAAACGAGATGCGCCCGGATTCGCCGCTGATGCTCGTGTTGATGGACGTGCCAAGGAGCTGCAACGCGTTCGAGATCTCGTCGCCCGTGCGATACGTCGTGCCTTCGCTCAGCATGCTCGCCGTGAGGCCGGCGAGGCCGGTCTTGCCCGCCGGCTCGTACTGATTCGCACCGCCGACGAAGTTGATCTGGAACGACACGAGCGGGAGCCCGTGCTTCTCGGAAACGATGAGCCGCGCGCCGTCGGAGAGCGTCGACTTGCTCCACGCGGGGACGTGCAGCTCCGGCGTCTTGCCCGGCGGCGGAGCCACGCGGCGGTCGAGCGCGCGTTGCTGCGGCGTCGTGGCCTGTCCGCCACGCTGAGCCGCGAGCGGTGCCGCGATCGACAGCGCGGTCGCGATCGCGACGAGCACGCTTCGCGAACGAATGCTGTACGGCATCATGGCTTGGCCTCCGTGGCTTTCTCGGTGAACGGGTCCGTGACGATGGTGCTGCGATCGGCGTGCGACGCGAGGTCGGGTTTGCCGAGCGGCACGTTGCTCAGCACGATGCGCGCGCCGCCGAGGTACCTGTTGGCGACGCGCTTGATGTCGGCCGCCGTCACCGCCTGCGTGCGCGGATACTCGACCCGGAAGCTGTGGCTCGGATCATTGAAGAACGTCTGATCCTCGGCGAGCTGGAACGCCTTGCCAAGGTTCGACTGCAGTCCGTTGAGGAAGGCGAGCTGCTGGCCCGCCTTCACGCGCTTCACCTCATCGGCCGTCGGTCCCTCGCGCTTGAAACGGTCGATGACCGAATCGATCGCCGTTTCGATTTCCGTGAGCGTGTGGCCGGGCCGTGGGGTCACGATGACGTTGAAGTGACCGACGCCCTCGAACGGGTCCTGATAGACAACGACGTTCGCGGCGATCTGCTTGTCGTACACCAGTGGCTTGCTGATGCGCGCAATGCGCGAACCACCAAGAATGTCCGAGAGCAAGTTGAGCGCGGGTTGGTCCTCGCTGTGGATTCCGACCGACGGCCATTGAATCGTCAGTCGCGGCACCTGCACTCGATCCTCGAACGTGAGCCGCTTCTCGGACGCAAGTGACGCCGGCGGTACGGTCGGCCGCGTGATCGGCTTGCCTCTGGGAATGTCGCCGAAGTACTTCGTCACCCACGCCTTCGCCCGCCCGGGGTCGATGTCGCCGACGATCGCCAGCGTTGCGTTGTTCGGCGCATAGTACAGGCGGAAGAACTGCTTTACGTCGTCCACTGTCGCCGCCGAGAGGTCGGTCATGCTGCCGATCGTCGGCCAGGAGTACGGGTGGCCCTTTGGGTACATCGTGAGGAGGAGAATTTCCTCGTCGCGATTGTACGGCTGGTTGTCGTAGCTCTGACGCCGCTCGTTCTTCACGATGTCGCGCTGGGCGCGGAACTTGGTCTCGTCGAGCGAATCGAGCAGAAACCCCATGCGGTCCGACTCGAGCCAGAGCGCGGTCTCGAGATAGTTCGACGGATCGGTCTCCCAGTAGCGTGTCCAGTCGAAGTAGGTCTGGCCGTTGTTGCTGCCGCCTACTCCTTCGGTGTACTTGTCGTGCGTACCGTACGGCACGTGTCCCGAGCCGGTGAACATCACATGCTCGAACATGTGCGCGAAGCCGGTGTGGCCGAGCAGCTCGTTCTTCGAGCCGACGTGGTAGATGACCTCCACCGCGACGGTCGGAGTCGTGTGATCCTCGGACAGGATGACGGTGAGTCCGTTCGGCAGCGTGTACTTCTCGAACGGGATGCGAATCGACGGACTGGATGGGGCCGTCGTTCCTTGCGGCGCGGCCACGGCGGGCAGCGCGAGCGCGCCGGCGACCAGGACCGCATGCACAGGTAGGCGATTCATGGCGGAACGGGTGAGTTGTGAGAATGCTCCAATCAGTATGAATCGAGTCCGGGCAAACGCCAACAGGCGGCCTCGGCACTCGTAGATTCCTTACAATGCGGCTCAAACGCCTCGAGCTCTGGTGGCGCGGACTCTGGATTCGAATACTCGTCGCGCTCATGCGGCGTTCCGCCGGAGGCCCGCCTCGCTGGGACGAACGGCCGCATCGCGTCCTGTTTCTGCGGCACGACCGGGCCGGCGACATGATTCTCTCCACCGGCGTCATGCGAGCGATCGCCCGCTCGCACCCGACCATCACGATGGATGTGCTCGCCTCGCCGGCCAATGCCGCGATTCTCGAGGCGAGCGATTGGGTGCACGAGGTGATCGCTTTCGACAAGCACCGACTGGCGAGCTATCTCCCGACGACCCGCCGGCTGCGCGCCGCGAAGTACGATGCGGTCATCGACTGCATGGTGACGGCGCCCTCGGTGACGACGCTCCTCCTCATTCTCGCGAGCGGCGCGCGCTATCGCATCGGGATCGCGGGACGCGGCAACGACGCCGCCTTCAACGTTACCGTGC